>JAFTBN010000032.1 GCA_017455185.1 Clostridia bacterium
CTTGCTACATAATCCGGTTTGAGTGTCCATGAGAAGATATGCAATATTGCGCGGTTGCGCAGGACTCTTTTTTTGTGCAGAATGTGTTCCGGATGTTTGGGCAAATCAATTGACAAGCTCTTCTATAAGTTATATAATTATTATGAATAAATAGGCGAACTATGCCCGTTTATACGGAGGTGCAAGGTGAGATCCCGTCGTTTTGAAGCATTGGATAAGCGTTCCGTCAACCTGGACGGATACATAAACGAGTGGCCCGAAATGGGTTTTGTCGCCATGCATTCTCCCTATGATCCCGAGCCTTCCGTGAAGGTGGAAAACGGGGTCATAGTCGAACTGGACGGAAAGAAGAGGGAAGACTTCGACTTTCTGGATCAGTTTATTGCCGACTATGCCATCCACATTGACCGGGCCGAGGAGATGATGAAGATTCCGTCTCTTGAAATTGCTCGCAAGGTGGTGGATATCTCGGTGAGCCGCAAAGAGGTTTTGCGCATCTGTTCGGGTATCACGCCGGCCAAGATGACCCAGGTGATGGGATATCTGAATGTGGTGGAGATGATGATGGGCATGCAGAAAATGCGCGCCCGCAAAATGCCTTCCAACCAGGCGCACATCACCAATCTCAAGGACGACCCGGTGCAGCTGGCCGCCGACGCGGCCGAGGGTTCGTTCCGGGGATTTGCCGAGGAGGAGACCACCATGGGCGTCGCAAGATACGCGCCGTTCAATGCCATGGCTCTGCTCATCGGTTCCCAGTGCGGACGTCCGGGCACCCTGACGCAATGCTCCTCGGAGGAGGCGACCGAACTCGAGTTGGGCATTCGGGGGCTTACGACTTACGCGGAGACGGTTTCGGTATACGGAACCGAGCAGGTGTTCGTCGACGGGGATGATACCCCCTATTCGAAGGCGTTTCTCAATTCCGCTTACGCTTCCCGCGGGCTGAAAGTCCGCTTTACGTCGGGTGCGGGTTCCGAGGTCCTGATGGGCAACGCAGAGAAGAAATCCATGCTGTATCTGGAGTGCCGGTGCCTGTATGTGACCAAAGGGGCCGGTTCTCAGGGAACGCAGAACGGTTCGGTCAGCTGCATCGGAATTCCGGGCTCGGTCCCGGCCGGCATCCGCGAGGTGCTCGGAGAGAATCTGGTGGCGGCCATGCTCGGACTGGAGTGCGCTTCGTCCAACGACCAGAGTTTTTCCAATTCGCCCATGCGCCGGACGGCGCGGACCATGCTGCAGTTTTTGCCGGGAACCGATTTCATCTTCTCGGGATATGCGGCTGAACCGAATTACGACAATATGTTCGCGGGGTCCAATTTTGACGCCGAGGACTTTGACGATTACAACGTCCTTCAGCGGGATATGCAGGTGGACGGCGGACTCCGGCCGGTCAAGGAAGAGGAGGTCATCGCCGTGAGGCGGAAAGCCGCCAAGGCGGTGCAGGCTGTTTTCCGGTATCTGGGTCTGACCGAGATCACCGACGAGCAGGTGGAACGTGTGGTCTACGCACACGGAAGCCACGATACGCTCAACCGGGACGTGCCGGCCGACCTGATGGCCGCGGAGGAGATGCTCAAGCGGGGCGTGACCGGCATTGACGTGGTCCGCGCGCTGGCCGAGAGCGGGTTTGAAGACCTGGCGCAAAGCATTCTGAACATGCTCAAGCAGCGGGTCATCGGGGACTATATGCAGACTTCGGCGATTCTGAACCGTGACTTTCACGTGCTCAGCGGCGTGAATACGCCCAACGATTACCAGGGGCCCGGAACGGGCTACCGGGTCGAGGGGGAGAGATGGGAGGAAATCAAGAAGATTCCGCACATCATCGATCCCAATCAGGTTTAAGGAGGCGGATGATGGACGAGCAAGTCATACGGCTTGTAACAGAAGCCGTTCTTCGCGACCTGGCAAGGACAGGAAAGCAAATATCCGGGGAGGAACTGACCCGGGTCATTACGAAAATACTGCAGGACAATCCGCCCCCTGTGCTGGCGCAGGCCGGCCCGCAAAACGCCAAAGAGGCGCTGGAGGCGGCAGTCCGGACGGATTACAGCCAATACCCGCCCGCCCGTAAGGGAACCAATCCCAAAGAGGTGGTCATCGGGGTGGGGCCTGCGTTCCAGATGGAAATCCGCCGGACCATCAACGGCATCCCCCACGAGGAGGTGCTCCGCAACCTGAAGGCGGGAATCGAGGAAGAGGGCATGGTGCCCCGCGTGATCAAGGTGCTCAAGACGTCCGACGTCTGTTTCATGGGCCTTGAGGCGGCCAAACTCAGCGGCTCGGGCATCGGCATCGGCATTCAGTCCAAGGGAACGGCGGTCATCCATCAGAAGGATCTGTATCCGCTGTCCAATCTGGAACTGTTCCCGCAGGCGCCGCTTATGACCGAGGAGCATTACCGCAAAGTCGGCCAGAACGCGGCCAAATACGCCAAGGGCGAACAGGTCAAACCGATTGAGTGCAAGAACGACCCCATGATCCGGCCCAAGTTCCAGGTCAAGGCGGCCCTGATGCACATCCGGGAGACCCAGCAGCTCGACCCGGCGCATCCTTACATCGAGTGGGAGGACAGATCGTAATGGAATATCGGTATCCCATCGGAGAGAATCACGCGGACATAGTCCGTTCGAAAACCGGCAAGAAGCTGTCGGATATTTCCCTGGAGGAGGTCAAACGCGGACATGTGACCGCGGACGACATCAAGATTTCCAAGGAAATGCTCAATGCGCAGGGACAGGTGGCGCGAGAGGATGACCGCCCCTCCATGGGCGAGAATTTCGACCGCGCGGCCGAGCTGGTGGACGTTCCGGACCAGGAGATGCTGCGCATGTACAATCTGCTCCGTCCGCACCGCGCCACCAAGGCGCAGCTGCTGGCGATGGCAGACGAACTGGAGAACAAATACAAGGCCGTCAAGTGCGCGAAAATGGTGCGCGAGGCAGCCGAAATCTATGAGAAGAGAGGCATTCTTTTGTGAAACGGATTGCGGGTGTTGACATCGGCAATTCCACCACGGAAGTCTGCATAGGGCAGGTTGAAAACGGGAAACTGACCTTTCTGGCCAGCGCCACCCGCCCGACGACCGGGACCAAAGGCACCCTGGCCAACGTGCATGCCATCAAGGCTGCTTTGCACGAGGCGCTGGAGTCCTGCGGTCTTGCGGAGTCCGACCTGCACACCATTCGCTTGAATGAAGCGGCACCCGTCATCGGGGATACGGCTATGGAAACCATAACGGAGACCATCATCACCGAGTCCTCCATGATCGGACATAACCCGTCCACGCCCGCGGGCGTAGGACAGGCAGCGGGGGAACTGCTCGCCCTGGACCATCTGGACCGGGCGCAGCCTGACCACCCTTATATCGTGACGGCTTCATCGGCGTTTTCATTTGAGGAAATAGCCAAAAAGCTTAACGGGCTGCCTGCTTCGGTTCAGATCAGGGGATTGATTCTGCAAGCGGATGAGGCAGTACTGGTGGAGAACCGGCTGAATCGGAAAATACCGATTCTGGATGAAGTGAAACGGATCGGGGAAATCCCCGAGGGCAAACGCGCGGCCATCGAGGTTGCGCTCCCCGGACAGTCCGTTCGGATGCTGTCCAATCCGTACGGGATTGCGACGCTGCTCGGACTGGGGCCCGAGGAAACCCGTCAGGCGACCCCGATTGCCAAGAGCCTGATCGGAAAAAGAAGCGCGGTGGTCATTAAGACGCCCCACGGCAACGTGCGGGAGAACATCCTGCCGGCCGGGTCCGTGACGTTTCACGGGCAGGCGGGACAGACCGTCGAGATCGACCGGGGCGCTCAGGCCATTATGGAGGCCCTGGGACGGGAGGGTGAAATCCGGGATATCACCGGAGAACCCGGAACCAACATCGGGTCCATGCTGGAACGCATCCGGAGAAACATGAGCCAGGTGTCCGAAGTCCCGGCGTCCGAAGTGCGCATCACCGATTTGCTGGCGGTGGATACGCTGGCTCCGGTTGCCATTTCCGGCGCGCTGGCAGGGGAGACCTGCATGGAAAAGGCCGTCGGAATCGCGGCCATGGTCCGGACGCAGAAACTGCCCATGCAGCAGATTGCGCAGCGCCTTCGCGAGGAAACGGGCGTTTCCGAAGTGAAGGTGGCCGGAGTGGAGGCCGTGATGGCTTCCATCGGAGCCATGACCACGCCCGGAACGGCTCTGCCTGTGGCGATTCTGGATATGGGCGGCGGTTCGACCGACGCGGCCCTGATCAGCGACGAGGGTAAAATCTTCATGACGCACCGGGCGGGCGCCGGGGAACTGGTGACCATGCTCATCCGGACCGAACTCGGTCTGAAGGAGAGAAACACCGCCGAGCAGATCAAGAAATATCCGCTGGCCAAAGTGGAAAGTCTGTATCATTTGCGCCTGGAGAGCGGCGAGATGCGTTTCTTCGACGAGTCGCTCGATCCCCGTTTGTTCGGGCACGTCGTTCTGCTGGACGGAGAAAAGATGATCCGGATTGACGAGGACATCCCGATGGAGAAGATCGCGCAGGTCCGTCAGGAGGCCAAGAGGAAAGTGTTTGTGGTCAATGCACTCCGCGCCCTGAAGACCGTGGCGCCGGGAAAGGATCTGAGGAATCTTTCCTATGTGGTGCTCGTCGGCGGTTCGGCCGAAGATTTTGAAATACCCGGTATGCTGACCGAGGAGTTGTCCGCGTTCCGCGTAGTGTGCGGGCGGGGCAACATCCGGGGAGTCGAAGGACCCCGCAACGCGGTGGCAACCGGACTCGTGCTCAGCGCGATGGGAGAGATGGCATGATTACGACAAGACCCGCCGTGCGGATTTATACCTGCCAGCCCGACCTGGAAGTGCTTTCCCATATCTGCGAGGGCATTGAGGAGGAAGGCGTGCTGTATGAAGTGATTCCGCATGAAGAAGGGGAAATCCTGGCCATAGCCGAGCAGGCGGCGCAGGATTCCATCCTGGGTTCGGGAATTGCGTTGTACAAAAAAGAAGCGGTGCTCACGATGCGCGGACTGCCGAGAAGCCGGCCGATTGCCGACGCCTGGGTGGAAACGGTGCCGCAGGCCCGGATCATTGGGGCGAACAGCGCCCGCCTGATTCAGAAAAAGCCGCTTCTGGAAGAAATGGAAACAGGACAGAATACGAAGAACTCTTTTGTATAAACAGGAAAGAGAGAAGAGAACAACCGATGAAAATCTATACCAAAAAAGGCGACCGGGGACAAACCACGCTGATGTCCAGCGTGCAGATATCCAAGTCCGACGAACGCGTCAATGCGCTGGGGTGCATCGACGAGCTGACGTCGCACCTGGGTATGGTCAAGGCCATCACCACGCATCAGGAACTGCGCGTTGCGGTAGAACGCGTGCAGAGAAACCTGATTACGGTCATGGCCGGCATCGCGTCCCAAAATCTGCAATCGTATGTATTGCCTCCGGCCGAAGTGGAATTTTTGGAAAAGGAAATAGACAGGGCCGAGGACGCGTTCAACCGGGTCAAGGAATTCATCCTTCCGGGAAACTGCGAGCTTTCCGCCCGACTGGACGTTGCCCGGACGGTCTGCCGCAGGGCGGAGAGGGCCATTGCCGAAATGGTCAGAAAATTCCCGACGCAGTCCAATACGCAGAAGTACATCAACCGGCTCTCGGATTATCTGTATATGGTGGCCCGTTGGGTGGATTACGAATACGCCCAGGGACACATCAGCGATTATTCCGGCCGGGTTTCCGGACCGGTTCCGGCCAGCCAGACTCCGATCGGATCCTTCTCGGCCCCGACGCCGGCTCCGACTGCTGCCGCACCCGCTCCTGCGCCCGCTCCTGTGCCCGCACCTGCGCCCGCACCTGCGTCCGCAGGGCTTGACAACCGGGAAAAGGCGGTTGTGGACGAAGTGCTCCGCCATATGGGCAGCACCGCGCTCCTCTCTTCCAAAAAGGCGGTCGCGCTGATTGAGGCGGTGGAGAAATACGCCGAGAGCATCGGGAAAAAGGCTGTCATCGCGGTTTGCAATTCGCAGGGCAACCCGATTGCCGTTCACGTCATGGACGACGCGTTCCTCGTCAGTTACGAGGTGGCGATCAAGAAAGCCTACACGGCCGTGTCGGTCAAGATGCCGACCATTGAACTGTCCAAAATGGTTCAGCCCGGACAGACGTTCTACGGCTTGCAGGCCATCGATAAACTGATCACCTTCGGAGGCGGTGTGCCGCTCAAGGTCGGGGATGCGATTGTCGGCGGTCTTGGCATCAGCGGCGGAACGGGAGAAGAGGACCACGCGCTGTGCGAGTACGGCTTGCGTGTGTTTGACGCATTGAAGTAAGAGAAGTCAGGAAAGAAGAAAACAGATGAAACGTGATTTTGTTGCAGAAATAGAGAAGGACCCGCAGGCATACGCCGGACGGGAAGTGGTGATCGGAGGCTGGGTGCGCAACCTGCGCGACAGCAAATCGTTCGGATTCATCGATCTGAACGACGGAAGCAGTTTTTCTTCGGTTCAGGTGGTCATTGAACAGGCTATCCTGTCCAATTATGCCGAGATTGTGGCGCAGAACGTCGGAGCCGCCCTGGTGGTCCGGGGTAAAGTGACCCTGACGCCCGGTGCAAAGCAGCCTTATGAGATTCACGCGCAGAGCGTGGAAGTGGAGGGCATGTCGACTCCGGATTATCCGATTCAGCCCAAGCGGCATACGCCCGAGTTTTTGCGCGAGCAGGCCTACCTGCGCCCGAGAACCAATCTGTTCAACGCGGTGTTCCGCGTTCGCAGCGAGGTCGCGTATGCGATCCACTCCTTCTTCCATGAAAGAGGATTTGTATACGTTCACACTCCGCTGATCACCGGATCGGACGCCGAAGGTGCGGGAGAGATGTTCCGCGTGACCACGCTGGATATGAAGAACCCGCCCCGGACGGAAGACGGAGAGGTGGACTTCAGTCAGGATTTCTTCGGTAAGAGCACCAACCTGACGGTTTCGGGACAGCTGGAAGCCGAGACGTACGCCCAGGCGTTCGGAAAGGTTTACACCTTCGGTCCGACCTTCCGCGCCGAGAACTCCAACACCGCGCGCCACGCGGCTGAATTCTGGATGATCGAACCCGAAATTGCCTTTGCGGATCTGAACGACGATATGCAGCTGGCCTGGGATATGATTCAATACATCGTCCGGTATGTGCTGGAGCATTGCAAAGCTGAGCTTGCCTTCTTCGGCAAGTTTGTCGATACCACGCTCCTTGAGCGGCTGAACAAACTGGCGGTGAGCCAATATACCCGCGTCACCTACACCGAAGCGATGGAACTGCTCAAAAAGAGCGGCGCTCCGTTCAAGTATCCGGTGGAGTGGGGCATGGACCTGCAGACCGAGCACGAACGGTATCTGACCGAGCAGATCTATCACTGCCCGGTGTTCGTCACGGATTATCCCAAAGAGATCAAGGCGTTCTACATGCGCCTGAACGACGACGGCAAGACCGTTGCCGCCATGGACCTGCTGGTCCCGGGCGTCGGGGAAATCATCGGCGGATCCCAGCGTGAGGAACGTCTGGACGTCCTGACGGCCCGTATGGAGGAAAACAAGATGCGGCAGCAGGATTATTGGTGGTACGTCAATTTGCGGCGGTACGGCGGAACCAAGCACGCCGGATACGGCCTCGGATTCGAGCGGATCATCATGTATCTGACCGGTGTTTCGAACATCCGGGACGTTTTGCCTTATCCCCGCACGGTGGGCAATGCGGAATATTGAGAAAAAAAGGGAGTGCCGTCTTTGGAAGCACTCCCGTTTTTTTGGATTGGGTGGTGTCTTGTGCGGGCCGGAACCGAAAAAAAGAGCAGGGCGGCAGGAATGCCGCCCTGTTCCGGGCTGTGATGGGCTTGTCAGGCGGCCCGGCTTTCACTGACGGGGCATCCGGGAGAGGGCTTTGTCAAGCAAGGACTTGAGCTGCGCCATCTCCTGGGGAGAGAGGTCCAGACAGCCTGCCATGGCTTCCGGAACCGAAAGCGCTTCGTCCCGCAATTCCTCACCCGCTTCGGTCAGGGAAAGGGAAAGCGTTCTTTCGTTCCCTTCGGGACGGGTGCGGAGAATGTATCCAAGGCTTTCCAGCCTCTTGAGCAGGGGAGCCAGCGTTCCGGAATCCAGATGCACGCGCTTTCCCAGTTCTCCTTCGGTCATGGTCCCGTGTTCCCAGAGCACCATCATGACCACATATTGCGTATAGGTCAGGCGGAGCCGGGAAAGAGGCGCCCGATACTGCCGCACGATTTCTTTGGCGCAGGCGTACAGGGGGAAGCAGAGCTGATGGTCCAGACGCAGGGATTCATACGGATCGCTCATGCCAGGTACTGTTTCGCAAAGGCCTCGGCTTCCTGCAGCTGCTTTTCGCCGGGCTTGCCTTTGGCATAAAAGAAGGCTTCTTCCACCGGAATGCCGGCTTCACTCAGCCCCTTCCGGATCAGGGCAATCGCGTGCTTGGACAGCCAGGAAGTGGAAAAGACGACCGCGCGCTTCGCGCTGTCTGCCTTGAGAGACTTCAGGTATTCTTTCAGGTGGCCGTCGATGCCGTAGGCATAAAGGGCTCCGCCGATGAACAAAACATCCGCGCATTCCTCAAGTCCTGCGTCTTCCCGGTCAACCGAGACCGCCTGTGTGCCTGCCGCGCGCGCGATGGCTTCCGCCACGGCCTTGGTGTTTCCCGAACGGGAATAATAACGAACTGCGATTTTCATCTTTTTCCTCCTTCGATGTGAATCCGTTTTTGGCTTCTGTACCGGTTTTTATTGTATACAAACTGATTGTGCACAACCTATGATATCAGTATACTCCAAGCCGCGGGAAATGCAAGGGGGTATGAAAAAAAGAATCTCCCGGAACAAGAGATTCTTTTCTGTTTATCGCATTTGCGCAGGCCCTTATCCGGCAAAAAGGGTCAGCGTGACCGCGCCGTTTCCGAGCAGTTCGGTCAACTCGGAGCCGTTAAGCCCCTCTATTTTTCCGAGTCGGGTATACGCCCAGGAATTGGACTTGTAGAATACGACGATCTGGCTGCCCGAGTAAAGGACGATATCGCCGGGGTTCGTTTGGGTCTGCTCGTCTTTTCTCGGAAGGCTTGTTCCGAGCGGGCCGACCTGTTCAAATCCGCCGTACATGGACATTTTGATGGTCAGGGGCGAATCGGACACGAGCGACAGCAGGACGTCGACGCTTTCATTGTTCTCCCAGTTGACCGGGATGATTTGTCCGTCAATCTTCATTTTCAGTTTTGGCATAGCGGTCTCTTCCTTTGTTTCCTCATTGGAGCTGTGTTCTCCTTCCGGAGCGGATGTTTCCCGGACCGACGTTTCCGTGTCCTCACTCCGACCGGTCGGCACGGAGGAATCAGGCCCGGCTTGCGCCTGCGTTTCTTCGCTTCGGGTGACCTGGTTCTGCTGACGCGTTTTAACCGGTTCTTCCGGCGTGCCGCAGGCGGAAAAAGAGAACAGAACCGCCGCAAGCAAAAGCAGGGCCAGAGTCCGGATTCTTTTGCTCCTATCTGAGCCGACGGCCGAATTCATACGCTTCCTCCAACCGGTCCGGATGCTTTCCGGCCTCTCCCGCATCCCCGATCCCGCCGCAGAAAAGCGAGTCGGTCAATTCCGCTTTTTCGAAACAATCCACCCAGCCTTTCAGACAGGCTACCGTCTTTTCGGGGACGAAAGAATCTTCCTCCGCGGCAACGGATAAAAGATAGATGTGCCGGAAACGGTAATCCGAAGGGTACAGAGGATTGAGGCGGTCGAGCAGGGTTTTCAGCTGCCCGCTCATGCCGTAATAGTAGACGGGGGTCGCAAACACCACCGTGTCGGCTTCCTTTACTTTTTCGACCAGTTCTGCCGCGTCGTCCCGGATGACGCACCGCATGCTTTTCTGGCAGGCAAGACATCCTTTGCAAAATCCGATCGTACGGCCCTTGAGGCTGACGGTTTCGACAAGATGACCCGCGTCGGACGCGCCGCGGGCAAGTTCTTCAGCCAGCCGGTCGGAATTGCTCCGTTCGCGCAGGCTGGAGGTAATGACAAGGACATGGCTCATTTCAGATGCTCCTTTATGAAGAATTCGATTTTATCAAACGGAATGGCGTCTTTTCCGCCCCCGTCGTACAGATCGGTATGGGTAAGGCCGGGCAGGATCAGAAGCTCCTTTTTCATTCCGGGTTCCTTTCCTATTGATACAGTCTTTTGTCCGAGTTGCTTCTGTCTGGATTATAACGCATGGATATGTTCTTTGCAAATGGTTATAATGAATATCATGATATTCCAAACCGGAATGATACTGAGGCTGAAAATGGAAATCAGGACACTTCGCTATTTCCTCGCCGTAGCCAGGGAGGAGAATATGACGCGTGCGGCCGATGATCCGCTTGCCCGGAAGGAGACCTTTTCTCCCGGGGACCTGAAGGGTTTGCCGCTGTTTTGTTCCGAGCAGTCCTGGCGGCGTGAGATTGCGGACTGGGCCGGGGATTCGTTTGAGTCGATCCTTTTGGAAGGATCCTTCCGCCTGTCCTACAACGGGTCCGTCTTTGCCGGGGCTCGGGTATCTTCTGACCTTTGAGCATCTGATTGACGTGTCCCCGAAAAGCGGGCTGGTGTTCCGCCCGCTGCAGCCATGCCTGGAAACCAAAATGCATCTGGTATGGAAAAAGCATCAGCCCTTTACCCCCATCGCGGCACAGTTCCTGGAACAGATGACCAAGATCTGCCAAAGGATCTGATAGGGGTTTACCCCGGCTTTTGAACCGGAAATCCGGCGCCGATCGTTCCGTCCATCGGCTGTTGTGCTCCCTTAAGTACTGATTATCAATAAAATTGAGCGAATTTTTGCGCAATTATATAGAAATTCACATTGAAATACTTGACATTGTTCTTCTGTTGTAATAAAATCAGTCTTGAATGGATTAAAACCATTGCAAAGGAGGCTGTTATGGATAGAACAATTGGAAACGTAGAGCGTTGGTATTCTATGAACGAGGTGTGCGAATATTTGTCCATCACCCGGGATACCTGTCTGATCTGGATTGAAAAAAGAGGGTTGCCGGCCGTCAAGATCGGACGGACATGGCGCTTCAAAATCAGCGAAATCGATGAGTGGATACGGAGCGGAGACGAAAAGAACCGGACAGATTCCTGAAGCGGAACCGTAATGCAGCCAAAATGGGAAGAAAAAGGGACCGATCAAAAAGGACGGGGACAGACTTGCGCCGGTATGCGGGTTATGCAGAGGCCCGGGGAGAATGACCCGGAAAGAGGTCCTGAAGACGGCAGACGGCGGGGAAGACTCCACCCAGAGTCGGGCCGACGGTTTTACGGTTTTATTTGAGACAGAGCAAAAAGAAATATGAAGAAAGAAAAAGAGAATCAAGGCAGGAGAATCCGGCTGATATCGCAGGTCGTCATCCTGTTTGTCATAGCCGTTCTTGTTTCGGGCATAATCACCTTTTTGGTGCAGGGTACGATTTCAAAGACTGCCATCCTTCGCCAGACGGAGGAGCGCACCTCGGAAATCGGGGATGAGGTAGAGGCGGCAATCCGGGAATATCCTGCAAGCGACCGGCTGCTCTTCTATTGGTATACCCATGCCCAGAAAATGGACATTGAGTATGATGTCGGATACGGTGCAGGGACAAAGACCGAAGAGAAGTGTCGCACTCTGTCGGCACGTTATCCGGATCTGGAACTCAAATATGTCACGGACGCACAGATGGAGGGGATGAATCCCGAGGACCAGAAACTGTACGCTGAGATCGTTTATACCTGGCTGATTGCCAGACTGAACCAGATCAAAACTGCATATCACTTCGATTTTCTTTTCTGCGTGGTGGCGGACGAAACGTACGAGAAACAGTTTTTCCTCCTCAGCGCAGCCGAGCCCGGTGCAAAGCGCGGAATCGAATACCTGGAGGTATATCCGCTCGGACATATCGTAACGGTGGGAGAGGATCAGACGAAGGCGATGCAAAGCGCGAAAGCGAACACCTCGTATCTTGCCAATGCCGGGATTTATGTGGATTATTATACATTCCTGGGAGAGGTGGAAGGCCATCCGGTCTTTATCGGACTGACGTACAATCTGTCCGGACTTCAGGCGTCCGCTGCTTCTCAGGCGAGAAGGGAAACGCTCTATGCGATGCTTTTCCAGATTATTCTGTCTCTGATCTGCCTGCTTCTGGTGTACCGGGTTGTGCTTCAGCCCCTGAGAAAGGTGCAGAAGAACATTCGCCTGTACAAGGAGAACAAGGACAGCCTGGCCATTCGGGAGGGCATGAAGGAAGTCCGGTCCCACAATGAAATCGGGGACCTGTCAAACGACGTGACCGAACTTGCCTTTGAGATGGACAATTACATCGGGGAGATAGAGACCATCACCGCGGAAAAGCAACGGGTCAGCACCGAACTTTCCATGGCGACGAGAATTCAGGCAAGCATGCTTCCGCATATTTTCCCGCCGTTCCCCGGCCGGAGCGAATTCGATATTTACGCGAGCATGGACCCCGCAAAAGAAGTGGGTGGAGATTTCTACGACTTTTTCCTGATTGACGATGACCATCTGGGCATAGTGATGGCAGACGTTTCCGGCAAGGGCGTGCCTGCCGCGCTGTTTATGATGGCTTCCAAAATCATCCTGCAAAGCTGTGCGATGCTTGGAGGTTCGCCCGCCGAAATCCTGACGAAAACCAATGAAGCAATCTGCTCCAACAATCAGGAGGAACTGTTTGTTACGGTATGGCTTGGGATCCTCGAGATATCGACCGGAAAAATCAAGGCGGCGAATGCAGGGCATGAGTATCCCATTATTCAAAAAACACCCGGAGGGCCTTTGGAACTGTTCCAGGACAGACATGGCTTTGTAATCGGCGGAATGCCGGGGACTAAGTACAGGGAATACGAGCTGCAATTAACGCCGGGGACGAAGTTGTTCCTTTATACGGATGGCGTGCCCGAGGCGACCGACGGGGAAGAGGAGATGTTCGGCAATGAGCGAATGCTTGCCGCACTGAACGAGGAACCGGATGCCGAGCCCTGTCGTGTGTTGCGCAACGTTCGCCGGGCAGTTGACAACTTTGTGAAGGACGCGGAGCAATTTGATGACCTGACGATGCTATGTCTGGAATATAGGGGACAGAAGACCGAATTTCCTCCCGAAGCCGATAAAACAAAGGAAGAAGACGGAACAAAAACGGCTTGAAATAGAAGCGATTGATCCGATACATTTGGCAGGTCAGATTTATATCTGACCTGCTGTTTTTTCTTTTCATAAACCGAGAGTCCTTTATTTGCTTTGCCATCAGATCACAACAATCTTTCAAAAAGAGACGTTGAAATCTGACGTTTCATCTCTCTGACTGACCAGCCGGACTGCTCACATTCTTTTTCATAAAAGTGGCGGCGATCTCTATCAGATACCGACATCAATTCGCAGTAATGTGTCCATGTCAATTTTCCAGTCAGTGACTGGAATTTTGGGTAGTTCAGATAAAACTGCCGCATATGATAAACATTGGACAGAGAGAATCCTTTCCCGAATTCTTTTGTAAGAGCCCGGGATAACTGCTTCATCGACAATAACACGACCAATATCCCAGTAAGCAAGCAACTGTTCGTTATTAACTTGGACAGCAACATTTTGTCTTGCATTGATCATGATTTCCCTGATTTGAGAAATCATTTCCTGTTGAATAATCAATTCATTGTCCATGAATAATCCCTCTTCTGAATTTAACAGACAGCGTCTGTTAAATCTTATTCGTTTTCTTTTTGCGGATCTTCCGTCAGTTCTATAACATTCGTAATCTTACATTGAAGGGCATCACAGATTTTTTCCAATGTCTCCATGCTGAGACCTTTGTTCTTGCTCACTGGCCGCCTTCTTTCTGACTTCGCTGTATGGTGCAATCAGACGGATTGTCTCGTGATTTCTGGATGATATAAGACACGCTT
This sequence comes from Clostridia bacterium, assembly GCA_017455185.1. GTDB lineage: Bacteria > Bacillota > Clostridia > Oscillospirales > CAG-272 > RUG14240. Next base: position 13,967 of record JAFTBN010000032.1, read on the forward strand.
TCTCTTTCTCAAATCAGAAAAGGCAATCCGTTTCCGGCTTGCCTTTTCCTGATTGGTTATGATCTGCGTTTGTTATGTCTCGGAGTGTGTCCACACGGACAGGACATGGATGGCTTGCTCGTTCTCCAGAACTTCATATACCAGTCGGTGCTTGTGATTGATCCGTCTGGAATAGAGTCCCCGAAGATCCCCAAACAGTTTTTCATACGGCGGAGGATTTTTGAACGGATCCTCCGCGATGATGTTCAACAGCGCCTTTGCTTTTTCATCCAATTTCACCGCTTTCAGCTGTTTTTTCTGCTCTGCCGCTTTCTTGGAAAGAATGATCTGATACATTACCATTCCTCCGAGGGATCATAAACGGTTCCTTGCTCCAAAGGTTCTTTCTTGCCCTCTACGATATCGTTCAGGACGTGGGAATCCGACATAAGATAAACCGTTTCCATGATGCCGTTATAATCCTCGGCGGAAAGAATAACAGCGTTTCCGTCCTTTGTGCTGACATTGATGACATCATTGAAATTGACGGCTTGCGAAAGATACTCAAACAGATTCTTACGCAGATTGGTTGCATTGGTGTTGGTCATATCATCACTCCCTTTTTCCTCTATGTACACTATAGCGTACATTTTTGCTTTGTCAATAGATTCTGCAAAAATGTTTTTATTCGATTCTATTATGTGCCGGAGAAGACGATCCAACTTCACTCCGTAAAAATGCAATAGAACAAACCGAATGAAATCGGAGAATGTTAATGCGATACGAACCAACAGGGTATCACGTTGGCTCTGATTTCGAGCCCGTTGAAGCATCAGTTTTGTCCGTTGATCTCTTTCAGATCCTCGATTGCAAGCGACGGGTCCATCGTATGAAACATCATATAATTGCGGCGCATCGTATCGACGGGGGCCTGACGGATAATCTTCGAGCTGTCCTCGCCTGTGTAGAAATGCCAGTAGCGGTAGACATATCCGATCCAATAGAGGATGTCGTTTGAAAAGATATCTCCGGTACCGGATAATGCATCACCGGCAGCGGATTTTATTTCTTCGAGTAAATATTCTTCGCCCATCCATTGCGCACGGTTATATGTGGAATCAAGTTCCTTTGCGACATCGGAAGTCATAAACGCACGAATGAATGCGACGCTTGGAATCGATTTCTCTCCGGAAAGCTCGAACAACCGTCCCTGTATATCACATAATTTCAGATTCAGCGCGTTCATTGTGTCCCTCCGTTCTTTGCACGGTCGAGCAGTTCGTCAAAGAATAAACCGTCACGGCGGTATTTTTTGCAAATGTCATTTGCCATAGAAACGCCCTTTGCGCGATTTTCTTCGGCGACGTCTTTGATAAACAACCGTTCAAGCCACGAAATCTCAATTTCCTTCTCGATTTTGATTGCGCTGCACCCTTTTTCGGAAATAGCAACGTATTGTTTTCCGAGCTGAAGAGCGGCAAGACTGTTAACAAGCGCGGAATCGGTAATATTTCCGATGAAAAAGTTGTCGATTACATAAAACATTCTGTCGTTGGCGATGCTGCCAATGACGAGATCCTTGTTCAGCGTGATATTGCGATATTTTTCGTAGAAAGGTGTACCGGCTATTTTCTCCATTTTTCCGCGATGATATGCGACGAGCATAGCCCAATCAATATCCGCAGGAATCTCGACTACCTGAAGACCTGTCAAATCGACAGAAGTCAGATACAGTTTGGACTTTTCATAATCGCAGATCAGCGTGAGCGCTTGACTCACTTCTGTTCCCATATAAAAGCCCTTGCCGAAATCGCATTGCGAACGGCTCTTCGGTTCGATCTTTCCGTCAATACCGGATTTAGAGCCATGATACAGAAGGATGCGACCGTCGGTGAGAGACGAACCGTCTGCGATGCTACGGATTCTTTCGAGCGTCAACTCATACACGGGTATGTTATTTGCCTTACAAATCTCATATATCTTCGACTGCGCCAGTTTGTTCGGAAACGAATGCCCATTTTCCCAGCGGTTGACGGTGATATAGCCGACGTTCAAATGTCTCGCGAACTCCGTCTGGTTCATATTCAAATATGTTCTGATCTGTTTTATCAATACTTGCATAACGGTACCTCATAATATATCATTTGATACAAATTGGATTATATCAAATGATACACGGCTTGTCAAGGAAGTAAGTGTAAATAATCAGCTTTTTGGCGTTTTTGAAGCAGCTCTACGAGAACAACCTGAGCGAAAAGGTCTCGGATGAGGATTTCATGATCCTCTCCCGCGAGTACAACGAGGAACGGGCGCGGCTGAAGGAGCGGATCATCGTTCTGCAGGAGAAGTTGAAAGACCTTGACAACCGCCGCTACGAGCGGGACAAGTTCGTCCGCGCAATCCGCCGGTTTATGGAAATGAAGATGCTGACGAAGAATCTTCTGACCGAGATGATCGACCGTATCGAGGTGCACGAGACCGAGGGCGTGGACAAGAACCGCACCCAGCGCGTGGTGATCTACTACTGCTTCGTCGGCTATCTCGAGATCCTGGATGAGCAGACTCGCTTTTCGGAGGACACGCGCCAGGGCGTTTCGGTGGAGTATATCTCCTGCGCGCCGATTAAGGTACACTACGGCGACGACGGAGAAGAAACAGAGGAAGGGGACCCCGAAGCAAAAAGGAGCAGGCGAACCTGCTCCAGTGCGAAGAATCAAATGAATCAATTCTCAGGACCGTTCATTTGTTTTTTATAATCATTTCCACAGTTTGCTTTTGCTGTTCTTCAGACGTTATAGACGGTTCTCCGTCTTCCGCCTGCTTTCCGTAATTGCCGAACTGTGCGTGGTTTCCGCCTTCGATTACGCACTTCACTGCTTTTTCCGGCAAATAAGCGTCTCCGGCGGACATCTTTTCTCTGTTTATGACCTCGTCGGCGGAACCGCAGATTGAGACCACCGTCAGCTCATCGTCCAAAGGTTTTGTCGGATATGCAGCAAGCAAGATCAGGCCTTTCAACTGTTCTCCGTGCTTCGCCGCATAGTTGGCCGCCATGGCTCCGCCGAGGGAATGACCACCGATATACCAGGCGTTATAATCGTATCGCGAAATAAGGCTGTTTGCTTTGTTAACACCGAAAAATGCGAGACGAAAAGGCATTCGGACAAGGAGAACGTCCATCCCCTCCCGGGCAATAAGACGCATCAGCGGTGCGTACGCCGTCTCTTCGACCTTGGCGCCCTGATAGAATATCAGCGCATCGCTTTCCGAAGGACCGTCAAACAACCAGCCGTAATCGGTCTGCGTGACCGTCACTACATCGTCTGATTCGAGAGCAGAAAGCGCGGCGGAGTCGGCGTGATAATACTGTCCCGTATAGATAAAAAACGCGATGGTCAGCAAAACAAGCGCAGATAACGGAACAATCCAGAGCAGTTTTTTGATTTTTAACCTTTTCATGCTTTTCTGTGCCCCTGATTTCACGAAAACAGAAACCACATTCCTTTCAATTTATTATATAAAACACGGCAATTTGATTTTTAGGTAGCGGGGGCTATATTCAGGTTCAGCTGTGTGTTTAACTTCTCGAATCAATTCACTTGCTTCTTAAGCCGATTACATAGCTCCCACCGACTTCCATTTTTACGATTCTTAATCATTTTTGCTTCCAGCAGGCATGTTTGCGCACTCATTCCATCTAGATCCTTTGCCGCATTCTCCATGTTCCTGTGGATTAGACCGAAAACAGCATGATAAAGGCCAAGCCCTGCATTTTGTAGTCGTCTTCTACGTGCAGTTCACCATAGCATCAAATTCTCTTTTATTTCAAACATCTTCACTGAAATAGAAAGCGCCCCGCGGTTGGCAGGGCGCTGGAGTAGTCATGATTAACCTTGGATCTGAATGGTCTTGCGTTCCGGAAGCGCTGCCGGCTTCTCCTTCGGGAAGTTAAGCGTCAGGACGCCATCCTCAAACTTGGCATGGACATCTTCTTCCTTGACATTCTCGCCGATATAGAAGCTTCTGGTCATGGAGCCTTCGTAGCGTTCCTGATGAACAATCTTGCCCTTCTTATCCTTGCCTTCTTCTTCGAGACCCTTGGAAGCGGTAATCGTCAGGTAGCCGTTCTGCAACTGCAAATTAATCTGATTCTTTTTGAATCCCGGCAGATCCACGATTAGCTCATAGCCTTCATCGTGTTCCTTCAAATCGGTCTTCATCACATGAGCCGCATGTTTGCCATACAGCTTGCGATCCACATCGGATTCTAAGTCTCTGAACGGGAAGCCCATCCAGTCATCAAACAAACTCTCTCCAAAAATACTCGGTAACATAAGTCATGCCTCCTTTGATACTGCAATCATTTTGTTTGTCACCTGAGCAAGGGGGTGGAGGTCATCTATTCGATCTTCATTCCTCTGTTCGATTCTGATTATAGCACCGTTTTTTAGCAGTGTCAATAGGAGAGTGCTAATTTTTTATGTGAACATTTTATGAACATATTTTTATAATCATATTTCTGAGATTCCGGTCGCCATCTGGTTTTACCAAATCTGATGCAGTTCATATCACGGCTCCTATTCCTAATCCCTACTCAATTACGCTTTTTATAGCTGGGAAGCCGTACACGCCGCTTTTGCAGCACAGCCTTCTTCGTCTCGATTTCCTGCTTCAGTTCCCTGATTTCAGGGCTGGCGTCTTCTTCCCGATAGAGCAGCCGAATCAGTGCGTCCTGTTTTTCAATAATCTCATTTTTCACGTTTCTTGTAGGCTCCAGGTTCTCCGCGACTTCCAACCGCATCTGAGCGACACGCTTTTCGGCTTCCTGACGCAATCTCTCCGTCTCAGCCCGGATCTCCTCCATACGCTTGGCAATGCGCTTCGTTTTATAAATGACCTCCGGATATGCTTCCGCAAAGCGGCGGTGGAAGACAGAGCGGTCGCGGAGAAGCAGACGAACCTCCTTGCTGATAGCCTCGGTGTTGTCCGCCTCACTGAGCTCAACGCTTGTCTTGACAAGCTTCAGCACAAAGTGGGACACCACATAGTCCGCGACAAAAATCACGGATAGGGAGAGTGCCATTATCTCCCGCAGAGGAAAGCTCATATGTTCAGAAAGACGAAGCAACAGCGGATTGATCAGA
>JAFTBN010000033.1 GCA_017455185.1 Clostridia bacterium
ACGTTGGAAACCCGCCCGCTTTACGTTAGAACACCGGAACATATTGACGCTCATCTCCTGATTTGCATGATGGCGCTTGTCATGGTGCGGATTATCCAAAAAAGAATCCGGGATGCAAACCCGGAAAGCAAAAAAGATTTATATTGGAATGTCGGAATGAGCGGAAACCGTATACAGACCGCACTTAACAAGTGGAAAGTGGATATCCTCCCCGGTGATCTCTACCGGCTTATGGAAATTGATGACCCTGACTTGGCTATTATTCTGAAAGCCTTTGAGATTGAAATCCCTTCCAAACTATACCGCAGGGCCGAGCTGAAATCCATTAAAACCGGGATTAAGGTTTTTCATGTAGGGTCATAATTGTTGGTACATATTTTTCAAAATTTCATACGCCTATTTTCCTCAACATTTCGCTTTATATAGCCAAAAACGGAGCCAATTAAGGCTCCGTTTTCATTTTTGAAGTGGCAAACTCGGGTTATAGCATCATCCCCATGCAAAATCAACCGCCGGACCGATGAATTGCCCCCGATTGTGCCCATAAAGAGGTGGACAAAAAGGGATGGTTCCTGTATAATGAAGGAAAGTTCAGTCTGCTTTCCCGGCAAGGCCGGGCAAAGAAAAGAGGAAAAGCATATGAGCAAAAAAAGAACCCGCGGAAGAACCAGCTGGCTGCGTCTGTTTTACTATTCGCATCCGTATCTGGTCATTTTCAACGCCCTGATTCTGTATAACATCGTTCTTTTGGCCATCGCGGCCTGGGCGATGACATGGCTGATGGCCAATCCGCCGTCGGGCGAACCCCTGATGGAGTATACCTTCCAGTCCTTTCTGAAGAATCTTCAGTACTGCACGGTCTTCACGATGAACAACGGCGGCATTTACAACGACGCGCCGGATACCGTGGTGGCCCTGAAAATCGTGCTTTCCATCGTGCAGATGATTACGTTCACCGGATCTCTGATCGGTCTTGCGACCTCAATGCTCCAGGGCGTGTTCGACCGCCGCGCGCACAACGTGGGCCGGCTGAAGCTCAAGAATCACTACGTCATCCTGAACTGGTCTCCGGCCGGGGCGAACCTGGTCCGCGAGCTGTCCTTCCTGCCCGGACGGAAAGTCGTGGTCATCCTGTCCGAGGAATCCCGGGACGAAATCAACGAGCAGATCGACAACCTGTTCCTTGAAACCGCAACCGGACGCAAGAATCTGTCCGTCTTCGTCAAGCAGGGCAAGCCGGGTTCGCGCAAAGCGCTCAAGGAAATCTCAGTCAAGCGCGCGAAATCCATCGCACTGCTGGTGCCGGCCAATCAGACGGCGTCCGAGGCGACCGACGTCGACACCTTCAAGCTGCTTATGGGGATCATCGGCATCACCAAGTCGGCATCCATCGCCATCGAGGCGGTGAACGAGGATACGGTCAACGACATCGAGGAGATGGTCAAGGCGAGCCCCGAACTATCCGACCTCAAGCTGACCACCTTCACCAAAGGCGGCGTCGTCGGACACATCCTGGCAAGAAGCGCCATCAACTCGTCCTATTCCGATCTGTACTATTCCCTGATGACCTACCAGAACGGCGGATTCTATGAGATTCCGGCCCGTACCGACCTGGAAGGAACCATGGGGTATTACAACAACTGCATCCCCGTGGCCCATTACAAAGAGGCCGGGGACGATATGGTCTACGCGCTGGCGAGCCGCCCGTCCGGGGTCTGCCGCAGCCCGGGACGCAAAGTCTACAACACGACCGTTCCGTACAGAAAGAAATTCAACGCCAATTCGTTCATCCTGTTTGTCATCGGGCAGAACAGCCGGAGCGAGGCCATCGTCGAGGAGGCCCGGGCTTACACCGAGAGCAAGCAGGGACGCATCGAGTGCCGGGTCTATCCGTTCGACGTGGACACCGACGCACTGCTGGATGAGCTGAACACGTCCACCCGCCGCCGCAAGAAGATCCTGATTCTGTCGGACGAAACCGCCGGTGCGGACCATGTGGACGTCAACGTCTTCGTCACGCTGCTCAATCTCAAGGCAAGCCACCGTCTGCCCGCGAACGTGGAGATTTCGGCCGAACTGCTCGACCAGTCCAACCGGTCCTCGCTCGCCGCTCTCAACGTCACTTCGGTGATCATCTCCAACCGGATGGTGGCGCTGTATCTGGTCCAGCTGATGACACACCCCGACCACACTTCCTTCTATCAGGGTATGCTGTCGAGCAAGACGGACTATTCCAAGCCCGACCTGGACGTCGACATCCGGTACGCTGAGGAACTGTTCGACCTGTCCTCCCCGCTTACATTCACCTGCCGGGGCGAGTTCATCTCGGCAGTGTACAAGTCCTCCGGGCATGAATACATCCCGATCGGATTCGTCGGGGAGAAGGGCAAGGATTCGCTGGTCGGCTCGGTGACGAGCGCGGTGACCAAGGCGGTCGGCAAGACGATCGACTCGGTGGTGGACATCACCAAGAAAGCCATTACGACCATCACCGACATGGAGACCGCCCTGAATATGGAGGAAATCGACGACGAGGTGGAAGCCCAGCTGGATTCCAACTCCAAGATCATCCTGCTTTGCGACCGGCTCTCCAGAAAAGAGAAAATCACGCTGGAAAAGGGCATGATCCTGGTTCTGATCCATTATCCGGCCGATTGACCGGAAAAGAAAAAAGAACGGCTTTTTCCTGCTGCTTCGGCAGACGGAAAAGGCCGTTTTTGCGCGGCGCGACGTACGGTCAAATCGGCTTTTTTCCTTTACAAGACCGGGAGGATGTGGTACAATAGAGGAAGAGAGAAATGAGGTTTTAAGCGATGCGACTGGATAAGTATTTGGCGCATGCGGCCAATCTTTCCCGAAAGGACGCGGCAGGCGCAATCAGAAGCGGACAGGTGCAGGTGAACGGCCGTCCGGAACGCACCCCGGACGCGCAGGTCGACCCGGATTCCGACCGGGTGTTTCTGCACGGTCTTCCGGTCCTTTACAAGGCCTTTCATTATTATCTGGTCCACAAGCCGCGGGGCGTGGTCAGCGTGACCGAAGACCGGCTGCACGGCGAAAAAACCGTTCTGGATCTGCTGCCCGACGGGGTGCCGCGCCGCAATCTGTTTCCCTGCGGGCGGCTGGACAAGAACACGACCGGTCTGCTGCTCCTGACCGACGACGGCCGGACCGGGCACGCGCTCCTCTCGCCGGCCCGTCATGTGGAGAAGGAATACGCGTTTGAAGTGAAATTTCCCCTGTCGGAAGAGGACCGGGCGGCGCTTTGCGCCGGGGTGGACATCGGGGAAGAGAAGCCGACCCGACCCTGCACGGTCACCCTGAACGGGGAGCGGAGCGGCACGATTGTCCTGAACGAGGGAAAATACCATCAGATCAAGAGGATGATGGAGGCGGTGCACAACCAGATCGTTTCGCTGTGCCGCATCCGGTTCGGTCCCTTGTGTCTGGAGCCCGGCTTTGAACCCGGTATGATTCGTCCTTTGTCGGACTTCGAAGTGGAAATGCTGCAGAATTGTATCAGAAGCAAGGAGGAGAAAAACGATGAGAGTCAGAACCATCCGGGCAAGTGAGATCTGTGCGCTGGATTCCGACGTCCGCACCGGCGGGGGAACCGACGTCACAAAGCCCTTGCAGGCCGTGCTGGACATCGCGAAGGAAGAGGGCGGCGTTCATCTGATCATGGACGGCGCGGCGCTGGTCACCCATCTGGACGTATGGAGCAATACGACCATCGAATGCCTGACCCCGGATTGCGGGTTTTATCAGGCGGACGGATCCGACACCAGCATCCTGACCAACCGGCCGGCTTCCAAAAAGGGAATTGTCGCCCGCAACATTACGCTGCTGGGCGGAACATACAACCAGAACTGCGCGCACCAGGCCCATCACCGGCCGTTTGATCCCGGGCGGGATTTCTTTGAGGACAATCCTTCCAACCCGTCCTTTTCCGGCCGGCGCTATGTGTTCGGGCTGGACTTTTACGGCGTGGAGAATCTGACGCTCCGCGGCCTGACGGTCCGGGATTTCCGGACGTACGCGGTGATGGTGGGCTGCTTCCGGAACGTCACCATCGAGGACGTCTGGCTGGATCTGCCCGGCCGGATGCAGGCCCAGAATCAGGACGGCTTCCATTTTGCGGGGCCGGGCCGGTATCTGACCGTTCGCAACGTGGGCGGCCGGGTCGGAGACGATTTCATGAACATCGGGCCCGACGAGGAGGACCTGGTATCCTCCATCACCGACGTGCTGGTGGACGGCGTGTTCCACGATGACGCGGACCAGTCCATCCGGCTGCTTTCCCGGGGAACGGGACGGCTGGACCGGGTGACCATCCGGAACGTCATCGGGACCTACCGCAGTTTCGGATTCTACATCAACAGCTGGTTCCCGGACAAAACCTGCGGGCAGTTCGGGGATATCCTGTTCGAAAACATCGATCTGCGGCAGACCGAACCGAATTACGACTACCGACCCCCGATGCTCTTCAGCGTCGGCGGGGAGATCCGCTCCCTGATCATCAAAAACGTCCGCCACATCGACCCGGCGGACAACCGGGCGCTGCTGGAAATCGGGCTGCCGTTCTATGCGACGACACCCGCCACCATCGACGATTACGTCTTCCCGGGCATTGAGCCTCACGTGGATTATCTGGAAGTCGACGGCCTGACCCTGCTCCAGAAGGGGCATGAGGCCGACGGAGCCGAGTGGATTTCGAACTACGGAACCGTGGACACGTTCGTGCTGCGCAACGTCTCGGCCGTGCGCACGACCCCGGGCGAGCCCGACGGCGTGCTGCTGGCCAACCACAAGCGGGCGAGCGTCGGAACCCTGTGGCTCGACGGCGTGCTGTGCCGGGGCCTTGCGGGTGTGGTGACCGGAGAGGAAAAGATAACCCATTTGCTGCAGAGCCGGGTGGAACTTCCGTACGGTGAAGCAGACCGAACAAAAAAGGAGTAACAGGATGCAGATTCGAACCATCCGGGCCAGCGAGGTATGCACGCTGGATTCCGACGTCCGCACCGGCGGGGGAACCGACGTCACAAAGCCGTTGCAGGCCGTGCTGGACATCGCGAAGACAGAGGGCGGCGTTCATCTGATCATGGACGGCGCGGCTTTGGTTTCGCACCTGAACGTGTGGGACAATACCACCATTGAATGCCTGACCCGGGACTGCGGGTTCTATCAGATAGCGGGGACCGACAACAGCATCCTGACCAACGGGCGCGCTTCCCGGTCCCGCCTCGTGTCCCGCAACATTACGCTGCTGGGCGGCACGTACAACCAGAACTGCGCGCATCAGGCGCATGACCGGCCGTACGACCCGGCGCGGGACGCTTTCATAGAGGACGACCCGGACAATCCGCTCTTCAAAGGAAACCGGTTCGTGTTCGGGCTGGAGTTTTACGGCGTGGAAAGGCTGACGCTGCGGGATCTGACCGTGCGGGATTTCCGCACGTTCGCCGTGACCGTCGGCTGTTTCGAAAACGTCACCATCGAGGACGTCTGGCTGGATCTGCCCGGCCGGATGCACGCCCAGAACCAGGACGGGTTCCATTTCTGGGGACCGGGCCGGTATCTGACCGTTCGCAACGTGGGCGGCCGGGTCGGAGACGATTTCATGAACATCGGGCCCGACGAGGAGGACCTGGTATCCTCCATCACCGACGTGCTGGTGGACGGCGTGTTCCACGATGACGCGG
>JAFTBN010000034.1 GCA_017455185.1 Clostridia bacterium
GTCGGATTCGGCCTGCATGCCCGGCCGGTCGATCCGGTCCACGTCGAAGATGGCGCAGTAGAAGGCGTCGGGAACCGGGTCGGAACGGTTGAGCTTTTGCAGAATGGACTTTCCGATCCGGTCGTTCTTGTATTCGAGGGAACCGTAGACCCGTCCGTCCCGTTCATTGAAGTCGATGCAGCCCAGATGGCCGCAAAGGCCTTCCACGGACCCGACGGGATGTCCCACAAGGTCGGTCTTGACCAGCCTTGTGGTAAAGGAATAATAGATAAATCCCCCTTTGGGGTCTACGGCGATGCCCTGGCAGTGGTTGTTTCCCTGGTATCCCGAAAAAAGGGTTTTGGGCAAAGGGCGAAGAGATGGCATGGAAGACTCAGACTCCTTATTTCCGTTTTAAATGCAGATGCTTCTGTTTTGTTCAGCGCATGGTCAGGGCGTACAGTTCGCGGTAGATTCCGTTTTCCTTTTGCATCAGTTCCTCGTGCGTGCCCCGCTCGACAATCTGTCCGCCGGATACAACCGCAATCTCGTTGGCCGAGCGGATGGTGGAGAGACGGTGCGCCACGACGATGGTGGTCCGGCCGGCGCACAGTTCGTCCAGCGCCTGCTGGATGAAGATCTCGGTGGTGTTGTCCAGAGCCGAGGTGGCTTCGTCCAGGATCAGGATGGCCGGATCCTTGAGAAAGACCCGGGCGATGGAAAGTCGCTGCTTCTGCCCGCCGGACAGTTTGACGCCCCGCTCTCCGATTTCGGAGTCGTATCCGTTCTCCAGCGACTGCACGTAGTCGTGGATGTTGGCCCGTTTGGCGGCCGCGATCATTTCCTCTTCGGTTGCGTCAAGTCTGCCGTACAGAATGTTTTCTCGGATGGTGCCGTTGAACAGGAATACGTCCTGCTGCACGATGCCGATGTTTTTCCGAAGGGAGTCCTTGCTGATCTTGGATACGTCGACCCCGTCGATGAGAATGGTTCCGGACTGAATCGGGTAGAAGGAGGGAATCAGGTGGCACAGTGTGGTTTTGCCGCCGCCCGAGGGCCCGACGAGCGCCATCTTTTCCCCCGGATTGATTTTCAGGTTGATGTCCTTGAGAATCTCCCGGCTGTCTTGATAATGGAAGGAAACATGCCTGAATTCAATTTCGCCCCGGACCTTCCCGAGTTTCACCGCCTGGGGCGAATCCTCTTCTACGGGAGTGTCCATGATCTCAATGAAGCGGGAGAATCCGGTCACGCCGTTCTGGTACTGCTCCATGAAGGAAATCAGGGTGGTGATGGGGTTGATGAACAGGTTGATCGAGACGATGAAGGTGGAATAATCCCCAAAGGTGATTTCTCCGTTGTACAGGAACAGGCCGCCTGCAATCAGGATGACGACGTTGAAGATGTCGGTGACGAAGGAGGTGCTGGAACTGAAGGTGGCCATGGCCTTATAGGCCATCCTGGACGCGTTCTTGAACAGTCCGTTGCTTTTTTCGAATTTCTCCTGCTCCTTTTCCGCGTTGGTGTAGGCCTTGGTGACCCGGATGCCGCTGACCGAACTCTCAATGGACGCATTGATCTGGGCAGTGGTTTTTCTTCTCTCGGTAAAGGCATCTCGCATTTTTCTCCGGCAGAAGAAGGAAACGACCGCCAGAACGGGCGCGACCAGGAACACAATCAGGGTCAGGGGAAGGTTGATGGTGCTCAGATAGACGAAGGACCCGATGATCATGATGCCCGAGATGAAGAGGTTCTCGGGTCCGTGATGCGCCAGTTCGCTGACGTCAAACAGGTCGTTGGTCATACGGGACATGATTTTTCCGGTTTCGTGGTTGTCGTAAAAATCGAAGGGAAGCTGCTGCAGATGACGGAACAGGTCGGTTCTCATCTGGGCCTGCATGCCTACGCCGACCATATGACCCCAATACTGTACGAAAAAGCGCAGGAACATTCTCAGGATATACAGTCCGAGAACGATCAGCCCAGCGAGGACAATGGACCGGTAGGCCCGGTTGGGAATCAGGTCGTTGAGCATCCGGTTGGTGACAATCGGATAGGTCATGCCGATGACCGAAATCAGAAGGGAAGCCAGCATGTCCAGAATGAAAATCCGCATGTGCGGTTTATAGTATGAGGCGAACCGCCTGAGCAGACCGCGCTGTTTTTTCGGCTCTGTCTGATGTGCGGGCATGGGTGTTGTCATCTTGGACCTCTTTCCTTATGGCTTGAGACATAAAAAATCGGGGAAAACGGAGTAAGCGGCGGCGGGAGAAGAAAATCCCGGCTTGCTTAAACTGTTTTCCCCGTCCTTGTTTTGATTGTCTGGGGAGGCGCTCAGTTTTCTGCGGCTTCCCAGAGTTTCTTGACGATCCACTCGTCGTTGTTCGCAACGCCGAAGTATTCCCGGTTGTATCCGTAATACACCAGCGAAAGGCATTCGCCGCTTTCGGCGTAAATCCGCGCCTCTCTCTGGGCCGGCATAGCCAAAAAGCCTTTGCCGTCGCTGTGCTCGGAGATCCAGTTCATTGCGTATTGAAGGAATTCCTCGCGGTACCAGGCGGGCTGGCTGCCGAACCAGGAGATTTCATCCAATCCCCAGATCCAGATACTGCCCCGGTTCGGCTTGAACATCTCCGAATTGTTGACGCCGCCGAAGTTGTCCAGTTCCACCAGATAGGGAAGCGCGTCGCAGGACCAGCCGCTGTGGGTCGTTCCGCCCAGGCTCTTGCCGTAAATCGCGTCGACGTATCCGACCTCGAGGACGGCCTTTTGCGGATTGCTTTCCGACGGACCGTGCGCGCTCTCACCGCTTGCAGGGGCGGGGCGGGATGGATACATATGGAAATCCAGCAGCAACTTTCCGTCCGACCCGGTGATGCCGTGGGTATGGGCGTTGAGAAATACAAAATGTCTTCTTGCGTGCTGTGCCGCGTAGTCGCGGATCAGGTTGGTCACTTTGGTAAAGCAGGCCCAGTTCTTGTCGTTTTCTCCCATCAGATGGACCTGACCCAGGTGCAAGGCTTCAAATCCGGCGTCTATGTACCGGGTGGCGCGGTAGTAGAGGAACATCTGGGTTTCTTCCCGGGTGATGTCGGGTACGCTCAGATCGACTCCCCACTGATCGACGTATTTCTTGTTTTCGAAGAGCATGTCCCCGTAAACGAATTCACGCTCCTCGGGCTCTTTGCCGAACGCTTCGAATACGTACGCCGGGATGGTGATGTTGTATACGCCCCAGTACCAGACGTTCTCGAAGATGCAGGCCTCGAACACGATATCGGGGTCGGCTTCGTGCATTTCGTCGATAAACGTTTTCTGGATGTTCCACTTGTCGTCGTCGGCTTTGGAGAAAGCCCACGCGTCATTGGCCCGGGCGATGTATTTTGCGCCCGTGTTGAGAATGTATTTCTTGATGTGAAAACCGTTTTGCCCGTCCCACTCGTCGATGTTTCTGGACGCGATGGTTGCGGCACGGCTCAGGTAGCGGCACAGGACCTGCTCGGATACGCTGCCGTCAAACGCATATCCGGAATCGGAAACGGGTTCGGTTTCCCCGGCCGGGTCGGTCTGTTCTTCGGTCTGTGGCTCGGTTTCGGTCTGCAAGTCCGTGTCCGCCGTTTTGGTGTCGGAGCCGGGTTTGGTTTCGCCGGGCGTATCCGCTGTGCCGCACGAAGGAACGGCACAAAGGAGCATGACGGTCAAAAGAAGAAGACTCAGTAATCGTTTCATATGATCATGTCGGCTCTCCAGACAGGGAAGAGCCCCTCCTGTTGAAATAGAATAGAAAATGAGCAACATCGGGTGCCGGGGATCAGGACTTGGCGGGAATGACGGCGACCGTGACTTTGGCCACGTTGACGCCGAACATACCGCAGGTGAATTTGATGGAGTTGTCCGAGCCGGGATTCAGGTCGACCAGAAGGGTGGCTTTGGCCGTGTAATCGCTCCAGGACCCGTTGCCGCGCATGGCGAGGAAGTACCCGTCGCCGGATTTGTCCCCAGTGGAATTGACCAGCGCCGTGGCGCAGGTGTCCTGCGTGGCATAATAGACGGTGACCAGAGCCCGGCCGCCGTTTCCTCCGTTCACCCCGTTCACTTCGAACCAGGAGCCCTGAAGGTGGAGGTTCTCGATGGCCGTTCCGTTGAAGTTGCATCCTCCTCCGTAGTCAAACGAGGACGCACGGTAGGTTTTTACGTCGGTGTAAAGGGACAGGGCCGCCTCATCGGTGATGGAGGCGATGCACCCTTTCGAAGGGCTGACCAGGACGCGCTCTCCGACCGCATCCACGCCTTCCTCGGTCTGTACGACCGGCAGGATGGATCCGTCGGGTGCGAATTCAATCTTATCGATGCAAACCGAGCGCAGCGTCCCGTTTCCGGACAGGGCCGCGTTGTGATAGAAGAGATACCATTGGTCTTTGAACTCGCAGATGGAGCCGTGGGTGGTGTCGCAGTCCCTGACCGGGGACAGAAAGACGCCGCCGTAAGTCCAGGGACCGTTGACGCTCTTTGCCGTGCTGTAACGCATACAGTTGCCGCCCGGTTCGTTGTCTGCGTACATCAGATAGTACGTGTCTCCCCGTTTGAAAACCCAGGAACCTTCGTGATAATCCGGGCATTGCTCGTCCGGGACCCGTTTCAGCGGTTCGGCCAGGGAGAGCATATTGTCAGCCAGTTTGGCATAGTACAGTTTGGCCCCGCCTCCGATGAAGAGGTAATAGGAGCCGTCAGTGTCTTGAAATACGCAGGGGTCAATCATGGAACCGTAATCGTTGCCGGTTCCATCGGCCTGTCCGACAAAGCCTCCGGCGGAATTCTTGAGCCGGCCGGCGTCCCGGAAGTTCCCGGCGGGCGAATCGCTGACGGCGACGCCGCATCTCCAGGTGGAATTCCAGTTTTCCGTGTCATCCGGGTGTGGAAAATAGAAATAGTATTTGCCGTCTTTTTGCGCACAGTCCGGAGCCCACATGAATCCTTCGGCGCCCCAGGAAAGGTCCGCGGAGGACAGGATTTCCCCTTCGTCCTCGAAGTCCACCATGTTGGTGGTGGAAAAGACATGGTATTTATCCATCAGGTCGCAGCCTCGGGAGGGAAAAACATCATGAGAGGCGTAGATGTAGAGCCTGTCTCCGAACACATGGGCGGACGGATCCGCCGTAAAAAGGGTTGAGATGATGGGATTTTGTCCCTTGGTGCCGGTTGGGATTTTCATGTTTGCCTCCGTTTCTGATTCCGTTTCCGGATCGGTTTCGGGTTCTGTCTGTGCGGTCGTTTGCGATTCATTCTGCGGGATGGATTCCGCGGCATCGGTTCGGCTCTCCTTTCCGGGGTCGGCGGAGGACGCGCACCCTCCGAATGCCAGCACGGCTGTCAGAATCAGGGCGGACAGGGAAAGAAATTTGTTTTTCATACAATCCTCCCTTAAGAGTTCTATAGACAGTATATCACATTCGGACGGTTTTGAACACCAATCGGAACGAAAAATCATCCGGCGCTCGAAAAAACGTTCGGACAGCGGCCTGCGGACCAGATTCGGATGGTTCCGTATTTCGGATGCTTGGCTGACTGAGTATAAGTTAGGGTCTACTGAACAATAAAGACTGGGGTACGAAAAACCTTGTTTTTCAGTAGGCCCTAATTACATCTTTTAATAGATGATTGTCAATATTATTATTTTCTAGTGTGAATGTCAACAAATATTTGAGCCAGTTGTGCTAATGAACACTTGAACCATTTTACAAAAAAACAGATTATCTACTTGACTAATTCTAAAAGTCATAATAAAATGTATTAAAACCAAGACAGCCAATAGAGATGATGCCCTCCCCGCCAACAAAATGCGATACTTTGTTGTTGTCGAGTTGCTCGCGCGTAGATGTAAGAAATCCACTCGAGAAAATTTGGCTTAATAATGAAATATAGCGCATAGAGATGACGGGATACAAGCCTCGTTTCTTTATGCGCTATTTTGGCGTATAATACTTTTCAAGGATGGATTAACTGCAGATATTCAGTAATTGATTCAATTAACGAAATAAATTACTCATCATACGAATAAACATGTCACTTATTGCAGTTGTGGCAGGAAATGATGAAAATATGCTAAGATAGATGGAGATTGATATGAAGAAATATATTTTAGTCACGTTAATTTTGTCGATGCTGTTTTTCTCTAGTTGTAATGTGGGAAAGCATGAGAAATATGCGAGTCTCATAGCAGATTCCGCTAACGATAGATATAGTTTAGAACCCGAAGTTGAATATTGGACAGGTATCTATTTTGAAAAGAAAAATATGGAAGATAAAACATGTCATCTTTTCGGGAAGAGTTATTCAGGATCATACTACCTGTCCATCGTTGATAAGTATAATTCGTATACAACGGATGTATATTACACTGACGACGGTATTAGGTTTGGGTTAAGAAGCGATACTGGTGAATTGGTAGAAATTAACTTTATAAATTCCACTTTTTTTAATACGCAACCTTACTTACCCGAAGTGGATCATCCAACCGAATCTGCAATATCGCTTGCCACTGAGATTGCCGGTAATTTCATCGATAACCTTGATGATTATACCCAAATACTGGAAGAGCCAGTCACTCAACATAAAGAGCGAAACGGAGAAACATACTCAATCACTTACTATGTTGTGAAATTTACGAAAAAAGTAAAAGGCTTTATTTCATCAGATTTCATCTCTGTGAAAGTCACTTCGAAGGGAACCGTTGCCACAATATGTTTGGGAGATATAGGAGCATTTGACGATGTCACCCTTGACTTTGATATAGAAACTGTGAATCAAAGTATAGCAAACAAGATTAAAAATACTTATGAAAATACAGGCTTTCAAGTCAAGAATTCAAGTTGCCACAATCAAAAAATTGTTCTTACCCCGAAAGGCGAGATCTGCATATCCTCCCGCTATTATATTGATGGCTTAGACGTCTCTAATGTTGAGATTCAAACCGCAATAGTAATTCTCACAGTTGTAAGTTAACCGGAGATTGCGCCATAATTTGGAATTGCTTATAGATTTTTTGCTAAAATGATGATTGACCGTAAAAACGGACAGTAATGACATATATACCAGACAAAGAAGAACATAATTCTTAGACATATATATAGTCGCTATGTCTAAACATCTTCTCAGGTGATAGATTACCAGAATTTTTGTTTACAATTCCAATACAGGCATTTACATTATACCTCGTGAGTGAGCATTTGGCTCATTTCAATTTTACGCCATTATAAGGTAACTATCAAAAGCAAAAATGTCAATGTAGTACATTTTGTAGTACATAATGTTAACCTTCCGGGAAACCTTGTAAATCAAGGAATCCCAATAACGACAAGGGGTTCCATGCCCAAAAATGGCATGAGACCCCCATTTTTTGTCAAACTCGGGTTATACCTCGGGAGTGAGCATTTGGCTCATTTCAATTTTACACCATTATAAGGCCCTATCATTACTGCAAGGCTTTTGAGCTCTTAACTGTAAAACTCGTGGACTACCCCCCTTTGTTGATGAAAAGAATTCACCCGTACTCTGTATGAAAGCGGCTCGGAAAAGAAGAGATTCGCAACAGTCTTGAGATTGCAACTAATATTTGATATAATGGGCTTGGACCAAAGATGTTTGAGTCAAAACGAATGGTTTGAATTTTTTGCGTGTTTGCCTGAAAGGCAAGGGATTGTTTTGGCAGATAACTGGATGGATCCATAAATCTAAGTATAAGGAGAACGGGCCGCGGCAGACGTTCGTTTGTGCGGCACCGGGGTGGAATCAGATGAGCGGAATGTCTTGGGTGAGGAGGATTCTTTGTGGTATGTTGAGCTTGGCTACGTGTGCCGCTTGCTTTTCCTGCGGGTCGAAAAAACCGGATCCGGAAGGCCCGGCCAAGGATACAGGCCTGTCCGGAAATCAGTCCGAAACGGAAACGGTCAATCCCTATACCGAACCGCTTCAGGAGGTCATCGTAAAGGGTCGGGACGGCAGTCTCAGCGTTCGTTTCTGCCGGGCTGATCTGATCCATTTCCGTTATGCGCCGGATGATGTTTTCCCGAAGGAAGAAGCTTTTCCCGGCGGCATTGAAAAATCGGACGATGCATACGAACCGGTGACGGGCGAGGTTGAGGAAGGGGAGAAGACCGTGCAGATCCGCACGGTCGGACTGTCTCTTTCGGTCGACAGGGACACCCTTGCGGTTTCCATTCAGAATCCGGACGGTTCCGATCTGTTCAGAAGCGGCTCGGTTCCTTTTTCCCATGATGGCGGAAGCCGCAAGGCTTCCTTTGTTCGGGACGTCCGGGGCACTGAGCATTTCTATGGTCTGGGCAATGTGCCGGGGGATGATTTTCTGAAAACAGATCACCGGGATTCCGTTTTCGATTTGTGGATGTTCGACGACAACGTACACGCGGTGATTCCGCTTTGGTACAGCACGGCCGGTTACGGCGTATTTGTCAACAATTCCAACCGGGGCTCGGTTTCTTTCAAAAAGGATTACAGTTTGTCGCTGGAAGGCGGGGAAATGGATTTCTATTTCCTTTCCGGAACGGGCAAGCAGATTCTCAGCCATTGGTCCGAACTGGTCGGACGTATGGCCATGCCTCCTCTGTATGCGCTGGGGCTCACCTATCGCGGCTTCAAGAACTGGAACGAGGATCAGCTGTATGCGGCGGTTGCCGCTCAGGTGAAGGCGGGTATCTCCATCGATGTGGTCGGCGTGGAACCCGGTTGGCAGACCGCGACATATCCGTGCACCTATGCCTGGAATCCGGCCTTTACCTCGGATCCCGAGGCATTTGTTGAGAGAATGCATGAGGCGGGGCTCAGGGTCAACCTGTGGGAGCACCCTTACGTGTCGCCCAAAGCCGCCTGCTACGAGGCCCTGCTTCCGTATTCGCTGAAGTCGGAAGACATCGGAACGCGGGAGTGGGAAGGACACAGCGGGAAGTATGCCTTCGGAGGAATCGTGCCCGATCTGACGCTGGATGAGGCTAGGGAAATCTACTGGCAGCTTCAGGATGACAATCTGGCGTCCATCGGCATCGACGGATATAAGATCGATGAGACGGACAGCTGGGGCGCCAGCGCAAGTCTTGATCTCAGATTCCCGGGAGGATTGACCAACAATGCCTATCACAATCTTCTGGGAACCCTGACCAGCAACCTGATGCACGAAAAGTACAAAGAGGAGTACGGCCTGCGCACCTTTATTTTCAGCCGGGGCAATTTCACGGGCATGCAGCGCTATGCGACGACCGCCTATACGGATTATTACGGGTTTGATCAGTTTGTGATGTCGGTTGTCACGCAGGCGTTTTCCGGCACGTATTACACACCCGAAATCCGGGACACCAGCACACACAACGACGTGGAATATATGCGCCGGACCCAGTTGATGTTTCTGACTCCGTTTGCCATGTCGAACGAATGGGCCACTGAGGCGTCCGTTCTCGGACGCAGCCGTTCGGTGGTGGATTGCTATAAGCATTACAACCGGCTTCACTACGAACTGATTCCGTACATGTACAGTCTGTTCTGGCAGCAGCACCAGACCGGAATCGGGGTGGTGCGTCCGCTGTATCTTGAATTTGAAGAGGATGAGAAGGCCCGGGGCATCGACAATCAGTTCATGCTGGGCGACGCGTTCCTGGTCTGCCCGGTAAGCGGAAAAGACCGGGTCGCAACAGTGAAAATCTATCTGCCGTCCGGCTGCCGCTGGATGGATTTCAACACCGGTTACGAATACGAGGGCGGACAGACCATTGATTACACCTGCGCCGCTTCCACGCTTCCGCTGTTTGTGCGAATGGGATCCGTGATTCCGCTGGGAAGCTTCGGCCGGAACACAGGCGAGGTCACAGACCGTACCCTGAAGCTGGATCTGTACCCGGATGCAGGGCAGGGAAAGAAGGAGTTTGTCCTTTTCGAGGATGACGGGATTACGTATGGCTACGAAAAGGGAGTGTACGCCCAAACAGCGGTTTCCCTGCAGACAGTGGACGGCATCACCTGTGAAATCGGACCCAGGTCGGGCCTGTACCGGGTGGAACCAAGGATGGCAGAACTGCGCTTCCATTACAGAGCCAGACCGACCTCGGTGGAATGGAACGGTAAGGCTTTGCCCGAGGTGTTGTCGTATGAGGCGCTTTCGGCCTCCGAAGAAGCCTGCTGGTTCTTCGATGAAAAAGCAGAACTCGATATCGATAAAATCGTGTACGTCAGGATTCCCGAGGACGGAAAGGGCGCCACAATCCGCCTGACCGTACCCGCAAAGGGAACGCAGACCCTGCCGGGCGTTTTTCTCGACGGAACCCAGTACGAGTTTGAGGCTGCGTCCGGTAACCTGACCGGCAAAGCGCGTGTGAGCGCAAAGGAAACGGCCTCGGGGCATGCCGTTGTTTCCCAGATCGGGAACGGAGACGGCGGTGTTGTCATAGGCAACGTGCAGGCGCCCGCGGACGGACTGTATGAGGCAGAAATCATCTTCTTCAATGGAGGAGAGGACACACGTGTGTTGTCCGTCTGCGCAAACGGAAAAGATACGATTCTTCTGAATTGTTTCGGTAACGGAAACTGGGAGGAACCCGTCTCGGTCACCGTGCCTGTCTCTCTGAAGAAGGGAGCGAACACGCTTGCCTTCTCGGTGCCCAAGGGCCGTGGCTACGGCCCGGATCTGGACTGCGTGATTGTGTATGACCGGGAAGCGGTCCGGTCTTCGATGAGCGGGACGGTGCTTGAAGCAGGCAGCGGAACGGTTCTCGGAAATCTGAAACTCGAGAATTCCGCAGCGGCGACCGGAGGCAAGTCCTATTCCGGGTTCGGCTCTTCCGATTACGATTCGGTGACCTACCGGGTCAGCGTGCCGAGCGAAGGACCTTACCAGCTCAATCTCAA
Organism: Clostridia bacterium; assembly: GCA_017455185.1. Taxonomy (GTDB): domain Bacteria; phylum Bacillota; class Clostridia; order Oscillospirales; family CAG-272; genus RUG14240. The sequence continues at coordinate 10,888 of JAFTBN010000034.1, forward strand.
CTACGCCAATCCCGCTTTCCTGCCTGTCGCGCTCGAGTTGATCGTCAACGAAGCCAAAAGCGAAATCATGCTGCCCACGACCTGCTCGGCCGATGTGTTTGCGCTTTATAACAGGACGGTCTATCTGCGGGCCGGCGAGAATACGATTACGTTCGGATGCGCCGGGGGCGAACTCAAGTACGAGTGCGAAAACGGAGGAGAGTACCAGAACTGCAATTCCAAACTGGCGCCCCGGGACGGCTATGTACAGTCCGGCGGATACGCGGTCGGCGCATCGGCCAACAACGGAAAAGCCTTCTTCACGATGAAGGGAATCCAGGTGCCCAAGGACGGAACCTATAAGGTTGTCATCTATGCGGCTTCAGGCGATGAGCGGACTTTCCGCCTGAAAGTCAACGGGAACGATACCGGGGAACTGTACCGTGTCCGCACCGGTCATTTCCACAAGTTCGGGCCTTTGCAGCTCGAACTGGATCTCCGCGCGGGAGACAATTCGCTGACCTTCTGGGCAGAGGCCAAGGAGGAAGGCGAAGGCGACACCGAATGGATGCCGAACTTCGACTATATTCTTTTGCCCGAACTGTCCCAGGAGAACGAACTTCGTCTCGGCGCCATCTCGGTCGAATAGAGCCATCGGAGGAGCAGAGGAAAACCGAAATCTGACGGAGGTTTACATGGAGGCTTTTTGCCCCTATTGCGGGGAAAAGATTGAAAAAGCGGCCCGCGTCTGCCCGGGGTGCAGGCGAAAGCAGCCGAATCCGGATGAGCCGCAAAACGCAGGACCGTCCAATCCGGGAAATGCGGGCGGCCGGACGTATACCATTCACCTGGCGGGCCACGGAGAGGTTCGGGAGGGGATTCCGGTTCCGGGGTATTCCGACCGGGTCAACCACCCCGAATTGGTTGCGGCCCATCGCAAGGTGCGGCGCTCCGCCGGTGTGTTCCTGTTCTTCCTGTTTCCGGTTCCGCTGGCCGGGTTCGCCATCTACGGCAATGTGACCGAGGACATGCCTTTTCCCCTTGCGGTTCTTGTCGGGACGGTGCTGTCTTTGGTCATTCTCGCGTACGCTTTGTACAGCCGCAACCGGGGGCCGTGCCGGTATCCCTATGAAGCGACCGTCATCGGGAAAAAGAAGAAACTGTCGTTCCGGCGTTCCAAAGGCAAACACGAACGTGTCGTTGAATACGTGACCCTCGTCCGGACGAGGGAAGGTGCGAAGAAACGCATCAGGGAGAACGGAAGCGGGGGCGGATGGGCGTTCGACTATCTGCAGATGGGAGCCCGGTTCAAATATCATCCGCAGTTTCACTGCCCGTATGAGTTGTACGACAAGGCGTCTGCCCCGTATCTGCTGTGCGTAAACTGCGGGGCGAAGAATCCGATTGCGGCCGACCGATGCATGGAATGCAGACTGCCTTTGCTGAAATAGGGCGTCAGACCCGTTGCTTGCCGTGAATAAGAAGTTGCCCGGAGGATGGAAATGGAAGAATCGCGAAAAGCGGAAGAGAACCGCTTAGGCATAAACCCCGTTTTGCATGCGGGGATTGAAATGCGGGGCATTTCCCATTTTTTTGACAGCAACGTTGTGGCCTCGAAACGATGTGTATATTTTTTGCCGTATTTTATAAATTGAACAATTTTGACCAAAATGGTACTTGACGGGGGGGGGTGAAGAGAATATACTGGGATTAGAATATATATGCTTATATGGAAGCATATGATGGAGGATGAAGATGAAAACGAAAACAAGACAGTCCCGGCGGATAAAACCCGTGGTATGAAAAAGCACAAACGCTTTTTGGGTGGAATTCCGCATGTTTTATCGCAGTTAAAAGCGTTATGTAAACGATTATGACAGGAGGAGAAAGCAGGAGTCTATCGGACAAAGGAGAATCGGTTCGTCTGAATTGAGCCCGACCCTTCGAGTTTGATTTCCTTGCAGGTATGACATGAAACGCGTTTTTTCTATTTTGTTGATTTTTGTATTGCTTTTTATTTTTACGTGCTGCGGCAGCAAGCAGGGCCCGGACAATGAGCAGCCGGAGCTCCTGTCTGCCCATTGGGATATGGTTCTTCAGAATAACGATTATTTAATCGGAGAACATGATGTCATTCTGGGTATGACTGAACAAGTGGACATTCCGAGCGGCGTGGATGTGAAGTACAATCTTAAGACGCATGTCGTTTCGCCGATATGCGTAGATGAGCTTTGCTCTCACGAAGAAGGAAGTTCTTGTAAATTTCAGGACGTGGTTTCTTATTGCTTCGTGAAGGACAATGACGTTTTTTACCGGGTTAATGTTCATACTGTTATTGGTACGTACGAGGAGAAAGACGAGAACGGCAACAGCAGCGAAGTTCCGCTGTGGGATCAGAAGCAGGAATTTGTTCGGTACAACTTGCTGACGGGTGACTACAAGGTGCTGGTTTCCATGTCTTCCACCGAGGCGGAAATGACAGGGGGCCGGTTTATCCGGAGCGGAAACAATGCTTTTTATCTGCGCTATATTCCGCAAGTCGAAAAACCACAGTCTGAGTCGGATTATAAACTCTATCTTTGCTCCACCGATCTGAAGGACGGGGGTGAAACCCGTGTGTTTGAGGCTCCGTCGGTTTTGGGAAAGAAATCCGTTTTGCTGTTCTGCATGAATCAGGCATTCTATTTTTATGACAGCCAGACACAGCAGTTGTTCCGTGTTACAAATGACGGGACCGTTCAGGCAGACATGCTTCTGAACGGAACCGGTGAGCAGACTGTGCAGGGCGGTGTGGATGGATTGTTCTCGTATGGATCCTATCTTTATTATCCGGTCGAGGTCGGAAAGGCAGACCCGGCACATGGTGAACTGTCCGGGTACTATCTGTATAGATTGAACGTTGAGACAAAACAATTTGAACGTGTGAGCAATGAAATCATTGAAAGGTTCAATGCGACAGAGAAAGGTCTGGTATGCATTTTGCATTCGAATCAGCTGCCGGAATATGGTCACGAGGGCGAACCCGCTCCCGGGGCAGACAAAAATCTTGTTGTCCGCTTCGGCTATGACGGGTCCACACGGGAGTATTTGGGCTTTTATAATCCGAGTGTCTTAGGGGAACCCTTTATGACCTGGGTGGCAGGGGATGATCTGTTCTTGTGGTGTACGATGAGTACATATCGCTTTTCTTTGACAAACGGTCAGATCTATACCATTGTTTCGGATGAGATTGTTTCGCAATCCTGATATGAAATCGTATGGTCAGACTGTGCATTTTCGAATTGAAGAAACTGGGTTCATCGCGGTTTCTGGTCAGGATTACCATACTGCTGATGCTGGTTTGCCTCTTTCTCTGCAATCGGTCCATTCAGGTGACGCCCGAGCAGAAATGTCTGGATCAACTCGTCCGGAGGTATCAGTCAAATCCTGAGGAGATTTTGCAATATCTGGAGCAAATGGAGTCCCGCTCTGTCAAAAACTCTTCGGATTATCCGCAGATATATTCGGATTTGCCCGACTACAATGACGTCCGCTTGTTCCGGGATTTCAAATCGCTTCTGACTCAGGAGGAGGAATATGAAAAAAGGATAGCAGGCGTGATTCGGTCCCTGAACTACCAAAAGGCGGAAGTGACAATGAGTTCCGGGTACGGTTCCTACGCGGCTAAACGCGTAGAGCGTCTGCTGTCCCTGTATGAAAAATCCGTCGTGGATGCACGGTTTTCGGTTGAAAGACCGAAAGGATGGGATGTCCTTTTTTCTTTTGAATCGTTGAGCGTCATTTTGTCCGTTGTCACGATACTGGGCGCTTCTTTGGTTTATACTTCCGATCATTCGGGCCAGTTGCTTTATGTCGGAATGACACGCCGCGGAAGGAAAGACAGAATGATCGCTAAGTTCTTTGCGTCCTGTCTTTACGGATTGGCCGTTTCTGTTGCCTTTCTTGTGCCGGTGCTGGTTTGGATTGGCGCGCGTTGCGGCTTTTCGGATTGGAACGTTTCGCTGGCTTCTTTGGAAATGTTTCAATATGAACCGTACGGGTTTACGATCAGGGGCTTCTTTTGGCTTTTTTTGGCGTCAAAATGTCTGAGTGCGGTTATGATTGCCGCTGTTGCCGGAGTGGTGTCTCTTTTCTTTCGGAACAGCATTTCCGTATGCGCAGTCGGAGCGTTGTTGCCCGGCGTGAATGATTTGATTTTTCTTCTTTCAAAAAGCCCTGCGGCAAAAGGCATGAACCTTTTTGGCTTTATGCATCTGTCACCGTTGTTTGAACGCTATTACTCTTTGAATTGTTTCGGGCATCCGGCAGACGCACCGCTTTTCTTTCTGGTTTTTATCTTGTTTTTATGGGCTTTGTGCTGCCTGCTTTACGGTCTGATGGCCGAACGCTGTGCCATCAGGAGCCCGGTCGGCCATTTGACTCACAAAGCATGGGCATACGCAAAAGGTCTGATGGAAAGAAAGAAAGGACCTCCCGCAGGAAAAAATTCCCTGTTCGGTACGGAATTGTTTAAAGCGACGGTCGTTTCGAGGATCATGCCCTTTGTCATGGTTCTTCTGCTTGTTTCCGTTTATTTATCCTCGTCTTCTTTTCATCATACGGAGACCATTGAGCAGACGATGGTGAAAGAATACATAACCGCTCTGAGGCCGCTTTGTGAAGAGGAAAAGGCAGAGTGGATACAGAAGGAGCGAGAACGGATTGACGATGCAATCGGCAAAAGCAGCACCATGAATCAGGAGTTCCGGGAAGGCTCCGTCAGCAGCAAGGAATACTCGGAGTATCTGGATGAGCTGAATTATGCAAAGAAGCATGACATAGCGCTTGGGAAAATAGAAGAGCAGTGGTCGTATGTGATGGCGCAGCGGGAGCAGGGGATTGCAGCCGAATTGATCTATGATGCGGAGTGGCTTGTGTTTTTCGGCAACGGAATCAATTATCCGGCTGTCGCAGGCTTAATCCTTCTGGGAACCTTTTTGTTTGCACAAGAGTACCCGCAGGATTCAACCCGTACCGGGTGGATGTTTCTTTTGCGAAGCACACCGAATGGCAGGCGAAAAATCTTTTGGGTCAAAATCAAAGTTGCGCTTCTCTTTGGGGTGGTGCTGTTTGCGCTGACTGCGGGAGTGGATCTGCTTTTTGCTTCTCACCGTCTTGCACTGGAAGATTTCGGTGCTCCCATTGCATCGGTTCGGTTGTTTGCCCATTTGCGGTTGCCGATCCGTATCGGCGGCTTTATCGTGCTTCGCTATTTGGTTCAATTGTTTGGCTTTTTACTGACGGCGATTGTATCGTGTCTTTTGGGATTGCGATTGAAAAACCAATTTTTTTCGGTCTTTCTTGCCTTGCTTGTCCTGCTGATTCCTTATATGGGGGAGACTGCAGGAATGGCTTGGTGCAGATTCTTTGAGCTTGCATTGCTTCTGGACGGTACAAAGTGGTTTGTCTGGATTGGACCTTTTTACGGGCAGTATGTTGCCTGGGCCATGGCAGGGTTGTTGCTGTTATGGTTGTTCGGCACGCTGATAGTGGTTTTTGCGAGCGAAAGAGGGTATTCTCTTTCCCCCAATCAACGGGGAAGAAACGGAAAAGGAAAAGATGGTACGGTTACTCTTACATAATTTGGATAAAGATTATGGTCAGGTCCATGCGCTCAGGGATTTCACCTTTTCGTTTGAACCCGGCGTCTATGCGCTGCTGGGCCCGAACGGATCGGGGAAAACGACCCTGATGAATATTCTGTCCGATAATATTTCCGCTGACAATGGGTTCGTATCGTTTGCCTCGGATGAGAATCAATCCGGCGAAGAGATCGGGAAAATGGGAATCCGGTACCGGCAAAGACTGGGCTATCTTCCTCAGGATATTGCGCTTTATCCAGCGTTTTCCGTGGAACGTTTCATGTGGTATATGGCAACCTTGAAGGGAGTGGGCGGCACTGTGACCGCCCGCGAAAGAAAGAAAAAGATATCCGATGAAATCGATTCCATTCTTTGCGCGGTTGAATTGGCGGAAGATAAAAAGCGCAGAATATCTTCGCTTTCCGGAGGAATGAAGCAGAGGTTGGGAATTGCACAGGCAATATTGGGCAGTCCGTCTGTCCTCTTGCTGGATGAGCCGACAGCGGGTCTCGATCCGCAGCAGAGAACGAATATCAGGGATTTCATCTACAGAATCGCTTCAGACAAAATTGTCATCATCTCTACCCATATCCTTTCCGATGTTGAAAGTTTGGCCCGGGAGTTTTTGATGCTGAGACACGGGGTTCTGATAGACCATGGAAGCAAAGCAGAACTCGAGAAGCGAATCGAAGGACGTGTCTGGTCCGTGTGCGTTCCATCAGAGCAGATGGGGGCATTGGCACAAAAGGGTAAGATTCTACAGACCAGGGAAACGGACGGAACCGTTTTTCTTCGTTTGACCGCAACGGAAAAGCCGACGGAGGATGCTATTCCGGAGACTCCGACATTGGAGGATTACTATTTGGATACCTATGGTTCCTTTGATGCAGAATCGGAGTGATGCAGAGGGAACGGATTACTGTTGGGCAGGAAAGTGTCAGAATGGAAGTCAATCTTTTTTGAAGTTTTTGTCGGAAGAATAGAATCCTGCTGCAGACAAGGATTTACAAATAGATGATTTTTTCGGCAGAATGATCTATGGCTTGGAAGCCTGCCTTGTACAACAGGGTTCTTTGGATATGCCGTCCATACGGCAATTGTGCATGGCGGCCGCTTGTTCCGGAAATACATTTTACCTGTATTATTCACAGCGCCTGTATGAATAGCGCTAAAGTTCAATGATATAAAGGGGTTTCGGTATTTTGGGCTTTCACCTAATGAGTGAAACTTTTTGCCCCGGTTTCCAACAAAAAAGGGCCTTCTCGTGGTATAA
>JAFTBN010000003.1 GCA_017455185.1 Clostridia bacterium
GCGGTTGTATTTTCGTTCGTTCCGAACGAAAATCTCCACCGGCAAGTCTGCCCCCTTGACTCTGTTTCCCGCTCCCACAGATTCCCTTGATTGATAAAAAAATGCCTCAGGCAATTTTACACCACTTTTAGGACTTGACTCTCAAATCGTGTAAAACAACTTCAAGTAAATTCATATTAAAAGATTATTTTAGATCTGCAAATAATAAACAAATAATAAAAAAGAACTACTAAGAGCTCAAAATATAGAGTTCGATCCTATTCTAAGCATAAAAAAAGACCTAATACTTATGGTATTAAGTCTGTTCTACTATAATGGTGCCGGTGGTGGGACTTGAACCCACACACCCTTGCGGATAATAGATTTTGAGTCTATCTCGTCTGCCATTCCGACACACCGGCGACTTGCCCATTTTAGCATAAGTTGATATTTGTGTCAATGGCTTTTCAAAAAAATATGGAAAGCACGGCAGAGTTCCGCCGGTGCAAGAAAAACCATCCGAAAGAGACTTCAAAACTTGAAAACGAAAAGCAGATGTGATAGAATGGCAGGGAAAGAAAAACGGAGTCAAACCAAAAAACAAGTCAGAAAAGGAGGGCTGTTCGGCGCCCGAAAGCGCCGGAACGGCGACGCGATATGAAAAAACTGTTTTTACCTGTTTTCGCTCTGATCGTGCTTGGCTGTCTGCTGATTTCCTGCTTTGCGGGATGCGGTCAGACAAATCCGCAAGAGACCACTCCGGCTGAGACAGGCGGAAAGGACAGGGAGTCCGAATCCGCCAAGGAAGGAGATGCCATTTCCGCGGATGAATTCAATGCGAACCCGCCGAGTATCCTTTTCAATGAAGAGCCGGCTGTGGACAGGGCCAGATATCAGATTGTGACGTCGGATATCGGCACGGATGACGGCGTCCGTTTTATTGAAGTGGCAGGAAAGCCGTCCTATATGTTCGTTCACTGGCGTTCGGCGGATACGAATCTTCTCCGAATCGGACTGGAGGACAGCCAGAAGGCAGCGTGCGAAGGCCGGCTGATCAATCTGATTTTTGACGTATACGTTCAGCAGAAACTGACTATCACGGTTTCGTATATCGATCAGGATGGACAGGAGGCGACGGCGACGGGTGAATCCCAGGTCCGCAACGCCTGGGGAGAAGTGATGGTGCAGGTTCCGTCGCCCCGGCTGAACAACGGGATTGACGGATACGATTTTCTGGTTACATTCACGGGTCCGGAACTGATCCGTGTGCATGAGGTGAAGTTTATGATCGGGTCAGAAATATACAGCAACGTGCCGACCGTCCGGGAGTCCCAATGGCTCACGGATGAGTATCTGGTCTCTCTTTGTGACGTCCGCTATTACGGAGCCAAGGGCGACGGCGTGACCGACGACTCCTCCGCGTTTCAGACGGCGCTGAACTACGCGTCCGACAAAGGCGGCGGTGTGGTCTACGTTCCGGTCGGGACGTACCGTTTGGAAAAGCCCCTGAACGTTCCGGGAAAAGTATCCCTGGTCGGGGACCTCGAGCCTGGGACGACCAACGGTTCGGTTCTTCTGATTGCCCACGGGAAGGGGACAACCGACATTTCGGGCTCCGCCATTCAGGTGGGCACCCAGAGCGCGGTGAAGAATCTGGCGTTCTATTATCCCGAACAGAAACTGGAAAACGGGACAGCGGTGGAATTTCCCCCGACCATTCTCCAGAAGTCGGTGGAGAGCATCACGCTGACGAATCTGTATTTTGTCAACTCCTATACCGGCATCGACTGCGCGACAGACCACGACAATCTGTCCCTGCAGCACATTTACAACATCTACGGCTGTACCCTGCACAAGGGGTATTGGAACAATGCCTCGTATGACATCGGCCGGGTGGAGGAAATCTATTTCGGGCCGGAATACTGGCTCAGCAGCGGATTTGACGCGCCCGACGAGAACCAACTGAAGGCGTATTGTCTGAGACATGCCGTCGGCCTGCATCTGCAGCGCATTGACTGGACCTATATTTCCGACATTCACATCACGGGTTATTACATGGGCATCCTGGCCAATCAAGGAACCAAATTCAACGATCCGGGCGAAATCATCGGACAGTCCAACGGACACCTGTACAATCTGGATTTCAAGGATTGCTTCTACGGCCTGTACGGCGAATATTTCTCCTGGTTCCTGATGACGAACTGCCGTATTTCCACGGTGGACGACGGGGAGGCGACCGCGGTCAAGATCCTTTCGAAGAACGAGGGAACCGTTTCGATGAACACCTGCTACTTCAAGGGCGGCGAGCACGCCGTCATCAACGAAGGGAAGGGAAAACTGATTTTCGGCGACTGCAAGCTGGAATCTTCTGGTACCGTGTTCCAGAATAAGAGCGCGAAGTTCGTCATGTTCAACACTACGACGGGTTCGGATAAGACGGATTACGGCAACGTCCGAATCGACGATACCACGAACTATGATTACGACAGCATTTCCTACGCGGCGCCGTGCGCAACCCGGCCGGCCGGCACCAATCTGGTCGACCTGACCGGCAAGGTGTCCCAGAACACCGATATCACCAAGACGCTCCAGCAGGCCATCGATTCCCTGAAGGAATCCGGCGGTATTGTTTACATTCCGGGCGGAACCTACCGTCTGGATTCCCCCATCACGGTATACGAGGGGATAGAGGTGCGCGGCGCCAGCGAAGGCGCGGCGGCCGGTGCCTCCGCGACCAACCTGACAACGGATTACGGACGAGGCAACGAGAACGCTCCGGCCCTGATTACGCTCAAGGCCCATTCCGGCCTGCGCGGTCTGCGGGTTCTGTATCCCGAAATCGTCAGCGGTTCGGCCGACGGCTCTTATTTTGAACCCTATGCGTTCACCATCATGGGAGACGGAGAGGAGATTTACCTGATCAACGTTGCCCTGACTTCCTCTTACAACGGCGTGGACTTCGCAACCAACCGGTGCGACCGCCATTACGTCCAGTATCTGTGGGGCTGCCCGATTAACATCGGTATTGAAGTCGGCGGGGATTCGGTCGGCGGCGTGATCCGGGACGTGCATTATACGCCCAACTGCTTCGGCGGAAACTGGCAGAACGTGTTTGCCTTCATCATGAGTCATTCCCGCTGCTTCTACATCCATGACAGCCGGGGCGAGGTCCTGTATCACAACTTTACCTATGCCGGCTGGCACGGAATCGACATCAACGACGGCGCACAGGACGTGGTGGTCATCTGCCACGGAACCGACTGCGGAAACTATTCGGCTTATTTCGGCGGCGACTGCACGGCGACGCTGATTGACTCCCAGCTGGTAGACCTGCCCGGCGGAACTCCAGATTACCGTGCGTACATTTACACCGACGATACGTTTGAGGGCGAATTGCTCTTCATCAATACGGGCGAATGGGGCGCTCCCGCACAGGCCAACGAATTCCGCGGCCGCGGTATGGTTTCCTTCGTCCAGGGCATTATTTCGCAGACCGGTTCCAAGGCCTTCCAGGTCAAGGGCGGCGGCGCGGCCATTTACGGAACGGACGCGGCTGCGGCTGCCACGGCGGACGTGGCTCTGAGCAACGGCGCCGAGTATGCCATAGCCCGGGCGAACCTGTTCCAGTCGGGCAGCGGCGGGCGCTTCAGCGGCGGAGTCCAGGCAAGCGACAACAAATAAGACGCGCAGGATCAAGTTCCGGATTCCGACCCGGAAAGGGTCGGAATGCGCGACGGCCGGGGCCTTTTGTGTGGTCCCGGCTGTTTTCAAAGACGGAAAGGAAAAAACAAATGTCTGTTTCGGTTGATCTGAAGAAGGGGCCGGCGTTCTGCCTGCGCACCCGTCATACCTGTTATACCATGCACGTGGAGCAGGGAAAGTTTCTGCTTCATGACGCATACGTTCCCTCAAGGAAAGGAGTCGCGGAAGCAAAACAGCCTCCGTACCGCTCCTTTTCGCCCTACCGCACGGACGCGGGACCTGAACTGTCGGCGGATATCGTCCTGTCCGAGTTTCCCGCGTTCGGCTCGGGGGATTTCCGGGGCGATGCGGTCCGGGTCCGCAATCCGGAAGGAAATGAAACCACCTGCTTTCTGTATCGGGGATACCGGGTGCTTGACGGAAAGCCGCAGGGAGAAGGGTTGCCCTGTGCACGTCCGCTTCCGGGCTGCCGGACGCTTGTGCTGACCCTCAGGGACGAACACACGGGCGTGGAGGCGGACCTGTTCTATACGGCATACGAGGACACGGACGTCCTGATCCGTTCGGTTCGTCTGCGCAACACGGGGAAGGAGGCGGTGCGGATTGAGAACCTCAAGAGCCTGTCCCTGGACCTGTATCCCGCGGGGAACTGGGATGTGCTGGACCTGTACGGGGCCCATTGCGCCGAGAGGATGACCGAGAGGCTTCCCCTGGGGCACGCACGGGTGGTGATGGCTTCCTCGCGGGGTGCGAGCAGCCATTTCATGAACCCGTTCTTCGTTCTGTGCGACCGGCGCGCGACCGAGGACAGGGGGCTTGTTTACGCGTTCAACCTGATTTACAGCGGGAATTTCGAAAATACGGTCGAGCAGGACCAGAACGGGGTCGTCCGGGTACGCAGCGGCCTGCATCCCGACCATTTTTCCTGGCTTCTGGAGCCGGGGCAGTCGTTCCGGGCGCCGGAGGCCGTCCTGACCTGCAGCCGAGAAGGGCTGGGGAGGATGTCCCGCAACATGCATGCGTTTGTCCGACGGGCGGTTTTGCGTCCGTGCCCCACGGACCGTCATCCGGTTGTGCTCAACACCTGGGAAGGAACGTTTTTTGACGTCAGCTCGGCGGTCGTCCGGGAATACGCGGCCGACGCGAGCCGGCTGGGATTTGATATGCTGGTGATGGACGACGGCTGGTTCGGCAAAAGGGTCAACGACCGGGCGGGTCTGGGAGACTGGACACCGAATCCCGGACGGTTTCCCGAAGGACTGCCCGAGTTTGTACGGGCGGTCAAGGCGGACGGAATCCGGTTCGGCATCTGGATCGAGCCCGAGATGGTCAATCCGGACAGCGACCTTTACCGGGCCCATCCAGACTGGGTGATTGCAAGCCCGGGTTACATGCGCTCGGAAAGCCGGAACCAGCTGGTGCTGGATTTCACCAACCCGGCCGTGGTACAGAATCTGAAGGAGCAGTTCGAAAAGACCTTCCGGGACGTTCCGTTGGATTACATCAAGTGGGATTTCAACCGCCATCTGTCCGAGGTCGGCTCGTCCTGCCTGCCCCCCGAACGCCAGGGGGAAACCGCTCACCGGTACATGCTGGGCGTGTACGGACTCTACGACTGGTTCGCCCGGACCTATCCCGGTGTCATGATCGAGAACTGCAGCGGGGGAGGCGGCCGCTACGACCTGGGCATGATGGCGTACAGTTCGCAGATCTGGACTTCGGACAACACCGAGCCTTCCGACCGGGTCTTTATCCAGTACGGCTCGTCCCTGGGCTATCCGGCCGAGGTGATGAGCTGTCACGTTTCCAATCACGGCGGGGCCATCGAGAAGGAGCGGAACCGGGAATTCATGTTTGCCGTTGCGACCCAGGGGGTTCTAGGGTACGAATTCAGCCTGAAGAACGTCAGCATGGAGGCCAAGGAGGCCATCGCCGGGCAGATCCGGCGTTACAGGACCTTCGCGCATCTGGTGGAGGAAGGGGACCTGTACCGCCTTTCCGACCCGCATGCGACCGGCCGCTCGGTCTTCTACTACGCGGGGCAGGGGCAAAAGGAGATTCTCTTTACCTATCTTCAGCCCGCGCCGCTTGCGGGGCGGGAGACCCGTTACCGGATCCATCGCGCCCTGCCCGGAAAGACCTACACAGATCTTTTCACCGGGAAGAAATATACGGGGGCGGAACTGCGGGAAGGAATCCGGGTGCGGCCCGATCCCGACTCTTTTTCGTTTTTGCAGATGTATCTCAGGGCAGAAGAGGAATAAAATCCCTCTTTTTCCCGGGCTTCTGCACTTTGAATGGGTAAAACACACACCCGAAAGTCCTCAAAACCCTTGTTCTGCTTGAGTTTGACGCATTTTGCAGCAACCATCTTATTTTTAGATTTTGAGCCGAGGCCACACCGGGATTTGCAAGAGCCACCGCGAAGCGGCTTGCCCTTGACACTTGTAAGCGGGGTGCTACAATGGAATTCGTGCGACGCGATGAAATCAGATCTTATTTTTGAGTTCCTCGCGTCTGCACCGACGGAAAGCACCCCGCGCGCAAGTGTCAAGGGTGGCGGTTTCCGGAGAAAGAAAATCTTCAAAACATGATGGCGCTGATCTACTTGA
>JAFTBN010000035.1 GCA_017455185.1 Clostridia bacterium
GAAGACCACGAATTCGTCCTTTGCCTGACCCAAATGCACCAAAGAGACATGTTGGCAGACCACGTAAAGATGAAGTGTTAACCAAAAATGAAACCGACGATGACAAGGCCCTATAGTACAAAAATTTGGGAAATTATTAATATATTTCATTTTTTCTTGATTGCTATCAGACTTTGCAATTACTTCATTCCATTTTGTTTGACCATTGAATTCATAGTAATGCCAACCGCCTTTTTCAAAACGTAGATCAGCATCCCATAGAAGACATGTATAGTCTAATTCTAATCCTTGAACCTGGATTTCTGTAGCTGCATCTTCCAAATAATTAGATGAACGAGTATCAGTCTTATCATCTAAAAACCAATGAACCGCTTTATCATCACCTGATGGCAACACATGAACAGCCAAAGGTTTATAACGAGCTGAAGCTTTCGTTATTAACACTCCTGTCCGTTCTGAACCTCTTACTTTTTCATGTAACCATCCTCTAGCTTTTTCCATGCTACGTGTTAAAACAATTGGATATTTGTCTTTTATTTCACTATACAGTTGCATGGCCTTTTGTTGATCAAGGGAAAGTAATGCATGAATAAAAGAAGATAGTTTTTCCGCCCTAAATGAACGCAAAGAAACGCCCAGATGAAGTCCGTCTATGTAAAAAACATTCTGGTTGTTTTTCAGCAATTCATATACTTTTCCTTCTGCGTATTCAGGTTCATTTAATTTAGGGGATATATAAACATTCCAATGAGGAAACCTGTCGTTAATAGCCTTCAGCCACTCAGATATCCCTGCTTCCCCGGTATTGATCTCCTGCCCTCCCCCAACGAGACATACAATAGTCGCCCAGTCCTCCCGTTGATCGAGTGACCATATCAGAAACGCTGCTTCAGACATTGGGAAATTGGGCACTTTTATTTTGTTTCCGTATGTACCACCTCGTTTAAGATAATCTGCCAACCGTTTATGAGTCCATGAGCGTTGCGCTTCATCAAAAACTGCAACATGCTCGACTTCCCCAAATCCCGCCTTTTCCAGTCTAACAGCCTTTTCGGGGTCTATCTCAAGAATGCCATTTTCAACCGGGTTTTTTATTTTTTCCAACATATTATCTCGATACCGATGAATCATCTGTATCGATTTTCCAACTTCTCGACGAGAATCGGTTAAAGTTTTTCTTCCTTCTTTTTCGCGACATCTCTTATAATTGTCTTGTGCTAAAGCCTCTGTAAGAACCGCCACCAGAGGACCATTTCCTGACAAATAAACAGCACCTTCATCTTTTACTGGTTCGTCCTGTCCTTGATATGTCTGACGTATTGCAACTTCTAATCCTACCAAAGTTTTTCCCGCCCCAGGCACTCCTGTGACGAAACAAATACTTTTCTGTAAATTGTCCCTGCTCTTTTGTATTATTTTTAAAATAGTCGCAATTGTTCTATCAGTAGAGACATTATCTGCCTCATGTCTAGTAATGTTTTCGACTGAATGATTCTCATATAATGACCTTGCAGCTTCAATTATTGTCGGTGTTGGTGCATATGGACTAATAATCCAGTTAGATGCAACCTGTTCCTCATGAGGAAATTGTTGCAAAACCGCTTCAACAATAGTTTTTAGACCATTTTCTCCAGTAACTAGAGGATTAACGACTTTGTCGTCATACACCGACAAAAAAACACTGGTTGATTGTCTGTTATACCTTGTTGGGATAAGAATGGGGACGATGACCTTTTCCCAACTATACTTGTGGAAATTCTTCAAATCCAAAGCATAATCAAGGACTTGGTCAACATCTGCCTGCATTATTTGAGATTCACCGACTTTGAATTCGAGGCAAAATACTATTCCTTTGAATAACAAAACCACATCTACTCTTTTACCTAAACGAGGAATATCATATTCAAAAATAATCTGTCCATCCTGAGAAGGCATTTGAGAAAACACTTTTTTCAATATATCGATTTCGCCTTGCCACGCTTCAATGGACGTTGTTTTTATCTCTCCATGATAATTTGCAACCAAAGTTCCAAGTATCAATTCACTTGACTCATTACAAAAATTAGGCAAACTATTATTGTATAAACAACGTGTGGTGTTTACCATAACTTTTACTCCTCAAATCACATAGTACTCTAACCAAATTGTCAAAGGCTCTTTCCGTCCAGCCACTGTTTCTTGGGCAAGGCTGCATTCATCTTGGCCCTTGCTTCTTCCTGCCCTTTTATGGCCAACTGCAGGCTTTTTTTGTACATGACGTCCCCGTTCTGTACCATATCAAACAAAAAGCATTCCGCTCTTTGCAAGCAATACAAAGCCCGCTTTGGGTCTTCCTCGACTCCGTTTCCGTTCAGGAAAGCAAATCCCAGTCTCAGGAAGACGGGACCTGCGACAACCTTTTCCGCCTCTTCCGTCATCGTATCCAGGCAACGCATGTATATGTAAAATGCCTCTTTGGGATTCTGCTCTACGTAATATCCTTTCTGATACATATCCCCTATTTTATACAGGGAAATCAGATGCCCATCGAATGCTCCCAGGGCGAAATAATGAAACGCCTTTTTATAATCAACCGGTACATTCCGGCCGTAATAATAGCAATATCCGAGATTCTCGGCCGCCTGTCTGCTTCCGTTCCGGGCAGCCTCCTCGTAATACAGAACCGCTTTTGAGAAATCCTGCTCACAGCCGTATCCGTCATAGTACAGGGCGCCCAGGTCATTCATCGCATCCGCATTTCCGTCTTCAATCGCATCCTTATAGAGCTCGACGATAAAATCGAACACAGCTCTCGGCTTATCTTTGCCCTTGTCGCACTTGACCAGTTCGGTAGCAAAATCATAAGAAGAGGCTTCCTGCCATTCATCCAGATTCAGATACTTGCACGTCTCGGGATAAAAACCATCGTCCAATTCGTCAATCAGGTGATTGACTTCCGTTCTCAACAAATCCATGAAAAACCTCCTGACTCATCAAACTCCTGCTCAAATATGCCGGGACTCAGTCCTGCTTGACTTCGGCAATCTTCATCTGGTCTCCGAACTGATACACCCAGGATTCAAACACCCTGGATCTCTGGACGGTCACCTCACACCGGCAGGTATGCAATCCCACCCGCAAGATTCTCGTATCTTCGCCGAACTTGTCATAGATGCAGCCGCACAGGGTATCCGAAAACTCCAGCACCACGGTCTGCACTTCCCCGTTATACATTTTGAAGACCTGCTCGGTGTATTCTCCCACGTTGAACTGTTCAAGCAGTTCGGCGGCACCTTCACTCAGATCCTCGTCGATCATCTCCACGAATTCCATCCGGTCCACCCGGTAGTTGACAATCGTTTTCAGATGGGAGTGGAAGGTCATCAGGTAATAATTGTCCTCGCTGAACACAAGAGCCAACGGATCAGCCTTGTATTTCCACTTGGACTTTCCGTACACCTTTTTCCCGTTTTCATCCAGCTTGAAATAAAAGAACCGGATTCTTTTTTTCTGCCGGATGGCCCGGTCTATGGTATCGATGCTATAGAGAATCTGTTTGTTGGAATGCTTGCGGGTATTGAAGCAGACCAGATTGTCCCGCAGATTCGCCTCGTAATGGGCGCCGCCCATGGCCGCAATCTTGTTGATGAGGTCCCGGGTCTGATCCTCCGTGATGAAGGTGGCCGCCTCAACGGCGTCAATCATCACTTTGAGTTCGGGAGCAGAAAAAGGCCGGTCCGCCACATAATAGGCCCGGTTATGCCCCACCATGGTCTCCATGATTTCATATCCGAGCTGATTGAGTGCTTCAATGTCCCGGGCCAGTGTCCTCGGGTCGCAGGTAATACTGGATTCGCTCAGGCGACGGCAGATTTCGGTCTTGGTCATCGGATGCTCTTCATCGGTTTCCCTTGTCAGCAGTTCCATCAGACGCAACGGTTTCAGTCTTTGATAGTTTTGCTTGGCCATACGTTTCCCAACCCTTCTATATTATAAGAATTATAGCATAGAAAAAGAGATAAGTAAAGCACAAAGAAAGACAAATTCGTTACTCTTTGCTTTTGAGACCCGTTTCGGGTCAAAAACTTTCCAAAGTCGGATTGACAGTCCCCATCCCGCCCTCTACAATAAAAAACAAGAGAGGCGGTCTCATCGCTCTTTGCCGCCCCTCCCATGAGTTAAAGAACTATATGCAGGTTGCCATGTCATAGTCTGCTTTGTCCTGAATCGGAGCAGGCTCTGATACTAACCCTCCAACAAGGTGGACATGGCAATTACCTCCTCTGGTTTCTGCTGTAGGAAATTAACTCATTTTTATGTCAACTCCCGCTCCATATCGGAGCAAACCTCCCGCAAAGCCCGACCTGCCCCACATCCGGCCGGCCTTGCGGATACAATCCTCTTTCTTTTCGATCCATTTGGCTCCATAGAACCGCGATCCGTCAGACCCGAGCCCATATGCAGTCTCCGACCGGAGCCTGTTTCTTCTCCCTGATCACAGATTATGAATCACATTTCAGAGAACCGAAGCAGGACGACGTCAAAAGAAGCATCCTCAAACCTCGTCCTGGCGTTTGCGTGTGTTCTAAGGGGCCATTTGGCTTTCTGTGTGCCCGGCTCTGCCCTTTTTCATCAGGACAAGTGCCCGACTGTTCCCTTTTCCGGTTTACAAATATCCCGACGTGCAATATAATAGTGGCAATCCTCTGCAAAAAAGAATCTTGCTTCGCCTCGAACTGTGCCATTGCCTGTGATTTTTGCGTATTCGGAATCCTGAAGAGAATGTCGCACACCTGTTATGGCCATAAAATGGTTTGTAGGGAACTTTTTATTCTCCGCCCGAATCATTAAGAATTTTCGTTGCTCTGATCTGATTGGTCTTTTTGGGAGATATATTTCTTGAAGTCTGCCAATGTTATATCGTGGCGTCTCCCCGTTGGATTCTCTGGATCCTGACACATTATCAGCAATATTTCCTCGTCCGGTACGTTTAAAGCCTGATCTATAGCCTTCCTGATCTGTTCCTCCTCTATAGCCCTCCTGCGCTGTTCCTCCTCCCAATTGATTCGTTTCTTGATTCTGTTGATTAAGTTCTTCTGCATAAACTTTTACGACCTCCCAGTTTTGTTTGCTTGCTTGATTATATTTTTACAGACTCTATAAACTCAACATAGATCCTTCTTTGATCATCCGATAGTGGTATAATCTTTCTAAGACTCGTTGTCAGCATACAAGTAGAAATCCTGAATATCCATTATCCTTCTGACTTTGCTCAAATCAATGAAAGTGAAAAAAGAGGCCGGGCAAAAAGAACCGGCCTCTCTTTTACAACCAAGCCGGTCCTTGGCCCGGCATTCCCCTGTTTTTTGGAGGTTCCCATGCTGCTTTTTTCCACCCTTCTCCCGATCAAACCCTCTCTTACCCCGGATGCATTCATCTCTCTCATCCTCGATTGGAACAACGGGCACACCCACCCGGAAAACATCATCCCAAACATAAAATGGAACGGGGAGAAGAACATCCGCTACGGGAACGAATCCCTCTGGCTGGAGATCCGGGAATATGCCAAGGAAGACATCCTTGCCGTCCGATATGAAAAGAATCAGGACAACCGGGTGTACTGGGATACAGATTACATCATGAATTTCCGGGAAAGGAAGATGGCCGTCAGCCTGAGCCGGAGCTATCAATCCGCCTACTCGGCCGGGACCGAGTTCTCAACCCCGCACTTCATTTCCATGCTCGCCCGCAAAGGCTACATTGAAAAAGACCGGGACCTGCCCATTTCCAACAAGCCGATCCAGATAACCGAAAAGGCAATCCCTACCCTTGCGGCACTGATCAACGGTGAATCCGAATATGCGCTGCCGGTCGTATACGTTTCCAAAACGCCCCTGGACGAGGACCCGGTCGACACGGACTTTCTGGCAAGCCGTCTCAAAGGCGTCGCCCACGTCCTGGTGGAAAGTGCCAAATGGCTGGATGCCGGCATCCGCCGGCAATGCGGAAGCCGGAACGAGTACAACGGGGCCATCGGTCTCTATTTTCCCAAAGGAACCCTGGAACACAAACGGTTCTATTACAATGCGTTCGACGGAACCGACAACCAGACGATGGAAAGCGTCATCCGGAAAATCATCCAATTCAGCAACCAGCAAAAGATCGACCCTCTTTACACCTGGGACGGAGTGGTCAACTCCATCCTGGCCGAAAGCAGCCGTCAGCAGGAAACTCGGTTTCAGCAGGTCCGGAATGAAAGTAACGATCTGATCCAATACGCCGATGAGGAAATAAAAAACCTGAAGAACACCATCCAGGAACTGCTCATCCAGAACAACCGTCTCAAATCCGAAAACGAAGGGCTCAGGGCCAGACAGCATTCCGCCCAAACGCCCCTGCTCTACTACGGAAAGGAAAGCGAATACCAGGGGGAAATCCGGGACAAAGTGCTGGAAGTCCTTACTGAGTATCTGTCAAACGGTGCAACACAGGGGACAAGAAGATACGACATCATCCGGGACATCCTGGACAGCAACCCATATGAGGGGATTCTGAAAAAGAAGACCGAAGCCGTCCGGAGCATTCTCACCAATTACAAAGGCCTGACAGCCAAAACAAGGCAAGAGTTGATGCGTCTCGGGTTCACCATAGAAGAAGGATCTCATTACAAACTGCTCTATCTGGGTGACGACCGGTACATCAGCATCCTATCGAAAACGCCGAGCGAGAGGTCCTCAGGGGACAAGAACGCCATCTCCCAACTCATCAACAAAACCTTCTGACTGGGGCAGCAGACTTATCAAAAGCAAAAAGCTCTTGCAAACTCACAATTCATCCGAACCCGGGTTTACTCTATTATCCATAATCAAGTGTCGCCCTGGCTTTGGGTGTCTTATGCCTTTAGTCCATTATTCATGTTTGTTAACAAATAAGGTTTTCCTTTTATCATAGTATTTTTTGTTAAGTATTATAAAAACAACCACGAATATCAGTGAAATGAACAGTGATATTACAGAACCTGCTTCTTCAGCTCCGACAGTCCCCGACGATGGAAGTGTCATCCAACCATGGACAAATGACGTGAATCCATTAAAACCATATAGCAACAGAAGAAGAGTTGGAGCGAAAGGCCTAAGCCTGATTAACTGAATTGCCACAAAGACACTGAAAACGGATGAGAAAAAGAGACAAATGGCATATATTTTATCAGCAACTTCAATGATTTCAAGTGATGAATAAACCAGTTCAGCGTTTCCATAATAAATCCAGCCGGTTATTAAAGCAATGCCTGCAAAAAAACTCAGAATTGAGCCAAACCAAAGTGAGAAGTACACCAAAAAATGGTGCCATTTCAAAGGAAGAATAGTATTTGTTGGTTTTTCTTGATCTTGTTTTGAAGTCGAGTCTTCTTTTTCGTTTTTAATTGAAAAATGGTATTTGGGTTGATTAATAATTGGATTGCCATCAGAAATATCATTTTCGTCAGTGAGAAAGAGGCCCTGGGGTGTGTTTTTGGCCGTTTTTGATGCAAAAGGACAAATGTATATTTTTTTGAATTCTTTACCTTTCAGGAACAACTGATATTCATCCACTGCAACATTTTTTATACCATGCAGATTTTCTACCACAATCGTTCCCCGTCTTAAATAAGCCAGGGGCAGACCGTCGATTGTTCTTAAATGATCCAGGTAAATATCGCTTTCAGAAATGGAAGACGACATAATGGGATTATATATAGAATACCCAAAATCTGAATTCTGATACCGTTGTGCCAGAAAGAGGTCATTCTTTCGTTGTGTCTGTTCATTATCCGGATTTGTCTCTTTGGATATGAAATGTGAACTGTCAATTATATATTCTGCCTGTCTTTTTTTATAAACTCGATGGTCTACATCGTCTGAATCACTATTAATCGATACGATTGGGTCATCGACTTTTGATGGCACCACCTGCCTTATTTCAGTGGTATTATTGCGTGCCCTTGGAGTCGGTATGCTTTCAGTTGAATAGTCAGTGCTTGACAGGTTCCACCAGGCAGACAATCCTTCGCGTTTTAAAGGAAGAGGAAAGATAACCTTGCCATATACAATTCTAACAACTATAGATACTAAAAGAATGATTCCAATTATGCGTGGTATCTCGGTTTGTGAATCAATATCGAATAGACGACCAGTCCTGCCCCAAAAGTTTTTTGTGTTATTCAAAATGCTGAAAAAAACAATTCCTAGTGTCAAAGGAGTAACAATATCGATTATAACAGTCAAAACTATTCGCTTTTCAGACTGCTTTTGGGTCTTTTTGCTTAGTAATCCTTTGTAGTACAAAACAGGTTGCACAACTGAGATAATAGCACTGAAGCAATTCATTAAAATTAACCCGATGGTAAAAAGGAACGCAAAAAAAATAGCCAATGATCCGTATCCATGAGGCGGGGTTCCGTTGAACTCAGGATTAAAAACTTCAAATGCAACATCAAAACCTGTATATGCACCACTGCCAAACATATTATTAAAGAAATACTTAGAAAACATTGTTGCTGCAACAATGGAAAGAATGGTGGCAAAAATGATTACAACAACTGTAATTGGGGCATATCGTTTTATGATATTATATGTTTTCTTTGTCAATAATTGCGTATTAGCGTCTGCTTCATCAACTATCGTCGTCTCCTTCTTCGTTTCCTTTCCATTAAATGACAAGACACCTCGCACCGAGTTTTTGCTTTCTCTGACACTCATGCCGCATTTTGAGCAAAACACATCCCCTTCACTCAATTGCTCTCCGCAATTCTTACAGAGTCGTCTTTCAAGTGCAATCGCTGTGCCGCACGAAGAACAAAACTTTGCATGATCCTTTATTATTGCGCCGCATTTTCTGCATTTCGTAGACAGTTCCAATAGTTCGGCGCCACAGTCAGAGCAATACTTTGATCCATCGTAATACTCTCTGCCGCACCCGGGACAATTTTTTATCATACCAACCTCCTAAAAGACAAACACAGAGATTCCCACTCTTTTTTCAACCGATATGATCTTCGCCTTCTCTGCGTTTTCCACCGGCCATCGAAACCTTATTGTCCGGTCAGATCCTCTGCATAGTAGAAATCTGCCCCGATTCCCAGCGACCTGCAGGCGGTAGCAATCGCATCCGCATAGGCTCTCTTGCAGGCTTCCTGGTCCGAACAATATTCATCATCCTCTATCGTTTCCCCGCTGTACCCCAAATCAATCACCATTTTGGATCCTCCGATTCCGACTATGGGTTTGGACCATTCCCCGTTGAACCGGACGTAGAGATTGATCCTGCAGGAGACAATCAATTCACAGCCGTGTGACGTCCCGGCCGTGGATTCTGTATGCCAGAATTTCGGAAGATCGGTATACCATCCAAGACCGCACGGTCCGAACATTTCGGTCAGCCTCTTGATGTCCCACATCGGGTTGATTTCGGTCTGTCCCTTGAATGGTCCGGACACAATGGTCTGCAGTGCTTCCGGGGGGACCTTGCGTCCCATCTCGTAATATTTCATGAATTCGCTCATATCATATTTCTCCTTTGCTTCTTCTGTTTCTTTCACAGCGCATCAATTCCTTTCTTCCCCTCTTGGAATAAAATAAACACCGGTTGTTTCAAATTGCCAGGAATCGCCTTCAAAGCAGCAATCCCATCCAAGGTCTTCCAAGAGCGCCTTGAGGTCATATCCGTTCTTTCCCTCCATATCTGCAAATGTGATTTCCCCATCCTTAAAGGAAACACCCATCAGGGAAAGATCCTCCTTTACATTGCGGTCTGACACATCCTTGTCGCCGTCACCGGAAAGGATCCCGGCGATTCTTTCATCCGAGAGTTCATATGCTTCCTTATACCTTCTGAACACTTCCTTCTGGAAATCCGGGTCAAACGTAAGAATCCAGCCGTTGAGCGTATTCATGGCAAACCGGCAATCGTCATAATCCTCCCAGGACCGGAACGCTCCGTGACTCATGAGAATGTCCTGGATGTCTTCATCCTCGGTTTCGTCCAGATACGTGCTGTAACCGTCCCCGTCATTCAGATCAAAATCATCGGCATGTAGATCCACATATTCCGAGTTGCCGGCCTGAATCGCTGCGCGGAACGCAAAGTCTGCAAGGTCTCCGGAGTAGGAATCCTCATAGGAATCTATGTATTCATCCAACTCTGAGAAATCCTCCCCGGCTTCCTCCAGCATCCTCCTGATTTCGGCCTCCATGGCTGCGTCATCCGGTTTCTCCTCCGGCTCAAACGGCCCTGCCACGTGCCGGAAACGGACCAGCCCGGGCATACACAGATCGATGCGGGAAATCAGGCGGTTCTCATCCAGCTGGAGGTCGACAATGACTTCGTCAGTCCCCCCGTCCAGGGTCTGGCGCATGAGCATGGCCAGCTTGCCTTCCGGGTACAAGAGCCCGACCAATGCCCTCCAGGCCTTTTCTCCGTTGGGATGGACCTGCGCGTTCCGGATGCGGTTCCTGCTGCCGACGAACTCCACAATGGTGCACGTGGGACAGGAGTTGCTCTTGCGAAGCGCTGCTCCTTTTCTCTTCAGATAATCCACAACAGCGGCTTTGCCGATATGGGGCCTCCGGACCCACTGGGATTCAAAAGCGCAACCGTCGGCAAGAAGCGGAAACAAGGTTTCAAATCTGCCGGATGAATAGCACCTGCAAAGGGTTTCCAGATACCCTTTGAGAATATCGTTGCTCTTGCTGTCTGTCTGCATAGGACTCTTCCTCCGTAACAAAAAACCTGACGGCCCGCAAACAGTCTTCGGAAAGACCCGCGTTCCATTCTTATTCTACCTTATTCTACCCTTTTCGCGCAAGGTTTTTGTCGCCTTTGGAGCGACATTTTACCGGATGGAATCCTTTTTGCGGGGATCGGACCTGAAAAGGAGGATGTGCCGTTCCGCCGGCAAGGAAGGCACCTCATGCAGCCGCCCCGGATAGGACGGGAAAATCTGCCTGTCTCTTTTTTACAGTTCTTCGGAATCCGGCCGTGCGCAGCAAAACCGGTCCGTCCTTTCCAAACAAAAAAACCGGGCTCCCTTATGAGTCCGGTTCTTCTGTATCCGGGGTGTCCTCGCCCCTTTTCTGTCGGTATACCAGATGCATGGACCGGGGACCCTCCTCCCGGGTCTGCGCCCCGGTTCCGCTCCTCACGTCCCGCGGCAGGCCGTACCGGCCCTTCTTCGGCCATTCCCGGTTCTGCCCGTCCTGCGTGCCGTGTTCCATCGGGCCGGATACCCGGCCCGCCCCGCTGTCGCCATGACCCCTGGGATAGGCCTGACGCACCGCCCGGATCAGGTCGATGGAGGACAGACTCTTCATCCGGAAATCCACCGGTTCGTGCTCGTACGGTTTGTCGAACACAATCCCCCACTGCCGGAAAAGCCGGAATTTCATCCGGGCCGGGTCGCACCCGGTCCGCTCCACGATGAACGTTCCCTTGGGCAGCCGCTTGAGTTCGTCCTGTGTCATCAGAGGTCGGGCCATCATGGAGACCGTTTTGGAGGAATCCCCCGCAGACAGGCTGAGGGATCCCGTCTGGGCGGTCCTGGACCCCATGGACTCCGAGAGCACCTTGGCCGAGGAGGAATTCGGGGCGAATCCCCCGAACAGGGTCAGCTGGACGTTGTCCACGATGATCTCCGCCCCCTCGTTTCCGTAATGCGACCGCAGCTGGGCAAAGGACTGGATGACCGGGACGAGCATAAGGCCCCTGGACCTTGCGGCCGAGAACATCATCTCGGCCGACTCGATCTTGGGAAAAGTCCCGAACTCGTCGCAGAAGAAGATGACCCGGTTGCGAAGCCTTCCCCCGTTTTCATCCGCGCAGGCCAGCAGTTCCCGGTAGTATTCCTGAATCAAAAGGGACACGATGCTGTATTTGGTCGGGTCCTCCTCGGGCAGGATGATGAAAAGGGCCGTCTTCCCGTCCGCCAGGTCCCCCGCACTGACGGACGAGGGACGGCACAGGATGGATTCCAGTTCGGTATCCAGAAAGACGTTGAGGCGCGAGAGCGCCGTCGAGATGACCGACGCCAGGGTCTGGTTTTCGGCGGCCGACACGGCCGAGGCGAACCAGCGCGCCTTGTGAACCGAGGGCAGCGCCTCAAGGATCTCGGGCATGCCCACATGGTCCTTCGCCTCGTCCTTGCGGAAGGTTTCGGACAGAATCCGGAAAACCGACACGATGTGCCGCTTGTCTGCCTCGCCGAACTGGGCCACCAGCAGAATCGCCGCGGTGATCAGCCCCTCGGCCGCCTCGTAAAAGAAGGTGTTCTGCCCGTATCCGGTCTCACCCGATCCCTGCATGACCAGGGTCCTTGCGATGATCTTCGCGTACTTTTCGGCGCTGGCCCGGTAGTGCACCTCCCCGGTCGCCTCATACAGATCCATATGACGGTTCACCTGCTCGAGCAGATTGCACCCGTCGGACCGGGTCGGGTTGCGCAGGTCTATGACGCTGACCCGGTACCCGTAATCCTCGCTTGCAATCCGGGCATAATGGCGGGCCAGGTCCCCCTTGGTGTCGGTCACAAGGAATCCCACGCCGGTCGCAAGAGCGTATTCAAGGCAGGGATAGAGCCAATAGGCGGTTTTGCCGACGCCCGCCGCCCCAATCATGAGCACGTGCACGTCGCCGCACTCGGCATAGGCCCGCATCTTTCCTTTCCTTCTGACGCACCCGGCCAGGACTCCTCCTTTTTTCGGTCTTGAAGAAGGATCCCGTCTCCACTTTTCCGGGTCGAATTCCACGGTCTCCCAGACCCGCCCGAAGTCCCGTTTGCGCATCCATCTGGCGCTTCCGTGCTGGCCGTGCCCCACGGTTCCGTCCGAGATGCCCCGCAGCCCGCCTATGGTTCTCGGCAATACCCGCGTCAGGGCAAACAGTCCCGCCGCCCCGAAGAAAATCAGAAGCAGGATTCCCGTCGTTTCCATTTCTCAGTCCTTTCCTTTCTCCGAGCCGCCGCAACCGTTTTGTCCTCTGTGACCTTCCTGCCCAACCTTCTTTCTCCTTTTCCCGCAAAAACCACGGAATGCGTCGGAAATCCCGTCTTTTTTCATGTCGGAAGAAGAACCTGCAGCATCAAAGCATCAAAGCATAAAAGCATAAAAGCATAAAAGCATAAAAACATAAATGCGGAAGAATCCCGGTCAGTTCCGCTGTTCCGGATGACCGGAAACCGGCTCTGTCTCCGCCGGGCCATGCCGGGCTTCTTCCGCTTCGGTTTCCTCTCTTCCCCGTCTCTCCCAAAGAGCCGCAAGAGGCTCCAAAAAAAGGCCGGATTCCCCGTCTGTTTCCAGATACCCGACCCGAGTCAGTCCGGCAGGTCCTTCCGTGACGTACACCCGGCAGAACGCAAAAGGGCCCGCTTCCCTTCCTTCCTCGCCGGCCGAGCAAAGGAAGGCTAGGGCGACCAGTGTCCTTTCCTCCCCGTCCGGCAGTTCGGGCTCCATCTCTTCCATACATGACGCAAGCTTTTCTTCAGACCCTTCCTCAAACAGAAAAGCCATCGGCATTCCTGAAAGGTTTTCTTCCTGCACCGGGAGAATCACGTCGGGCAGAACCCGCAGCGAACCGAAGAAGAAAAGCAAGGGAGAAAAAAGCAGAACCAGTGCTCCGCAAAGGATCGCGAGCGCGGGACTTTGTCCCTTCGGCTTTTGCAAAAGCCGCAAAGCCGCCCGGACCGACGCCCTCACCGGCCTTCCCCGCAGATGGCCCCGGCCCAGTCCGGGGCCTTTATGTTCAGCCGCATCCGCTCCCCGCCGCACCGGAACAGGCACTTTCCCCTGCCCGGCCCCGAGATGGCGGCGTATTCGGCGGCGCTCAGATGGAGCATGTCGCAGAAAAGCCGCCGGTCCACCGTTCCCCCGTAAAAGAGAAACTGGTAGGTCGGGATGGCGAAAAGGGGCTTGGCCATCTCCCGGATGTGCTCCTGGAGAAAGTCCTCCAGATTCTGCGAGGCCAGGATGCAGGCGCTGTCCCGTTTGCGCGCCCGCTTGACCGTATTCCGGATGAATTCCAATATTTTCGGCCGGGACAGAAACAGATACAGCTCGTCAATGGCCAGCACGGTCTGTCCCCGCACGAGCAGTTCGTGCTGCATGTAGGACAGCAGGTTGAACAGCACCGCGTCCCTCACTTTGGCGTTCTGGTCGAGCAGCCCCTTCACCCCGAAGGTCAGGACCGTGCTCTCCCCCCGCTCCCTGTCGCCCAGCCGGGTCGGGCCGTTGAAAAATCCGGACTCGGACCCCTCGCACATGGGCGCCAGGAGCACGTAAAGCCTGCGCGAGGCTTCCATGGAAAGCAGCTCCCCCGCCGTCTCCCCGCTCTCCAGCGTCGCCCGGATCAGGGCCAGCAAATCCCCGGGAAGGGGCACTTTCCCCTCTTTTTGCGGCACGGGGTCGGAAAAATCGAGAAAGCAGGTCCGGTACAGCCGGCGCAGATAGAATTCCAGCGTTCCCAGCAGTTCGTCGTCCATGTCCCGGTAGATCCGGAAGAAATCCTTGAGCTGGGCGACGAAATCCCCCACGGTGTCCTTCCCGCTCCCGGACCGCCTGGGCTGAAGCGGGTTGATCCGGTGCTCCCCGTCGCAAAGGTCGACGTAGGTCCCGCCCAGGGCCCTCGTCAGTCCCCTGTATTCGTCCTCGGCGTCCAGGAGCAGAATCCGCCGGCCCATGAGCCGGAAATGCAGGCAAAGCAGCCGCAAAAGATAGGATTTCCCCTCTCCGGAGTTGCCCAGAATCAGGCAGTGGCTGTTGGTCCGCTCCGAGTCCATACGCGTCAGGTCGACCGCAATCCTCCCTCCGTCCGGACTGTCCCCCAGGGGCAGGCCGTGCGGGTCGGACCGGGACGCGAAGGAAAAGGGATACAGATTGGCCGCCGAGGAGGCGGGCATCGTATGGAAGAGCCGGTCGGGCAGAAGGCAGTCCCCCGTCGGGGTGCAGGAAAGGAAGGCGTCCCGCTGGCGCAGCCAGAGCCGGTCCTCCTCGATGCCGCCCCGCCTCAGTTCCAGTCGGACCTGCTCGCAAAGAAGGCGCAGCGCCCTTTGGGTCGGGGCCTCCATCTCCAACAGGATCAGGACGTCGAAAAGGCTCTCCCCGCTCCCCCGGAGACGAAGGATCAGATCCCGCAGATCGAGATAGTCCTCCTCCCGCCTGACCTCCCTTTCGGTCGCCTCCCCCTCGACGTGCATCCGGGTCCTGCGCCCGGCTTTGGAAAGCAGGCGTTCGGCCTCGGGACCGGGCGTCCGGCGGAAATAAAGATGCACCCGCACCCCCGGGATGGAAGCGATGGGGCTGAGAAGGGCCGAAAGATCAGTCCTTGGAGGAAAGGCGCGTACGGTCCGGACGCACCTCCATCCCTTCCCGTATTGCAACGCATCCGGCCGGACCGTGACCTGCCCGGGCAAACGGGGCCCGGGCCTGTCGGATATTTCCATTTTCGTCATTCGCTCATCCCCTCTTTCGCGTTCTCCCCGAACCAGGCTTCGAGAAGCCTTGCCGCCCCTTCGGTGTCCATGGGACCAAGGCCCAGGGCCCGCAGGGACTCGTCCATGGCGGAAAAGGAACGTCCCTCCCGCCGGCGCAAAAGCAGGCAGAATGCCTTCTGTCCGCCCCCGGCCCGGGCTTCCTCCGCCCGGGCGAGTCTTAGCAGATCCGCCATCTCCTCCTGCCCCCTCTCCCTTTCTTCCCGCTCCCGGGCGGCCAGGTATTCCAGCCGTTCGCTTTTGTCCTCGGGCAGGTCGCAGCAAAGGATCTCGGCCTCGGGGCAGCTTTCGAGCAGGGCGGAAAAGAGTTCCACCCGGTCCCATCTCTCCGAGGGGGACAGCAGGCTCAGGTCGCGCGCCGAAATGGTATACAGGCGCACCTCCTGGGCCGGTCCGTCCCGGGGATCCAGCAGATAACCCGTCCGGGTATACCCAACAAAGGGACACAGCGCCCCCACGGGCGCCGTCCCGCCCCGGTGGGCCATCCGCTCCCGGACGGCCTTGAAAAAGGAAGGAAAGACCGGCGGCCGGGCCCGGCCCGGTCTTTTGTTTTTTCCCTTGGTCCCACCCGTCATCCCGTCTCCTTTCGGCCCCTTCCCGGTTTCTTTCGCCCTTCATCCCCGCCCCCGGATCCTTCGGCCGTTCTTCGGTACCTCCGAATTTCCAGAAAGAAGAACCGGAAAAGAAGTCCCAGCCATTCCAGAAGGGACACTTCGCCCGATCGCATGGAAAGGATGAGCGAAAAGATTCCGGGAAGAACGAAAAAGGTCCTGCCGCTGAGCACAAAGAAAAGCACCCCCGCGCCAAGGATTACGCACCCCCGGAACAGATCCGACACCCGCCAAAGAAGAAAAGAGGGCTTTTGCCTCAGTCCCGCCGGATACAGACTCTCCCGGCCCGCGCCCCTCTCCTTTTCCTCAAGTCCCTTTTCTCCGTACATAAGAATCCTTTCTCCTTCCAGGGCCGTCTCGAAGACGGCCAGGACGCACCCCACAAAGAAAAGGCACGTCCCGCAGGTCCGGATAAAGGAAATCAGGGCCTGCACCCAGGGAAGGCTGAAAAGCGAGAGGCCTATACCTTCCATCTGCCGCAGCAGCCAGTCCAGGCATTTCCCCAGTCCCCCGGCCATCGCGTCGAGGAACGAGGACCACAGATTGGTTCCCAGGCCCGAGAGCATTTCCCGGATTTTGCCAAGGAACCGGTCCATCAGGCTGTCCATTTCTCACCTCAGATGATCTTCCAGAGATACAGGGGCGCCGTCAGGGAAAACAGCAAAGTCGCGAGCAGGATCGCCGGTCCCGTCCACTCGAACTGCCCGTGCTTGCGGAAGTCCAGATAGGCCGTGGCCACCTTCACGAAGAAGAGCACGGCGAGCACCAGGTCGATGACGGGAAAGACCACCCGGTTCACCACCCCCTTGACCTGTTCCCTTGCGGCAAGCCAGGTCTGTTCCACGGCTCCCGCCACGTCCCCGGTCTCCCCCTCGGCAAAGGCGGGCAGTACCGAGATCCCTGCGAGCAGCAGCATCGCAAAGAGGACCGGAATCATCCTCCGTCCCGCTTCAGAGAGCCGGGGCCATGCCGGGCCGCAGAAGCCGGTCGTTCGCTTTTTCCTCATATGCAGTTTCCTCCTTTCCGTTTTCCTCTTTTTCCCCGTCGTAAAGACCCGGGGGCGTTCTTCCCCGCTCCCCCCGGACGAATTCGCACAGATCCGCCAGGGGCACGTGCCGGACCCGGATGCCCAGTCTTCCCGCCTCGGCGATTTCCTGCGCCATTCCTTCCGAGATCCGCTGCCCGAACACCCAGACCTCGTCGCAGCAGCGCAAAAGGGACCGCCCGAAGGCAAGCCCCATCTCCCGCTCCCGGGGCGACGTGTCGTCCAGAAAACGGGGATAGAGCAAATGGGGCGTCACGGGGCAAAGCCCGTAGGTCAGGGCGACGAAACGGGAATAAAGTTTGGCCAGACGCACGTTCTCCTCATACCGTCCCCGCAAAGGCGAGCAGACGTAAACGCGCTGCGGCAGGATCCGGGGATTCGTCCTTTCTTCCTCATGCACTTGTGCTTCCGAACGTATAGCGGTCATACAGACTTCCTTTCAGGGTCAGCCCGGGCAGGCGCACCGTTCCTCCCAGCATTCCCAGGGGGCTGGAGAGCCCCGATAAGGTCAGGAGAATTCCGTACTGCCCGTCGGGCAGATAAAGCGGGATAAAATGAACGTTTCCCGGCAGAAACCAGCTGCCGGACACGGGAGAGAGACTGTCCGATTTGCCGTCCTCCCCCGCGTATCCGTGCTCGGGATAGGTCAGGCACATCTCGCAGGGCCCCTGCAGAAAAGCCCGGTCAAAGACTGCGTCGGGCAGGCCGCAGGGACTCAGGGTCACCTTCAGGCCGAAGCCCTCCCCCGAGGCAAATTCCTTTCTCGCCCGGCCCTGCAGGTCGGTAAAGAAGGAATACAGGACGAAGTTGACTCCATAAGTCACCGGGAAAAAGCCCCGGTCCCCGTCCCATTCCCACACGGTCCAGCGGGACGAGGTATAGAAGGGCTCGACCCGGGGTGTGGGAATCCCGGAATAGGAAGCCGGCGGATGGGCAAAATAGCCTTCCCGTCCGGCCTGCCACCCCGTCTCTCCCCGGACCCGCACGACCGAAAGGAGGCGCTGGTTGCCCGGGTTCTCCTCCCTTTCGTCCCCAAAACGGAACGAAAGGCGCACGTACAGTCCCGCGCCCGGGGTTAAGTCTTCCGGACAGCGCAAAAGGAACCAATAGAAATTGGATCCGCCCGAGGGGACTGCCGCGCCCGCGCTCGTTTGCACCTCGAGCACCGCGCCGTCCGAGGCGGTTCCGAGCACCATTTCCAGACGCTCCCCGTCCGTGGGAAGGATGTCCGGGGTCCCTTCGTTGTACAGCATGCAGGAAACGTAAAAGGATCGCCCCGGCAGGATCTCCCCGGGACAGGCGACCCAGGAAAGCCTTGTTTCGTGCACGGACTCTATGGTGAGCACGGTCTGCGCGCTGTTGTTGCTCCGGTCGTCGTCCCGCAGGACCCCGTCGGGGTCCGCCGTGACGCAGAACCGGTGCTCTCCGGGCGGGACCTGTCCCGGGCAGAACGGGACCGAAAGGGTCAGGGGCACGCCCGGCTCGGGGGTCGCCCGCACCCGGCCCAGTTCCTCCCCGTCAAAGAGAATCGCGACGGGCACGTCGGCATACGGGTTGATGCGGTTGGTGCCAAGCAGCACGAAGGCGGCCCGCCCCTCCTGTCCGGGTTTCAGGGTCCCGGGATCCAGCACAAGGTCCCGGACCAAAAGATCCGCCTCGTCGGGCGCCCAGGCGGCCACAAGGGTCTCGCTGAACCGCAGCGTATACTCCTCCCCCGCGTCGTACAGGCGGCCGCTTCCGCTCCTCCAGCCCAGGAAAACCGAGCCGGATAGCGCGGGCCGTATGGGCGGGATGGAAACCATGCTGTCAAAAGGACCCCGCAGCGCCTCGGGCGAGGGACCGCCGGGGGACGCGTCAAACATTCATTATCCGGTAGATATGGAATCCTGCTATGGATAAGTTTCGTCTCCATTTCACAGGACCTGCTCCGTTTGGGAGCAGGTCCTTTTCATCCCTGCCTCTTAAGGCAGAGAATCTGTCTGTGACCTCACGGTGCTGTTTTGCATGAGTGTAAAGAGTAGGGTCATATGCTTCCGAATCCTGAATGAGGAACTCGCTGATGTTTTTTGTATAGGGGATGATTTGAATTTCTTTAATACATAACTACCCAAATCCTCTTATCCTTTCTCCCTCCCCAGGCTAAACGCAGGGACGGACGGCAAAAAAGGACGTCTTCCGAAAGAGAAAACGTCCCGTATGGGAGTGCGGCACTCAGGTCTCGTAATGCACCCGTTTTGAATTCTGATACCGCGGCGGATAAGGATTCTGCGCGGGATCAATGCCGGCCAGCCGGCAGACCGCCTCGTGGCTGCGCCGGACCAGGTCCCTTTTCCGTTCCTCAAAGGCAAGTGAAAGATTAGGGAAAAGAGGTTCTCCGATGCACAGATTGAAAAGCGCAATCTGGTGGAAAAGAACACGGCGAATAAACCCGGGTTTGCGATAGGAAAAAGCGAGCGGGAGAAGCGGCCGGTCCGTGACCGCAGCATAATAAGCGGCCCCGTCCTTGAACGGCCGGATTGGCCAATAGTATTCCCACATGCTGCCCTCGGCATAGATGTGAACCCATTCTCCGCTCTTTATTTTGTTCTTCGTCTGCTCACTCATAGCATGCAGCGCGCGATGCCCGCTGTCCGGAACCGGAACGCCCCGTACAGAGCGAATCAGGTTACGGTTCTCTCCCCGTACGTTTTCGGGCCAGACCAACACATATGGTTTGAACGGGCGCAAGGCGTACATCGTCGCAATGAAGTCCCAGAAATGCACATGATTGGAACAGGACACAACGCCCTGCCTGAGTTGATCCTTATATTTTTTCAGAACCGCACGTCCCTTCACCCTTAAGCCAAGCCGGATGCGGCAAAGAGGGAAAGCAAAGACCCGGAGAAGGAAGCGGGTCAGTCCCTGCTTTCTTTTCATTTTTTTCGATTCGTCAAAATAAGGATAGGTCTCATCGAAAACAGTTCCGACGTTTTCCTTCAGATGAATGTAATGGGCGGCCGTATCCTCAGGATACGGATATTTGTCTGTTTTGGGATCGAACATAGCTGCCCCCTTCTAGTCTCAGTCGCCGAAAGAAATCTCAACCCGTTCATTATACGAAAAGAGCAAACGGTTTTCAACCGTAAAAAAGACAATTCATGCAAAAACCGGAAAATAACTTTTTCCGGAATGCATCCGGGGCGAACGGGCCGCGGTGCATCCGGCCCTTGAAGGCCGGAGAACCCCATGTGCAGGCGAAGCCATACAGAATGATTGCACGTTATAGATTTAAAAAAATCGTTATAATGTTAAAAATCAAGGAATCTTTTCATCATTTGAGCCTCATATTCCGCGCAGGACGATTTCCGCTTTTCCCGCTTTCTCCCCTTGACAGTCGCCCTGTCCTATACTATAATGAGGAAACAATAAGGAAAGGAGGGCGAAGACATGATCACCGGTTACAAGTCCCTTTCGTGCGGTCTTCTGGGGCAGCACCTGGGGCATTCCTATTCGGTTCAGATTCATCGGGCACTGGCGGATTACCCCTACCGCCTGATCGAGCTGGAAGACGAGAATGCCGTCGGCGCGTTTCTCGAAAGCCGGAACTTTGACGCCCTCAACGTCACCATCCCCTACAAGCGGACCGTACTGCCCTACCTGACCCGGATTTCCGAGGAAGCCAGACGGATCGGGGCGGTCAACACCATCCGCAAGGAAAAGAACGGCGAGCTGTCCGGATACAATACGGACTATTACGGATTTTCCTATCTGGTCCGCAGAACCGGTCTGCAGATCCGGGGAGCCAAGGTCCTGATCCTGGGCAGCGGCGGCGCTTCCCTGACCGCCCAGACGGTCTGCCGGGATATGGGCGCCTCCCGGGTCCTGGTCATCTCCCGCTCGGGTCCCGACAATTACCAGACCATTTCCCGCCACGCGGACGCCGACGTCATCATCAACGCGACGCCGGTCGGAATGTATCCTTCCAATGGGGACATTCCGGTCGATTTGTCCCTGTTCCCGAACCTTTGCGGCGTGCTGGACATGATTTACAATCCCTTTCGCACCAAGCTTCTCTTTGAAGCCGAAAAGCACTCCATTCCCTGCAGCAACGGCCTTCCCATGCTGGCCGCACAGGCCAAGCAGGCCTGCGAAATCTTCCTGTCGGACGGAACCGCACTGCCGGATGAAGTGAATGAGGACATAATCCGACAGGTGGACAATATGACCCGGAACCTGATCCTCATCGGGATGCCGGGTTGCGGAAAAACAACCGTGGGAAAGAGGCTGGCCGAGGCGACCGGACGAACCTTCGTTGACGCGGACCTGGAACTGGAAAAAACCTTCGGCCGCTCCATCCCCTCCATTTTCCAAACCGACGGAAAAGACGCCTTCCGGCGCATGGAGACCGAGGTGTTGCGGGATCTGTGCAAGCGTTCCGCCCTTGTGATTGCGACAGGCGGAGGCGCCGTGGAGACGCCTGAAAACTATGAACTGCTGCGGCAGAACGGCAAAGTCATCTGGCTGACGCGGGATCTTTCCGCCCTTCCGCTGGACGGCAGGCCCATCTCCCAATCAACTCCGGTGGAGGAGATCTTCCGCCGGCGCAAATCGCTGTACGAATTCTTTTCGGACTATACCGTTTCCAACGACTGCCCGCCCGAGAGGACGGTGCAAACCATTCTGGAGGACTTGCGGATATGAAATTCTTGATTCTGAACGGACCCAATCTCAACCTGCTTGGCATCCGGGAGCCCGACATTTACGGGCGCCGCACCTTTGCGGACCTCTGCGCCTTTATCGAGGCAACCTGCCGCGACGAGCAGATTGAGTGCGAACTCTACCAGTCCAACCACGAGGGAGACCTTGTGACAAAAATCCAGCAGGCGCTGGGAGTCTTTGACGGGATCGTCATCAACCCGGCCGCCTACACCCACACAAGCGTTGCCATTCTGGACGCCCTGAAGGCAGTGGGAATCCCCACCGTGGAAGTCCATCTGTCCGAAATCAGCGAGCGGGAGGAATTCCGCCGCTTTTCCTACGTTTCCCTGTACGCCTTTGAAACCATTACGGGCAAGGGATTCGAAGGCTACGCGCAGGCCATCCGCACGCTCAAAAAGAAACTGAACCGGAACTGACGCTCCTTATAAAAGGCAGCTCATTGATCCGATTCCAGGATGGGCGCATATTTCCATTATTCCGTGAATTGCACAATGCGAAAACGTTCCAAACCTTTCCCGCAGGAAGCAATCCCGCCTTCCGTGCCTCGTCATCGCTGTCTTAATCTTTTCTGTCACACTTGACAACCAGACAAAAATAGATTAAAATAAAGTCAGAAACACGCAAAAAGGAGGTTTTTCCTATGAAATCCAAGAAAATCCAACTTGTTAAAATTCAAGACGTACAGGAACTCGTAACCATCCTGATCAATTTCAACGGTGACGTAGACCTGATCTCGGGCCGGTATGTCGTGGACGGAAAATCCCTGCTGGGTATCTTCAGCCTGGATCTGTCCAAGCCCATTGAAATCCGGGTGCACAATGACGCCGTAGCCGAAAAGCTGTTCGCAGCCATTGCCAAATACGTAGTGGACTGACCCCGCAGGATACCTGCGCGTCCTCTGGATACAGGAAAGAAAAAAGACCCGTCATGACCGGAGCCTTCGTTCCGGCTGGTACGGGTCTTTTTTATGATCCTCTCTCTCTTTCGGGGCGGTCGCCCGGAATCAGTCCCGTGCGCACACCGAGCCGATTTCGGTATACACCATACCGCGCTCGCCCCGTTCGGACTTCATCAGCGAAAAACGGCTCACCCGGCACGACGCGTCCGGCCGGACACAGGTCCGGATTTGCGTCCCGTCGGTGTCCGTGTCCGGCAGGGCCGGCCTGCGGACCAGCGTAACGTGGGGCATAAAGCGCTTACGGTCGTACTCCACCCCTTTTTGGTCCAGCTTTGCGCGGACCGCCGCGGCCAGGCGCTCAAGACCGGGACAGCGGTCGGTTCCCGCCCACCACAGGGACGGAAAGGCCCCCGTGCGGGAAAAGCGCACCTCAAAGGCAGGAAAATCCACCTCCCTCAGTGCCTCAAGGACCTGCCGGGGGTCATTTCTCTCTCCCAGGAATGCCAGCGTGATATGCAATTGCGAATCGGTGGAATAGTTTCCCCGGACTCCCATCCTGCGCCAGTTCTGCCCGAGCAGGAGCAATTCCCGCCTGACCTTTTCATCGGGCACGACGGCGACAAACAGTCTCATAGGCTTGCTCCCTGCGGAATCAGAATTCCGGGTCGAAAACGGGCATCAGTTCGAGTTTGAACCGGTTGCGGACGTGCATCCGGTCGATTTTTTCCTTGGTTGAGGCGTCGTCGATTTCCCCCGTACGGATGTAGCGGTCGAGCGTGGCATAGGTGAAACCCAGATTGTCCTCGTCGGTTTTCCCGCAAAGACCGTCGATGGGCACCTTCTCCACCAGTTCGACCGGAAGACCCAGCGCATGTCCGATGGCCTTGACCTCCTGTACGGTCAGCCGGCTCAGCGGACTGAAATCCCCCGCCGCGTCGCCGTACCGGGTGGAATACCCGACCCAGTCTTCGGACAGATTGCAGGTGTTGGCCACGCGCCCGTTGTGACTCTGGCTGACCGCGTAAAGCGTCGCCATGCGCACACGGGGCGGCAGGTTCATACGGGTCTGCGCCGTAGGTTCGAACGGAAGCTGTCTGAGCACGCCTTCCACCGCGTCCTGAATGTTCACTTCGTAATGCCGGATCTGCAAATGATCCACCAGCATCCGGGCCTTGTCGATGTCTGCCTGTTCGCCGCAGGGCATCAGCACCCCGATGACACGGTCCCGTCCGAGCGCGCGCACGCAGAGCGCCGCCACGACCGAGCTGTCCTTGCCTCCGGAAATGCCCACGACCGCGTTGCAGTCCGGCCCGTTTTCCGCAAAGAATTTCCGGATCCAATCCACGCATTGCGTCATCACTTTTTGCGCGTCAAACATCATGCACCTCCCGTTTCTTTCTTCTCATCCAACAGATGTTCTTCTCTCAGCTCATCCAGAGCCCGGACAACCGGTCCGTACGAATACAGCGAACCCAGCACGAACAGGGGTACGCCCGCCTCCCCGGCGTGCGTCACCGCCCGGCGCAGCGCCTCCTTCAGGTCGGCCAAAGCCGTTCCGGGCACTCCGAAAGACCGGTACACCGCTTCCAGTTCGGACGCCGGAAGCGCACGGTCTCCCTGGGACTGCGTGCAGAAAACATGCATCGTGTGCGGCGCCAGCATCCGCGCCATGGCGGGATAATCCTTATCCTTCATAACTGAGGTAAGCAAATCCACTTTCCGCCCGGGGAAATAGACCTCGATGCTGTCCAGCGCCGCCCGGATTCCCTGCGGATTGTGGGCGCCGTCAAAGAACAGCGGCACGCTCCGCTCCAGGCATTCAAACCGTCCGGGCCAGCGGACGGCTTCCAGGCCTTTCCGGATTCCCTGCCCGGTGACCGGCCAGCCCGCCTCTTTCAGACGTTCCAGCGCACAGAGCACGGTCGCGGCGTTCTGCACCTGATACCGACCGAGCAGCGAAAGGCGCAGGGGCTCTGTTTCCTTTTTCCAAGCAAGGACCGTACCGTGTACGGAGAAGTCCAGAACACGCAGCTCGTCCGGATTCGTGCGGTATGCGGGAGAGGAAACCGACTCCGCCGTTTGGCGGACGATCTGCCAGACCGACTCGTTTTCTCCTCCGTACAGAACCGGACAGGACGGCTTGATGATTCCCGCCTTTTCCCTTGCAATCTGTTCCACGGTATCCCCCAGCACCCGGGTATGGTCCAGGTCCACGCCGGTGATCACCGAAAGTTCGACGCGCTCGGTCGCATTGGTGGGATCAAACCTCCCTCCCAGTCCCGTTTCCAGGACCACGACGTCCGTCTTTTGCTCTTTGAAATACAGAAAGGCCGCCGCGGTAATCAGTTCAAATTCACTCAGCGGACCGACCTGCCCGGCAAAAGGCCTTACCCGATTGAACAAGTCCACAAGGTCCCTGTCGGAAATCGGTTCCCCGTCCAGACAGATCCGCTCGTTGAAGCGAAGCATAAAGGGCGAGATGTACAGTCCGGTGCGCAGGCCGCAGGCCTGGAGCACCGAGGCCAGCATGGCGCAAACCGAACCTTTGCCGTTGGTTCCGGCCACGTGTACGATGCGCAGTTCCTTTTGCGGATTGCCCAGTTTATCCAGCAGGGCCGTAATACGCGCCAGGGTCGGCTCCCCGCTCAGCCGGGGATGCGCATGAATGTAAGCCAGCGTATCCTTATAGGTCCCAGTCGTCCCGCAGTCCGTCCTTTGCTCTTTCATCTTCCGATTCTTCCTCTTCCCTGGGCTTGACAAACCGCCCGATTCCCTCTTTCCGCATGGGCGGCAGGATAAACAGGCAAAGCAGACATACCAAAGCGGCTGTCACCACGCCGGTCAGCATTCTCCAGCCGAACTGTCCCCATACGTATGCAGAAGTATAGTAATCAAAAATCTTGGCGTCCAGGTAAATGATCAGCGTGTTGACCATGGTCACGATCGGCGCCGCCGCAATCCCGACCGAAAATAGGAGAACCGGGGTCTTTTCCATAAACCGGCCCTTGAGACGGAACAGGATCAGAGCCGCAACGCCCACGATCAATCCGCGCAATGCGGGCGGCAGCACCCACAAAGGAGTCGTGGCTGTAACGCCGTACCGGATGACCTGATTGAGAAACTCGCCTCCCGCCGCGACGATGACCGCGTCAAGCGGGCCGTACAGACAGCCGACCAGAAGGACCACCACCGAAGTCAGAACGAGTTTGACGTTCCCGATCGAAATGGAAAGAAAGGCGAGCACCATGTACATCGCCATGCAAACCCCGTCCAGAGCCACACGCCGGACCGGATCCGGCTTTCCTGTTTTTCCTTTTTTGTCCAACATAAAAAACACCTCCTCCCCGATCGTTTCGGTCGGAAAAAAGATGTTTCCAGCCAAGGCGAAGCGGGATGCGAGAACCAAACCGCAAACCGGAACGGACCGGTTTTTCGTCCGGACTGCAACTCCCTGTCAGCCCGGCACTTTACGCAAGGTTCTCTACTCTTCATTGTTGCCCCCATTATACTCTGCCCCGTTCTCTTTGTCAATCTGTATTTCGTATACGGCTCAGATCCCGGGCCGCACCTTCCGGGTTGAAACCGGCGATTCGGATCCGAGGCCCGGATTGCCCTGACGCGGCTTCTCTTTCCTGCTTTTTTGTCATCAGACGGGATCGATCGAAAAAAGCGAAAAAAGAACAGTTTCCGGCCAAAGATTTCGGCGGAATGCTTGTCTTTTGCATATTGATGGCATATAATACATAAACAGAGATATTGGAATTCAATGATTCAAACCCACCCCTTTTCCCCACAAAAGAAACCTCTTTTGTCTACCGGCAAAAGGCGCTTTTTTGAACGATGTGTTCCGCTGCGCGGAACGTGACTCGTCACGCGGACGTGATGCGCCCTTCGTGCGTGACGTATGCCTGCGGCAGTTTTGGAAAGGAGAAAACAAACGATGGGATTTTTCGGACGAAACCGTTGGGAATTCTCCGTTGAGAAACTTTTGAACCGGGAAATTTCGGTTCAGGAATTTGTCAACGCGAACGAAAAGAAAACGCTGTTTTATTCCACCCCGTTTTATGAGAATGAAAAGGGGCAGTTTCCGAACGCCATGCAAACGCAAGGTTCCGATTGCTTCTATTTTCCCGCGTTTACAACGCTTGCAGGTCTGGAAGAGCATTTGAAGATAATCGGCTGCGCGGAGCATCTCGTCATCAAGGGCGATCTGAAAAGCGTGCTGGATTCGCTCGATTCACACCGTTTGATCCAATCTTGGGGGGTGGTGATCGATCCGCATTCGATTCCCTCGGTCGGGATCCCGCCGCGCGTGCGCGTACAGCCGAAATGCCTGCGCTGAATTCCGGCGGCAGGGCGTATTTTTCATAACAGTTAAAACAAATAGATAAATGCTTTTGAGGTCACAATTTGTGACCTCAAAGATGGAGGTATATATGGTAAAAAAAGCACAAGAGAAAACAGCGGAAATAATCCCTGTGACTATAGATACTAAAGATGTGAAGAGTTTAAAGAAACCGCTTTTGTCTACCAGATAAAAGCGGGTTTTTCAACCAAAACCACCTTGTCGAGTGGGTGAAATCGTCTCAACGGCGGGGAAATTGCCCTGCGGGGCAGTGAAATCAAGATTTGGAGAGCACAAATGAATCGTGAAGATGCTTTTTATTACGAAAATCTATTAGTCATTGGATTTTCGGATGAATACGATAAATGGCTAAATTCCCTTCTTGAAACAGAAAACCCGTTAAGTGGTATTACCCTAGACTTGGCTAATTGTGGAGCTGAAAAAAACAAAACCATTTCTGTCCTCAGACAATATCGATTAGAGCAGCCAATTGATGAAAAGAATGTTTGCAGAAGATTGAGACTGTTTTTAAAGACATTATATGATTCCGGACAAATGGAAAAAGGTCAAGTCGTTTCCGCTATGTATACGGTCGCTTCGCACATTGGAGGCCCTGGGGAT
The DNA here is from genome assembly GCA_017455185.1 of Clostridia bacterium. Classification (GTDB taxonomy): domain Bacteria; phylum Bacillota; class Clostridia; order Oscillospirales; family CAG-272; genus RUG14240. The sequence continues at coordinate 27,712 of JAFTBN010000035.1, forward strand.
TTTGATATTGAAATATGGGGCGATATGTTCTATTTTGATGATTATTATTCTTTAGCAAAAGAAGGTATACTTGCTTGGGAAGGTTTTGATAAAGCGTTTTTTGCTTATCTGAATGATGGCATATCATTGGATTCCGAGATAATTTGGGGTTATAACAAGAAATTAACTTTTTTCGAGCGGATTAAACGTATTTTCAAAAAATGAGTAATCGACAAATTCAGGTTGTAGAGGCGGCAGGCATGTACCTTTTAGGTAGATTTGTGCGGATTAATTCTTGTTTTTCCATACTCACGAGGAGGTAAACATGACAGACAAAAATGTGTCACCCGGAACATTTTATCATGGTTCTGCAGTTACTGGTATCAAAACGCTTTTGCCATACTCAAAGGCTCATAATACGATTAAAAACCCGGTTGTCTATCTGACTCCAAATGAAACGCTCGCGCTGTTTTATATCTGGACCCGCCCATACAAATTTGTCACGTTCAATGAAAGCGATCTGGGCACTGTTGTTTATACTGAATGGTATGAAAATCAGTTTTCGGATCTCGTGAAAGGACTTTCTGGAAGCATTTACGAATGTGTTGATGATACAAATATCTATTCTACACATATCGCTGGCGTTTACAACTCCAACGTACCGGTGAACGTGTCTAAAGAAACAGTGATAGACGATGTGTTTAAAGAAATTAGAAAAAGAATAGCGGACGGGCGCGTCATATTACGTACATACGGGTCGCTTGATAAAGAAGAGAAAGAAAAGATTGTCGAGCGTGATATGGTACGCTCGATACATCAGCAACGACTTTTGAATTCCGAAACGTCCGCGTACAATGCAGCATACAGCGCATTTGTCAAAGAGCATTTTCCTTTATCGTGGAGCATCGCCGAGAAAATGAGCGATAATGAGATAAAAGCAATGATCGACGGATGGAGAAAAAGTGTAAAATAGTTAGAAAGAATAAAGAGCGACAAATTCCCGTTTGTAGAGTTGTACGCGTATGTCATTTTTGTGTTCTTTCCAGGGAATCGTATCATTTTGGCGCTCTTACTCACCCTTTCCGGATCTCTGCCGGATTTCCGGTTTCAGACCACCGTACCGTTTCAAAGGAGAAAAAATGAACCCCATGACATCGAAAGAGCGGATCGACGCCGTATTGGCGAACAAGCCCGTGGACCGCACACCGTTTTGCCTGGTAGACGGCGGCGCGTGGATCGCAAAAGCCGAGGGAATGACCTACCGCACGCTGTACGGCCTGGAAGACGGCGGAGCGGAGAAAATCGTCAGGTGGACGGATACCCTTGAAACCGACATCGTCAGCGCGGTTTCCGGCGTGTTTACCGCACCGCTCAACGCATTCGGCTGTCCCATCCATATCGACGACATCGGCCAGCCAGTCAACGCCGGGCCCGCTTTTCAGGATCCCGAAAGCGAGATTCCTCAACTCGATAAGAGCCGAATCCGCGAAACGCTCCTTGCCAACGAGTTTTTCCGGAACATGCTCAGACAGTGCCGCAACGTCAAAAAGCTGGTCGGGGACCGCAAATATCTGCTCGGCGACATCGCCGCGCCCTTCACCATGGCGGCGGTCATGGTCGGAACGCAGGATTTCATTATGCTCATGCTTGACGAACCCGAACTGGCGGAGCAGCTGATCGACTTTACCACCCACGTCAGCGCCGAGGTGTTCCATCTGCTCCACGAAAACGGGTGCGACATCGCATTCCCGGCGGACCCGGTGGCAAGCGGCAACCTCATCAGCCAGGATATGTACGAGGAATGGGCGCTTCCGGCACTGAAAAAACTGAAAGAGATGATCCCTGAATACAAATACTTCTTCGCGCACATCTGCGGCGGTTCGGGAGCCCGCGTTCCCGCGCTGCGCGATGCCGGCGTGCGTGCCTTCTCCTGCGACTGGTCGGTGGATCTCGATACCGCCCTCTACAACGCGGAAGGAAAAATGACCATCTTCGGCAACATCAATCCCGCCGGCGTCCTGCTCGCGGGCAAAGCCGACGAAGTGTATGCCGAGGCAACCGGACGCATCCGGACGGCGAAAGGCCGCCCGTACATCCTTGCGACCGGATGCGATATGGGAGCCGACACCCCGCTTGAAAACGTGCAGATGCTGCTCAAAGCATGCAAGGATTCCGCCAACTGACAGAACAAACGGCATCGGAAGAAACAATCAAAAAAGGGACTGTCTGAAAACCCGGGGTTTTCCCGGGAACCAAACAGCCCCTTCTTTTTTGGCGGACTCTCCACCCATCGTTCTTCCGCCGCAGCATGGAATTCTCCGGGTGTCGGATTTGCCGCCCGACTGTCCCGTTGGGTTATCCTCCCGCCCTGTACAAATGCCCCCGGGCCGCTAATGCGGTCCGGGGGCATTGTTTGATCCGATCAGGGAATCAGTCTTCCTTTTTGCCGGCACGGTTCCGGACGGCAAGGACGCAGAGGCCGACAGCCCCCAGCAGCAGCGTAAGACCCGCGGCCGCGGGCAGAGCCGAACCGCAGCCGGATTTCTTTTCGTCTTCCGGTTTTTCCGTTTCGTTCGGAGAGTCGCTTTCCGCCCCTGTTTCAGACCCGCTTGTCTCATCGTCGGATCCGGGAACGGGCGCGGGCTCGGGCGCCTTGATGGCGGGCATGCCGTTGGCAGTCCTGTATTCGTTGATCAGGCCCAGAACGTACTCTTGCGGATAGGAGTAAGCACCCGCGGAATCCGCCCGGACAGAAGGATCCTGGGTGAAATTCCTGGCCCAGTTCTCCCCTTCGGAAGTGCCGAGCGCTTCCTTGAGTTTCTGCGTGAAGAACTGGATTTCCTTGTATTGGGTTTCGGTCATGTAACCGTCGCACAGATAATCCTGATACAGGATACCGGGCACGCCGCCGTTTTCATAGGTGGCGCGGAACCACTCGAAGACCGAGCAGACCGTACTGATGTACGCCCCCTTACTGCCTCCGGTGGCGCGGATGTTGTAATCGTAGGAGAAATCGTTGCCCCATTTGGAGTTGACCGCGATGTCGCGCATGCGGTCGAACTGAGGCAGCAGCATCGGAACGATTCCCAGTTCGCGGGATCCCGCCGTCAGCTGGGCCACCTCGCTCGGCGTGTACGGCAGAGTCGTATAATCCGACGCGGCGTACAGCACGCCGGACCGGCCCAGAAGCTCGGGAATGATGCCGCAGCGTCTCTGGCTGTAATACACGTGACGCAGATGGGAATTGGTCGTATAGGGATCCACGACGGCGACCCAGTTGGCGCCTTCGGTCCGCATATTGAGTTTGGCGGTGGGCATATCCTGCGCCAGATTCTCCAGCACCATCTGATAGTCCTTGATGCGCTCCAGCGTGCGGTAGACGTCATAGGTGGACAGCGGCAGGCTCCACTCGCCGAAAGTCAGCTTGTCGTTCCGGAAGTTGCGCATGCCGTGGTCGTCGGTGGTTCCGGTCTCCGGGTTGATGTCGGCGAAGGTTGCGTAGTTCGTGCCCCAGTCGTCGTTGAGATCGTCGATGTCATTGCCGTACAGATACCGCAGGAACGTCTGATAGTTCATCAGTCTTCCGCCGTTCATCGCCGAGCGCGCGTTGAAGTCCACGCGCATCCATCCGCGGGTGTCCTCCACGTCGAGGACCAGGGTGTTGTTTCCGCCGATCCAGTAGTTGTCGCCCCAGCGCCTGAACTGATACAGCGCGTTGAGGGCATTGGCCTTGGCCAGTTCCTCCGAACCGTATCCCGATTCGGACAGGGTCAGGTTGAACAGATTGTTGGCCTGCGTCAGGTTTCCGGTCGATTCGTACGGATAGCTGACCCAGCCTTCGAGATTCAGGCCCATCAGGCGCATGACGTCCAGCGAGAACCAGCAGGCGTCGATGTTGTTCGCCGCCGAGGTTCCGTTGCTCGAATCGTATTCGAAGGCCGCGGTCGTGTTGACCAGGTTGATGCCCGCGTTCTGCATGCGGGTCAGGTTGGAGATGACGTTGGCCGCTGCGTCGGGACCGAGCTGTACGTTGCCCCGCATGTCGGCCATGGACTGGGCCGAAATGGCCGGGAAGCGCGTTCCGTCGGCCAGCACGACGTAGGTGTCGCAGTCCGGATTGAGCCGGACTGTGATCGAATCGCTCTCCACGGCTACCGGAAGCGCGACGCCGGTCATATTGTCCTCGTTGCCCGTCATCAGTTTGAGCACGACCCGGTCGGTCCAGGGCGCGCATTGCAGATACATCACGCCGCTCTGCGAACCGTTCACGCCGCCGAGCAGGCTGGTGTAGCTGCTCATGAACTCCTCATAGGTATGCAGCCAACGGTTGCGGGAAAGGGTTGAGGTCGAGTTGGTCACAGGGCTTGCCTCCACCACGGTATCCCGGTCGCCCACCTCGAAGATCAGTTCGTGGCGGGTTGCCGCAAATCCGCCCCAGATTTTGGAGCCGTAGTTTTCGGGGTTGGCGGTCTCGTTGCGCACCAGGCCCCTGATTTCCAGTTTGTAAATGCCCTCGTTCAGTTTGGTGTTGAAGGTGACGTACATCTCCCCGCTCTGCCCCGGATAGAGAGGCTCGGTGATGCGGATGTAGAGGTTTTCGGCTGTCGCGGCCTGCTGCCAGGAGTTCCCGTTCTTCCGATACAGGATCGGTTCGAAGCAGAAGGTGCCGTTTCCGTCGCCCTCGAGCACGGTATCGCCCGTGTTGGTATAGGCGAACTTGAACCAGGTCAGGTCGTACTGCCCGACGACGCCCGACTCAATCAGGTCGGTGGTAGTGTATTGCGGGTACTGAGCCCCTTCCTTTGTCGTATCGATGTTGGCGTTCAGCCGGGGACGGTTGTTCAGTTTGTTGGTTCCGCCGACGTATCCGAGATACGACATCTCGAGCGCCACGCGGCCGGGCAGGTTGAGATCGTAATACACTTTGTCGCCTTCCGCCGCCGAATCCTCATAGGCTGTGGCGGACAGATGGACGGGCGTGGTCAGTTTGCCGTCGGATTCGACCGTATAATAGACCGGGACGGCGTCATAGGCCGTGACCGCCTTGGGAATCTCATAGTGCACCGTGACGGTGTTGCTTCCCGACTTGGTGGTCAGCGTTCCCTCGAAGAATTCGCCCGTGTCGTATTTTTCAAGCGAATCCGCCTTCTCCCGGGAAATCGGATTGTAAATCAGGCCTCCGTCGGAGGCGATTTCATACTCGTCGACCGGCGTGGGCTCGATCTCGTCGACCAGGGACTTGACCACTCTCTTGTCGCTGTCGTTCAGATTGAAAATGTTGGTCGAACCGTTGCCCTGCAGTTTATAATAGGAAAACTTGACCTGGTCGATGCAGGCGCCGAATCCGTTGCTCTCGTCGCAGTCCCGCAGCCGGATGTAATACGTTCCGGTGTAAATGCCGCTGTCATAGGGCGAAAAAGTCAGCACGCCCTGGTTGCCCCGGTTCTTTACCTCGGCGTTATTCTTCATCCAGTTGGCAAGTTCGGTCCAGTTCTCCAGATCGTTCGAGCACTCGACGATGTAGTTGTTGCTCAGCCGCATGGCCACCGAGGGAGAATAACTGTCTGTGATGTCGAACGCGTAGATGATGTAGTTCTTCATGTCGGCAAACCGGCAGGCGTCGTTGACGTTCCCGTGGTTCTCGTACAAGACTTCCGCGTCCTGGTTGGAAGCGTTGCACGGCCAGGTCTTCTCGTAAAACCGATAGACCAGTTCGGGATCCATCTGGGGCTCGGACTCCGCGACCAGAGGAAGAATACCGCCCAGCACCAGAAGAGCGATCAGTATCAGGCACAATCCTTTTTTCATGTTGCACCGGCAATCCGTCGGACTGCCTCTCCTTTCTTATTATCGCCTCACCGTTTCTTCAGTTTGGCGTAAGCGGCCAGCAGCCGCTTGGTTCCGGCCTTGTCGAAGGCCACTTCCAAAAAATAATCCTTGCCGGTCCGGGTCACCGAAAGCACTTCCCCTTCTCCGAAGGTCGCGTGACGCACCCGGTCCCCGATGCGAAGCTCGGCGGGGTCGGTGCTCCCGCCCGCGGCGCGGGGTCTTGAGGAACCCGCCCAAGGGGTCCCGAACCCTGTTCCCGCTCCGGTGCTCCTGGCCGTGCCCGAACCGTAAAAACCGCGTCCCGCATAATTCGGCGGGGGATCCTTCCGGCGGACAGCCGAGGCAATCAGCTCCTGCGGGATCTCCCGGACGAAACGGGAGATCTGCTCATAGGAGGTATGTCCGTAGAGCAGCCGCTCCCGGGCGTGCAGCAGATACAGCCGGTCCTTGGCACGGGTAATGGCCACATAGGCAAGCCGCCGCTCTTCCTCCAGGCCTTCGGGACCTTCGTCCACGGCTCTCGAGCTGGGGAACAGATTCTCCTCCATACCCGGCAGGAAGACCACCGGAAACTCCAGTCCCTTGGCGCTGTGGATGGTCATCAGGACCACCGCGTCGGCCGTGGCGTCGTACCGGTCGACCTCGGCCACCAGGGCCACCTCCTCCAAAAATCCGGCAAGCGTTGCGTCCTCGGCGTTTTCCTCGTATTCCACCACGTTGGATTTGAATTCTTCCAGGTTGTCAATCCGGTCCTGCTCGTCCGGGCCTCCCGCCTGGAGCATTTCCAGATACCCCGTGCGGCTCAGGGTCTTGTTGACCGTATCCAGCACGGAATGTCCGGCCGCGTATTCGCCCAGTTCCTCAATCATGTCGGCAAAAGCCTGCAGAGGCTTCGCCACGCCGGCCAGGGCCACGTAACGCGAGGCGTTCTTCATGACCGTGAACAGCGTCAGGTCCTCCTCGACGGCAATCTGCCGAACCAGGGAGATGGCCTTTTCCCCGATTTTCCGTTTGGGTTCGTTGATGATGCGCATCATCCGCTCGGTGTCGTCGTGGTTCTGGATCAGCTGCAGATAGGCCACGATGTCCCGGATTTCCTTGCGGTCCGCAAACCGGACGCCGCCCAGCAGGCGGTACGGAACCCCGGAACGGTTGAACGCCTTCTCCAGGCTGTTGGACTGGGCGTTGAGCCGGTACAGAACCGCAAAGTCGGAATACCGGTACTGCCCCGAACTGACGCCCGCGAGAATGACGTCGAGGATCATCGCGCCTTCCTCGTCCTGGGTCGCCGGCTCGAGCAGGGTTATTTTCTCCCCGTCTCCCCGCCGGGTCCAGAGGGTCTTTTCGTGCCGGCCCCGGTTGTGCCGGATGACTTCGTTGGCCGCCTGCAGGATGCAGGAGGTCGAACGGTAGTTCTCCTCGAGCCGGATGACCGTGGCGTCCCGGAACACCCGGTCGAAGGTCAGGATGTTTTCAATGGTCGCGCCGCGGAACCGGTAAATGCTCTGGTCGTCGTCGCCCACCACCATCAGGTTGTTGTACCCGCCCGAAAGCTGGACGGTCAGCACGAACTGCGCCTTGTTGGTGTCCTGGTACTCGTCCACGCACACATAGGAAAACCGGTTCTGATACTGCTGCAGGATGGCGGGCTCGTTCCCGAACAGCTTTACGGTTCGCAGGATGATGTCGTCGAAATCCAGCGCGTTCGCTTCGGCCAGGATCCGCTCGTACTCCTTGAAGATGCGCGCAATCTGCCGGCTCTGGAAGTCGAAATGCGCCACGTCCTTCGCGTACTCTTCCGCTCCCTTGAGCTGGTCCTTGGACCGGCTGATGACCGACTGGACCAGTTTGGACGGAATCACCTTCTCGTCCATGTCCAGATTCCGGATGGCCCGGCTGATGGCTTTCTTGGAATCCTCCGCGTCGTAGATGGAGAAATTCGGCTTCAGCCCTGCCGCTTCGGTGTGCGTGCGGAGAATGCGCATGCAGATGGAATGGAAGGTCCCGGCCCAGACCTGGCCCGAGAGTTCCTCGTTCTTCAGATTCTGGGCCAGCCGTTCCTTCATTTCGCCGGCCGCCTTGTTGGTGAAGGTGATGGCCAGCACCCGCCAGGGGGCGCACGCGTCGGTTGTGAACGTGTCAAGGTAAGGCTCGATTTCCTCTCTCGGCCTGCCTGCCATTGCCTCGAGCCGTGCCACCCTTTCTTCGGTCAGCCCCTCCGGAATGAAATCCGAATAGTAGGCGTTGCCGAACCGGATGATGTAGGCAATCCGGTTGACCAGGACGGTCGTCTTTCCGCTTCCCGCACCGGCCAGGATCAGAAGGGGCCCCTTGACGGTGTAAACCGCCTGCCGCTGCTGGGGATTGAGGAAAGAATAGTAGGAATCAAATAATGTTCTTTTTACGGTTAAAAACCGCTGTGCCAAAGTCCGGTCCATACGTCCTCTCTGCCTTACCTCTCTGCTCTGCGGAAGACCGGATAGTCCTCCAGATCCCGGCAGGTGTATTCAATCCAGCCGCAGCCCTCTACCGGCCGGCCGTCGAATGTCTCCCACCGGCCCCGGGGCAGATAGACGCGCCGCGACATCTCCCCGGCGCGCACCGGCGCCACCAGCATCCTCTCGCAGAAGAAATATTCGTTGTCAATGTTATAGGTCTCGGGATCGTCCGTACAGTCGCACACCAGGGCGCGCACGGGCGGTTTGCCCGTCGTGCGGTAGAGGTCGAAAGCCTCCTTGAGTTCATCATGCAGTCCGACCCGGATTTTCAGCAGATTCCGCACCTCGTCCTCGCAGTCCAGATCCAGCCAGGGCGCCTTTTCGCAATACCAGGCGTTGATCAGGCAGTGGGCCGAAAAGACCGCGTTCTGCAGCCGGCGGATCAGTTCCTCCGCCCCGCCCCGGCGGGCGTCCCGCAGCTCGGGCGTCCAGAGCAGGCCCGAAAAGCCCGAGTTGACGCAGGCCCGGATGAACACGTCCTGGGCGTACAGGTCGCTGTACAGGACGAACGGATAGGACGTGCACAGCGCATGGGCGTTGCGCACCTCGCTGAAGGTCGGCCGGTTCTGCAGCACTTCCTCCTTCATGGTCCGCATGTAGAGCGTCCCGAGCAGGTTGTGCGCCACGTCTCCCGACATACCCGACGGGAACCTCGTCCCGTTGGGGAAACTCCAGTCGCGGGCGTAATCCGAGCCGTCGCATTCGTCCAGCTTGAATCCGTCCACCACGTCGTTGACGACGTTTTCCCTTTGAAATGATCCGAAGATCCTGCGCACGTTTTCATCCGCAAAGTCGGGAATAAGTCCGTTCCAGACCCGGTAGGAACCGCAGCCCGCCTTCCGGATATCGGAAAAGATCGGGCTGTCTGGATGCACGAAACAATGCTCCCAGAGATTCAGGTGCAGTTTCTTCTCGCGGCACAGGGCAAACAGCTCCTCCCGCTCCTTCTCCCCGAACCGTTCCCGGTCCCAGACGTAGGTGCAGGAATAGGCGTGGGAATGCCAGCCGGGTTCCAGCCCGATAACCGAAACAGGAAGATCATGATCGGAAAGATACCGGATCATCCGGCAGACCTCGGAGGCGGTGTGCTTGGAATTGCAGCGGTAATAGGTCCCGTAGGCGTATTCGGGCAGCTCGGGGCCGCCTCCGCCCATCCGGTTGTACTGACAGACCACGTCGAGAATGCTCGCACCCTCCATGACGTACACGTCCACACCGTGCGCGCCCGGAATCCAGACCGAAATCACCCTCTCGCCGTCGGTTCTTGCGGCATAGAGTTCCTCGGTGGACTGCCCGATGGTGCCGTCCCCCGCGCCCCCGGCGGCACAGTCCGCCTTCTGGACGCCGAAGGAAAACTCGGCATAGCGCGCGGTATCCACAAAAATTCCGTAGCAGAGCGTGGACACGAAAAACGGAACCGGCGCGTGGGAATCCCCGGTCGCCGCGACCGGGTCCGAATTGGCCCGGAGCATCACCTTGCGGCCCTTATGGTTGAACGAATGCATCTGAAGTCCTCCCCCGTAAAAGTTCTCCTCGGGGGAATAGGGGAATTCGAGAAGACACCCTTCGGCGTAATCCCGGAACACAATCCCGTCCGTGGGATACCGGACCTCTGTTTCCTCGTATCCGAAAGCCGGGCAATAGGCACTCGGCACATGTTTTTCTGGCGTTCCGAAACGAATTCTCTTCACGACGCAAGCCTCCTTTGTCCGTTTGCACACACGCGCGCGGACTCTATTTCAATTAACTGTATTCTACCATAAACCTGTCTCTCTGTCCACCCCGAAACCCACTTTGTTGGTATCAAGATACTGTTTGTAAAAAGCTTTTATCTCCAAGGTGTAGCTCCGGATCATTCGTTTGAATTTAAAGCATATCCGGCTGAGTCAATCAAGGACCGAGTCGTATTTTTTGCTGCGCAAAAAATCTCCACTCTGAGTTTCGCTCTCTTTGACAGACTCCTCCGGGTATGTTTAAGGCAATTAGGGGAAACTTCAATGTGATAAATCTTTGAACGGCTGAAACCTCATTATGCCCGGATGAAATGATGCTCTCAGCCAGCTTCCGTCTGAGGTATTGTGTTCCTCCTTTGTCGATTTTACAGACTCTGCACCGGCTGCCTGTTTTATCTCCGGTTCCTGTGTGCTTGGATAAAACATATCTGAGATCCGGGTCCCGTTTTTGGTGAATGCCCGAAGTTGAACCATGATTTCTGCCCCCTTGACTCTGTTTCCCGCTCCCGCAGATTCTCTTGATTGATAAAAAATGCCTCAGGCAATTTTACACCACTTTTAGGACTTGACTGATGATATGTCAAGATAGATATCAAGTTATATTCGTCAAATGTCAAGATAGATGTCAAGTTATATTCGTCAAATGTCAAGTTATATGTCGAGTTATAAAGAATAAAAGTCATCATATAAAAATCAATAAACACTGTTTTGTAAAACAATACGATCGGACGTAAAACATGGCATCGGTATAAAATCGGTATAAAACATCTACTTTACTTGACTGCTACAACACATCAAGAAAAGTGCTGTAATTCGGCGAAAAAATCATGGAAAAGTGTAAATTTTATCTTGGTTTCTCCGCGGATTTGTGTTATAATCATACCATCGAGAATGATGGGAGGATGAAAAATGCTCCAACGTAAAATCACAAAACAAATGGAAGAGTTCTACAAGGACAACCCGAAAAAGGCACTGATGATCATCGGCGCCCGTCAGGTCGGCAAGTCCTATATAATCGAACAGTTCGCAAAAACGCACTTCAAAAACGTGATTAAAATGGATTTTATCGAGAATCCGGATTACATTCCGCTTTTTGAGAACGCGCAGGGTGCGGACGAGATTTTGCTGCGCCTTTCCGCACTTTTCGGTGATCGTATGATACCGGGTAAAACGATGATCTTCTTCGACGAGGTGCAGGAATGCAAGGAGCTGATCACGCAAATTAAATACCTCGTGCAGAACGGCAAGTATTCCTATATCCTCAGTGGGTCTCTGCTCGGTACGGTTTTCAAGGATATCATCTCCGCCCCTGTGGGATATATGGACATCATCACAATGTACCCGCTCGATTTCGAGGAATTTGCCTGGGCGAACAACGTCGGCGCAAAGGTCATCGACGCGCTCCGGAGCTCGTTTGAGCAGAAAAAGCCCGTGGACGCGTTTATTCACGAGCGCATGACGGCGCTGTTTGAGCTTTACCTCATCGTCGGCGGTATGCCGGAAGCGGTCTCCACCTATCTGGAAACGAAAAATCTTCGCAAAGTTACCGATGCGCAAAGCGCGATCATCCGTCTTTACAAACGCGATATTTCAAAATACGACGAGAAAAACCGTCTCTACCTCAACGAAATCTTCGATCTGATCCCCAGCGAGCTGAATGCGAAAAATAAGCGCTTCATCCTGAAAAATATGGGCGAAAAAGCGCGCTTCGACAAGTATTACGACAGCTTTCTATGGCTGAAAAACGCCGGCGTCGCGCTCCCGGCGAACGTCGTGGATGAGCCGAGAGTACCGCTGCTGCTCTCCAAGTCGCAGAATCTTTTCAAGCTGTTCTCAAACGACGTCGGCCTGCTCGCCGCGCAGTACGGGAACGAGATCCAGCTCAAGATCCTGCAGCACGAAACGACGATCAACTTCGGCTCCATTTACGAAAACGTCGCCGCCGAGGAACTGACCGCGCACGGATATACGCTCTATTACTACAACAGCAAAAAGTTCGGCGAGCTTGATTTCGTGATCGAAGAGGACGGCAGGATCCTGCCGATCGAGATCAAATCCGGCAAGGACTACTACCGCCACAACGCGATGGATAACGTGCTGAACGTTACGGACTACGGCATAGAAGAGGGCTACGTCTTCTGCAATGGCAACGTCGAAACAGACGGCAAGGTCACCTACTTCCCGATCTATATGCTGATGTTCCTGCAAAAGCAGGAGCTGCCGAAAGAGATCTTGTTCAACACCGATTTTTCGGACCTGAACGACCAAATATAAACGACCAAAAAAGTCCCGGAAACCTCCAAAATAAGGCTCCCGGGATTTCGTCATTTTGACATCTGTAAAAGATGGGAATCATGAACTGTATTCTACCATCAACCTGTCTCTCTGTCCACTCCGAAACCGACTTTTGCGCCCGTTTTTTCTTCTCTTCCCATACTAAATTCCGCCGATTTCCCATACTAAACGCAAGGGGTTTCCAACTGTGGAATTTACTTTGGGAATTTACGAAAATATTTTTCAGTAGACACTAATTACATCTACTAAAACTTTCATTATTTTAATACATCCCAATAACCAGTTTTATTAGATCCAACTCTTTTAATTCTATTTAATTCTTTTAATTCCTTTATTAATTCGTTTATTCTACTTATACCAAGCCCAGTCACATCACAAAGTTCTTGTGTTTTAATAGATGGTTTTATGTTTATTGCTTTCAATACTTTTATTTGCGATGAATTTAGTTCTGAGTAACTTGTTTCACCATGGACTAATAAAAATGGAAATTTCAAAGTTACATTTATATAATTATCATTTAGAGTAAATGCTTCTTTACCATAATGTTTTATAATTTCTGGTACACCATGGCCTGTTTGTTCAACTAAGCCTAATTGACCCATTATTTTTTGAAGGCCACGATTAATAGGATGACTTATACCACTATAAAAATCTTCTTCTGAATAATCAATTGGAAGGCCTCCAGTAGAAATTACTTCAATCCTATCATCAAAAATGTATATAGCAGGAGAAATCAACTTATCCCATCTTGTATGAAGACATGCATTTAACCATGCCTCCCTTAATGACGATTCATCAAAAAGTTTGATTTCTTTACGCACTATCTGTGACATGTCAACTTTAGTTTCATTATATGATAATGTATATTCCAAAGCATTTTGAAAAGCAAGCAACAAACACTTATATCCAA
>JAFTBN010000036.1 GCA_017455185.1 Clostridia bacterium
GCGTACTGAGCTTGCAAATGATTTACTGAAGAGCCTATTGCCTTAATAGGGCACGATGGGTTCCGTGAGGGGCTGTAAGACCAAATCTCCTCACATCAAACAAAATATGAGGGGGTGAAAGGTCGAGAAGGTCTACTCGACCGAACCATGGAATGGATCATACAGATTGAAGGCATGCGCTGCGGGCATTGTGAAAAGAAGGTCCGGGAGCGGCTTGAAACGCTTGTGGGACCGGGAAATGTACTTGGGGTGGACTGCGAAACCGGCCTTTGCCGGATTGCAGCCGAGGAGAACCCGGGCCCGGCTTTGGCAGAACTTTTTAACGGACGGGACGGATATCGGCTTGCATCCTGCGGGAGCGGGAAAAAGGAAGAGGAAAAAAGCGGGGACGGGTGCTGCTGCATTCCGGACGGAGAGAGCGACTGCGGGTGCGGTCACAAACTGTACCGGACCGAGGAGGAGAAGCGGGCCCTGCAGAATCGTTTGCGCAGAATCGAGGGGCAGATACGGGGCCTTGAGAGCATGCTGTGCGACAACGCGTATTGCATCGATTTGCTCAATCAGGTTTCGGCGGTTAACAGCGCCCTGAACAGTTTTGCCAAACAGATTCTGTTCCACCACATTCAGTCGTGCGTGGTGGAAGACGTGCAGGCAGGCAAGGAAGACAAACTGGAAGAACTCTTGCAGAATCTTCCCAAATGGATGAAGTAGGTAACAGGAATGGATCGGTATAAAGTAGGCGGCATGTCGTGCGCGGCCTGTCAGGCCCGCGTGGAAAAGGCGGTAGGAAAGGTGCCCGGTGTGACCGGGTGCTCGGTCAATTTGCTGACCAACAGTATGGCGGTAGAGGGCAGTGCCTCGGCGTCCGCCGTAGTGGAGGCCGTGGTCAGGGCGGGATACACCGCCGAGCCGGTCGGGGGAGCCGGGCAGAGCGCTGAGCCTGCACAGGGACCGGATGCTCTTGAGGACCGGGAAACGCCCAGACTGTTGCGGCGGTTTCTGATTTCTCTGGGATTTCTCCTTATCCTGATGTATATTACGATGGGACATGTGATGTGGAGCTGGCCGCTCCCGCCCTTCTTCGAGGGAAATCCCGTGGCAGCAGGTCTTGCCGAGTTTTTGCTGTGTCTTGTCATCATGGCAATCAACCGGCGTTTCTTTGTCAGCGGATTTAAGGCTTTGTTCCACCGTTCTCCCAATATGGACTCCCTGATTGCCCTGGGTTCGGGCGCGGGCGTGGTGTATTCGGTGGCCGTTCTGTTCCTGATGACGGCTTCGGCCGCAAAAGGGGACGTTCCGGGGGCGATGGACTATCTTCACGGATTGTATTTTGAATCCTCGGCGATGATCCTGACCCTGATTACCCTGGGCAAGACGCTGGAGTCCTATTCCAAGGGGAAGACCACCGGCGCTTTGCGGGCCCTGATGAATCTGGCCCCCCAGACCGCTACGGTCGTAAGGGACGGGGAGGAACGGACGGTTCCGGTGGCCGAAGTGAAATGCGGGGACGTTTTTGTGGTGCGCCCCGGCCAGGCCGTGCCGGTGGACGGTGTGATCCTGGAGGGAGAAGGTGCGCTGAACGAGTCCGCCCTGACCGGAGAGAGCATTCCGGTGGATAAAAAGGCGGGGGACGAGGTCTACAGCGCGACGCTGAATCAGTCCGGTTTCCTTCGCTGCCGGGCCACCCGCGTAGGGGAGGATACAACCCTGGCACAGATCATCCGGATGGTGAGCGACGCTTCCATGACCAAGGCGCCCGTAGCCCGTCTGGCAGACCGCATCTCGGGTGTGTTCGTTCCGGTTGTGATGGGAATCGCCCTTGTGTGCGGAGTCGTATGGCTTCTGATGGCCCGGCCGTTTTCCTATGCG
This sequence comes from Clostridia bacterium, assembly GCA_017455185.1. Taxonomy (GTDB): domain Bacteria; phylum Bacillota; class Clostridia; order Oscillospirales; family CAG-272; genus RUG14240. The sequence goes on from JAFTBN010000036.1 coordinate 1,870, forward strand.
CTGGCCCGCGCCATCACGGTGCTGGTGGTCAGCTGTCCCTGTGCGCTCGGTCTGGCAACGCCCGTGGCCATCATGGTGGGGAATGGTGTCGGAGCACGGCGGGGAATTCTGTTCAAGACCGCGGAGGCTTTGCAGGAAACCGGAAACGTGCAGATTGTGGCGCTGGACAAGACCGGAACCATCACCCGGGGTGAGCCGTCCGTGACGGATGTGCTGCCGGCAGGGGATGGAAACGAGGAGAGACTTTTGCGTATAGCCGGGGCTCTGGAGGCGAACAGCGAACATCCGCTGGCGCGAGCCGTGTTGTCCTACGTCCGGCAAAAAGAGATAACCATGCCGGACTGCTCGCATTTTGAGGCTCTGTCAGGGCGAGGCGTGCAGGCCCGGATTGGGGGAGAGGAATGCAGCGGGGGAAATCTGGAATTCATCCGGACCTGCGCGCAGGTCCCCGAGGCTTTGCAGGAAAAGGCGGAAGCGTTTGCGTCCGACGGGAAGACGCCGCTGTATTTCGCATGCGGGAACGAACCGCTCGGCGTCATTGCGGTGGCGGATACCATCAAGGAGGACAGCCGGGAAGCCATCCGGTCGTTCCATCGGCTCGGTCTGGAGGTGGTTATGCTGACCGGTGACCATGAGGCGACCGCGCAGGCAATCGGACGGGAAGCGGGCGTGGATGAAATCTACGCAGGCGTTCGTCCGGACGGAAAGGCCGAAATCATACAGAAGCTGAAAAGCAGGGGAAAAGTCGCGATGATCGGAGACGGCATCAACGACGCACCGGCGCTGACCCGGGCGGACATCGGCATCGCCATCGGAGCGGGGACAGACGTCGCCATTGACGCGGCGGATGTTGTGCTGATGCATTCCGCGCTATCGGACGCCGCGGCGGCCATAAGACTGTCCCGGGCGACTTACCGCAACATTCTGGAGAATCTGTTCTGGGCTCTCTTTTACAATTCGCTGCTTATCCCGGCAGCCGCCGGCGTGTACGTGGGACTGGGGATTACCATGAACCCGATGTTCGGCGCGGCGGCGATGGGACTGTCCAGCTTTTGCGTGGTGATGAACGCCCTCCGGCTGAATCTGTTCCATCCGGAAAACGGGAAGAACGACCGGCCGGGGAAAAAGAGGAGAGCGAAAAAGACGAAGGAAGAGGTCTCGGACGGGCCTGTCAGACTGACCCTGACGGTCAAAGGCATGATGTGCGGGCACTGTGAGGCAACCGTGCAAAAGGCGCTCGGTGAACTGCCCGGCGCCGAGCAGGTCATGGCAGACCATCAAAGCGGCAAGGTCACGATGCTGGTCAGGGGACCGGTTCCGGACGAAAAGGAACTGCGTCGGGTCATAAAGAAGGCCGGATACAGGCTCAGACGCGTCAGCCGGGAATTCTAATACTATTTTATAAATTCAAAAAGCAGGATCAGGTTTAATAAGATTATGCATATGTTTGTATATAATACAATAGTAGGTAAATCTTTTTTGTAAACTATTGCTGTTCCTCCCCACACTGGGAGGGTGGATTATAATAATTTCTCTCACCAATGGTGAGAGATTATCACCGTCCCTCTCCACACTGGGAGGGCGGATTGAAATTAAGGTATAAGCAAGGCAACAGAGCAAATGACAGTCCCTCCTTATATGGGAAGGTGTGTTTGAACAAAAAAGAGAGAGGAAAACCTCTCTCTTTTTTTGGTGACATATTGACATATTATTTTTGTATAGAAATGACCGCACCCGTGTCGTTGTGTGCTGCAAACCAGGTTTCGTATCCGTCCAGATCCTCGCGGGAGGCCCGGAGATAGCGGGTTTGCACGACTCCCGTGTTGGCCGCTTTCCCGACTCCGAAATCATGATAAGGGAGCAGATGTACCTCCCGGATGGCCGGCCGGGTCCTGATCACGTCAAGGATACCTTTGAAATGATCCTCCGAGTCGTTGATGCCCGGGATGAGGGGACAGCGGAGCGTGACATCCGATCCGGCTGCAAGCAGTGCATCCAGATTGCCGAGGATCCGGGTCCGGTCGGCTCCGGTCAATTCCCTGAGCTTTATCGGGTCGCTGATTTTCCAGTCGAAATAGTACAGGTCGCACCAGGGAATGGTCGCGAGCAGGACGTCCCGCCGGGCGGCGCCGGACATTTCGATGCAGGTGTGCAGGCGGTTTTCCCGGCACAATTTCAGGAAGGCGGGAGTGAATTCTTCCCAGAGGAGCGGTTCTCCGCCCGAGAGGGTTATGCCGCCTCCGGACGCCCGATAGAAGGGCAGGTCCCGCAGCGCGATGCGCAGGGCTTCCTGTGCGTCCATTTTGGTTCCGATGAGTTTCAGTGCCTCCCGTGGGCAGACCTGTACGCAGGCGCCGCAGCGTATGCAGGAGGAAAAGGCAACCCGGTGGCGGGGTTCGGCTTCGCTGAGTCTGTGCACGGCGGCCGGACAGACCGAGGCGCACGCGCCGCATAGAATGCAGCGGGACGCATGAAACGACAGCTGAACCGCGGGGGACTGGCTTTCGGGATTGTGGCACCAGGGACAGTGCAAAGGGCAGCCTTTGAGAAAAAAGGTCGTGCGGATGCCCGGTCCGTCGTGCACGCTTCCGCGCTGGACGTCGACAAACAATGCGTCGGGCATATCAATAGGCGGTCCGCAGGAGCACATCCTGCTGGGTCTGCTTGTCCAGGTCGATGAACCGGGCGGTGAATCCGCCTACACGGACCACCAGATTCTCGTGGAGTTCGGGATGAACCAGCGCGTCCTCGAGTTCTTCCTGACTGACGACGCTCAGGTTGGTCTGCTGGCCGCCCAGATCGAAGAAGGTCTGGAGCGGCGCGCGGATCTGGGCGCCCTGGTGCTCGAACATGCCTTTGGAGAATTTCAGGTTCTGGTTGCCTCCGGCGTGAATCGAGGTATCCATCTTGGTCATGGAGTGAATCAGAGCGGTGACGCCCTGTTTGTCCCGGCCGTTGTACGGGCTGTTTCCGTTGGAAAGGAATACGCCCGAGAGACGTCCGTCCGGGGTTGCGCCGACGTAGGCGCCCAGGACGACGTTCATGTTGTTGTTGATGATGACCACCAGGAAGGAATCCAGGCGGGTCTTGGCGCGCTGGCCGCGCACCGCGTTGCAGATGAATTCGTGGAATTCGGTTGCAATCGAATCCGCGCGGTCGTCGTCGTTCCCGAATTTGGGAGCGGCCAGGAGCAGAGCGCGTTTGTCCTCATAGCCTACGAAGTTCGCGTCCAGGGCCTTGACCAGTTCGGTCAGGGTCATGGCGCGTTTTTCGTATACGACGTCGCGGATGGCACTCAGACTGTCGTACGCCGTGACGTTTCCGTAGGTTTCCACGGTTCCGCCCAGGTGGTAGATGCCGCCTTCGACCATGGAAAGACCGCGTTCCATGCAGCAGTTCTGCAGGCAGGAATCCAGCAGGAAGCAGGCTTCCTCGGCGCATACGTCATACAGCAGTTCCTCAAATCCGCCCGAAATGTCAATGAAGAAGTCCAACTGGCGCTTGTACGCCCGGGAAACGTCTTCGAAGGTGCTCCGGTCGGTCAGGGGCTCCTGCGGAAGGCCGCACGGCGCGCCTGTGGAGGGATTGACTCCGTTGTGCAGGGTGATTTCCAGCACCTTGGCCACGTTGAGCGCGGTATTGGGGGTGCCCAGCGAGAGGGTTGCGAGCATGTATTCGCCGCAGCCGAAGAAGGAATATTGCTCAGCCACTTTGCGGCTGACGTCCATGGCGCGCATCACCGAGGGAACGTTGACGTCGTCGTTGTACAGCAGCGGAAACGTGCATCCTGTTCCAAGCAGTTCCAAGGACCGGGTCCAGACGCGCTCGTCCATGCCGTTGTAGCGCCGCAGGCTGACCTGCGGGTAGAAATGCCCCTGCCGCTGTTCGAGAACGTCCAGCACCAGCAGGGCGAACTGATCGGCTTCTTCGGGATTCTCCCGTCCGAACCCGCCGATGATGGCCCGGGTGTCGCGCCCGCGCTCCTTTTCGATAATGGTGAAGAAATTGTCCACCAGGGCAACGGCTTCATCGTGCGTCAGGGTTCCGTTTTCCAGGTCTTTTGCATAATATTCGGCCAGATAATCGTCCAGGCGTCCGATTTCCACCGCACGGGTGGAGAGCATGTAGACGCAGACCAACTGGATGGCCTCACGCAGCGTTCCGGCCGGCTTTTCGGATGCGTTTTCACAGGCCTGTGCCATGGCAAGATAGTGCTCACGCTTCTCCGGCACGGCCTCCGCCTGCGTTTTTGCGTAATTTGCGTAATCCTTCAGGACGCGGGAAACCGAACGCAAAGCGCCTGCGACCGAACGGTAAAAGGCTTCCTTGTCCGGGTCGGTTGTTTTGTCCGCTAGGGAGAGTGCCTCGCGGATCAGACCGCCGAGTCCCAGATGGAGCAGCTTTTTGTTGTCCAGGTTGACGCCGGCGATGCGGTAGAGCGGATGAATGGCCGCGTTGTCGCAGAAATAGTTGTCCCGGCCCATGGAGCCTTCCCAGGAGGCGGGAAAACGGTTCCGGATTTTCGTGTTGGTATTCTCCGTTTTCCAGAAGTCGATCATCTCCCGCACGCGGTCGGTGTATTCCTTGTCCAGGCCTTGCCGGATCAGGTCCTCCAGAAGCGCTTCGCTTCCGGCGATGTCGATGCAATAGCCCACTTTGTCGACCGAGTCCCCTTCGAAACAGGGGGCGAAAGCGACCCAGGGGCGATCGATGCGCCCGGCAATGAGGTCGTCGGCGCGGGGCGGAATGAAATAGGTGTCCAGCTGAACGGCCATGCACCTCTCCTCGCGCACCGCCTTGTGGGCGTGCAGATTCTCTTTGTATACTTCGGTGAACTTCAGCTCCCGGTCAAAGGGGCGGGTGTCTTTGGTTGGAATGAACATAGGGTTTCCTTTCCGGATGCATCCGGCAGCGCGGACGCGTTCCTGTCTGTGCGGTAAGTTGGTTGGATGTTATGCTTCGGGGGACGGGACGATGCGTCCGCCTCCCAGGACGGTATCCCCGTCGTACAGGACTGCTGCCTGTCCGGGGGTTACGGCCCGTTCGGGTTCTTCAAATTCGATGCGCACCATCCCGCCCGGCAGCGGGGTTGCGACAGACGGCTTTTCCTTTTGCCGGTAACGGATTTTGGCAAGGCACGGAATCTCCCCCTGCGGAGGCGCACCGCCGACCCAGTTGAAGGAATCGACGAAGACGGTTCTGCGGAACAGATCCTCGTTCCGGACCAGGGTAATCGTGTTGTCAGCCGGGTGGATGGCGCCGACGTACAGCGGCTCGGGCGTGACAAGCCCCAGACCTTTGTGCTGTCCGATGGTGTAATGGATGATTCCTTTGTGGCGGCCGAGCACCTCTCCCGACGCGGAGAGAAAATCTCCCGGGGGATATTCGCGGCCGGTATAACGCTTCAGGAAGGCGGCGTAATCTCCGTCCGGAATGAAGCAGATGTCCTGGCTGTCTTTCTTTTGCGCGTTGGCAAAGCCGTGCTCTTCGGCAATCCGGCGGGCCTGCGCCTTGGTCAGTTCTCCGAGCGGAAAACGGATGTGGGCCAGCTGGTCCTGCGTCAGGTTGAACAGCACGTAGCTCTGGTCCTTGGTCGGATCCAGCGCTTTTTTCAGCAGATACGTGTCGCCTTTGCGTTCCACGCGGGCGTAGTGCCCGGTGACGATCGTGTCGCATCCGCAGGCCTGTGCCTCGGACAGCAGTCTGCCGAATTTCAGATAGCGGTTGCAGGTGATGCACGGATTGGGGGTTTCTCCGTTTTCGTAGGCCCGGACAAAGGGCTCCACGACCCGGGAGACGAAGTCGTCCTCGAGATGGACGACGTGATAGGGAAAATGCAGCGAGTCGGCGATGGCGCGGGCGTCGTCGATGTCCCGCGTGGAGTCGCAGCGGCGCTCCTGCTCGGGGTCTGTGCCCGGGCGGGCAAAGAGTTTCATGGTGCATCCTACGCACGAATACCCGGCCTGAAGGGTCAGGTACGCGGCGACCGAACTGTCCACGCCGCCGCTCATGGCAATCAAGGCTTTTTTCATAACTGTTTTTCACTCAAGGCGCAGGATACCTGATACACAGGCTTTCTTTGCGGCGTCCTTGTTTTTTCACGCCCATTATAAATAGTTTTTACTTAGAAAGCAAGAGCATTTTGGCGTTTTGTCTTGACATTCAGACCCGCTTTTGCTATAAAAAGGGGGTGCGACTGAAAAACGGCGAAAGGAGGGTTTGACGATGGAGCGTACGGCGGTCTCGACGGGCGGAAAATGGTTTGGAAACAGACATTTCTACCGGGGTGTGCTGGCGGTCATGATTCCGATTCTGATCCAGAACGGCGTGACCAATTTCGTCAACCTTCTGGACAACATCATGGTGGGTCAGCTGTCCACCGAATCCATGTCAGGCGTCAGCATCGTCAATCAGTTCGTCCTGGTTTTCTACCTGGCCGTTTTCGGCGGTATGGCTGGCCCGGGCATCTATACGGCGCAGTTTCACGGGAGCCGGAATGAGGATGGAGTCAGACGCTCCTTTGTCCTCAAACTCTATATCGCGGTGGCGGCCTGCGGGCTGGGCATCCTTGCCTTTTCGCTCTTCGGGCCGAATTTCATCCGCCTGTTTCTGCACCCGGGAAGCCAGGAGGGCGACTTGGAGCTGACCCTGGCCGAGGGAATGCGCTACCTGCGTGTGAGTCTGTTCGGCTTTCTGCCGTATGCGCTTTCCAATGCCATTGCATCGACGCTGCGGGAAACCGGGCATCCGGTTCTTCCGATGGTTTCGGGCATTGCGGCGGTCGTGACGAACTTCGCGCTCAACGGAGTCCTGATTTTCGGATTGCTCGGCGTGCCGGCCATGGGCGTCGAAGGCGCGGCGATTGCCACGGTGGTCTCCCGGTTCGTCGAACTCGCGGTTTTGCTGATCTGGTCGCTGGCCCACAAAGCCGTCTGTCCGTTTATCCGGCTGAATCTTCCGGCTCTGCGCATCGGCGGGGCCCTGGCCGGACAGATGCTGCTCAAAAGCGTCCCGCTGATTCTCAACGAAGTGCTCTGGTCGCTCGCCATGACCATGCGCAACCAATGTCTTTCGACCCGCGGGCTGGACGTTGTGGCCGCGCAGAACATCGAGTCGACCCTGGTCAATCTGTTCAACGTCATCTTTCTGTCGGTCGGGTCCTCGGTGGCCATATTGGTGGGCAACCAGCTCGGGGCCGGAAAGGTGGAACAGGCCAAGGATACGGCCCGCAAGCTGATTGTCTTTTCCATTCTGTGCGCCGCCGGTGCGGCGGCCCTTCTGGCCATCTCGGCTCCGCTGTTCCCGAGAATCTACCAAACGAGCGAGGCCGTGCGCGGCCTTGCCACGTATATGCTCTTTGTGCAGGCCGTGTTCCTGCCGGTGGATGCGGTGGCGAATTCCACGTATTTCACCCTGCGCTCGGGCGGAAAGGTCTTCTGGACCATTGTGGCCGACAGCGGATTCATGTGGGCGATTGTCATGCCCGTCTGCCTGATACTGGCCTACGGGACGAATCTGGACATTCATTGGCTCTTCCCGCTGTGCATGGGGCTGTCCGTTTTCAAGGCGGGACTGGGATTGCTGCTGCTGCGACTTGTGCCCTGGGCAAGGTCATTGGTCCGGACCGGGCCCGACGACGGAGCGGACGAATCCGAAAAGAAAGAATAAACCCAAGATCCAAGAGGAGAATAGTATGGTACGGCATGTGATTCTGTGGAAACTGAAGGAAGAATACGGCGCGGAGCGCAAAGAGGAAATCAAGCGGGGCATCAGGGAACAGCTTGAGGCCCTGAACGGAAAAATCCCGGGCATGGTCCGCCTTACAATCGTGACGGAGGGCCTTTCTTCCTCCAACGCGGACGTGATGCTGGATTCGGTCTTTACGGACGGGGCGGCCCTTTCCGGATACGCCGTCCATCCGGACCATGTCAAAGCGGCCGATACTTTTGTGCGTCCGTTTGTGGCATTGCGGCTGTGCATGGACTTCCCGTCGGACTGAAAAAGGAAAGCAGAAAAGAGATAAAGAACCGCCCGGCTCAATGAAACCGGGCGGTTTTGCTTATTTGAAGGAAATGTTACAATTTTAAATTTTTAGTTATTATTATTTGGAAATGGGGAAAACGAGACCGGAATTAAAAGAAGAGGGAACAACCCCGGCTCTTGAGCATCTCGATTTTCTCCTCGAAGAAAGCGCGTGTGGTGTTGTATTTCTTTGCCAGGCAGTCCAGGCACAGACACTCTTCCGCCGAGCGGTTGACGGCTTTGCGGTACATGCCGATGTCGTCCCGCGTCAGACCGGCGCCGCAGGCAAAGCAGAACTCAGGGTCTTTTGTCATAGCGTCACCAGCCGGGCCCGGTAGAGTTTGCATGTGTGCGGTTCAAGGACGGGCGAGAAGTCGTCCCGCCTGATGCCCAGGTTTTCTCCCGTGAACACGTCGGTCAGTTCGAGTCCCACGCCGCTATGCCAGGGAAGGCCGGCGTCCGGGAACAGGAAAGGCATGCGGGAGCGGTTGTCGGTCAGGTTGAACATGCCGATGACAAAGGTCCCGTCGGCCATGTGACGCAGGAAGACCGGGCGGTGTCCGCCCCGATTCCCGACCAGGAAGGGCTCGCGGCAGTCCGGATCCTGGTCGATGGCGATCAGCTCGCGGTTGAGCAAAAGATCCCGGCAGAATCCGTCTATCTTGCGGACGTCGCCTCCGATGATCAGGGGAACCCCCATCAGGCACCACAGGGCGAAATGGGTGCGGTACTCCTCGTCGGTCGGGGCAGACCCCATGCCGACGTTTCCTTTTCCGTACATGCCGACGACCAGCATGTCTGGGTCGTTGAAGCAGCCCGATGCGTTGAATTTCAGGTTCTGGAACTGGCTTTCCGCGATGTCCCGAATGGAGACATAACTGTCGTTGATGTCCCCGGTCGAGCGGTACATGTGCACGCCGATCGAGCGCATCCACTTCCAGGGCTCAAAATGTCCCCATTGGCAGGCCGAGAAGAGAATGTCCCGCCCGCTGGCTTTCAGGGCCATGCTCATGGTGTGGTAGGCCAGTGTGCAGTCCGCCCGTTCGGGGAAATTGCAGAAATCGTATTTCAGGAAGTCCACGCCCCACTCCGCAAAGGTGCGGGCGTCCTCAAACTCGTGTCCGAACGAGGAGGGAAGGTCCTGACAGGTGCGAAGCCCTGCGCAGGAGTAGATGCCGAATTTCATGCCCCTGGCGTGAATGTAATCCGCCAGATATTTCATGCCGTGCGGGAATTTGACGGGATCCGCCACAAGGCGTCCGTCCCCGTCCCGCTCGGCCAGCATCCAGCAGTCGTCGATGACGATGTAGGAATAGCCGGCGTCCCGGTATCCTTTTTCCACCATGGCGTCGCAGGTTTGCGTGATCAGTTCCTCGGAGATATCGGCTCCGAACGTATTCCAGGTGTTGAAACCCATAGGCGGTGTCTGAACCAGCATGGAGACCTCCTTTTATTGTACCTTTACCAGTTTCGCACGGTAAATCTTGGATGTGTGCGGGTCAAGGACGGGCGAGAAGTCGTCCCGCTTGACGCCCAGGTTTTCGCCCGTGAACACGTCGGTCAGTTCGAGTCCTATGCCGCTGTGCCAGGGAAGGCCTGCGTCCGGGAACATAAAGGGCATGCGGGAGCGGTTGTCGGTCAGGTTGAACATGCCGATGACAAGCGTGCCGTCCGCCATATGGCGCAGCAGGACCGGACGGTGTCCGCCGCGGTTCCCGACCATAAAGGGCTCGCGGCAGTCCGGATCCTGGTCGATGGCAATCAGGTCGCGGTTGAGCAAAAGATCCCGGCAGAATCCGTCTATCTTGCGGACGTCGCCTCCGATGATCAGGGGAACGCCCATCATGCACCACAGGGCGAAATGGGTGCGGTATTCCTCGTCGGTCGGGGCAGACCCCATGCCGACGTTTCCCTTGCCGTACATGCCGACGACCAGCATATCGGTGTCATTGAAGCAGCCCGACGCGCTGTATTTCAGGTTCTGGAACTGGCTTTCGGCGATGTCGCGGATGGAGACAAAATGGTCCCCGATGTCCTGTGTGGAGCGGTACATGTGCGCTCCGATGGAACGCATCCAGAGCCAGGGCTCTCTCATTCCGCCCGTGCAGCCCGAGAAGAGAATCTCCCGGCCGGTGGCTTTCAGGGCCATGCTCATGGTGTGGTAGGCCAGCGTGGCGTCCGCGCGTTCCGGGAAATTGCAGAAATCGTATTTGAGAAAGTCCACGCCCCACTCCGCGAAGGTTCTCGCGTCTTCGAACTCGTGTCCGAACGAGGAGGGAAGGCCCTGGCAGGTCCGGGTCCCGGCGCAGGAATAGATGCCGAATTTCATGTCCCGGGCGTGAATGTAATCCGCCAGATATTTCATTCCGTGCGGGAATTTGACGGGATCCGCCACAAGGCGTCCGTTCTCATCCCTCTCGGAGGTCATCCAGAAATCGTCGATGACGATGTAGGAATAGCCGGCATCCCGGTATCCTTTTTCCACCATGGCGTCGCAGGTTTGCGTGATCAGTTCCTCGGAGATATCGGCTCCGAACGTGTTCCAGGTGTTAAAGCCCATAGGCGGTGTTTGTACAAGCATAGCAGTCTCCTTCTAAACTTTGAAATGAAATGACGCAGGCGGCTGCCTCAGAAGGCCCATTTGCCCGAGCGGAAGATGGGGACGGTTTTCCCGTCTGCGGTTGTCGCGTCAATGTCCAGTCCCTCGTACCCGATCATGAAGTCCTCGTGGATCATGGAATCGTTGACTCCGAGCGCGCGGCATTCGTCCAGCGTCTTGTCCTCAAATCCCCGGATGGTATCCGCAAATCCCATGCCCAGAGCCAGATGGCAGGCGGCATTCTCGTCGAACAGTGTGTTGTAGAACAGGATGCCCGACTCGGAAATGGGGGAATTGACCGGAACCAGCGCACATTCGCCCAGATAGGCTGCGCCCTCGTCCATGGAAATCATCTCCTCCAGAAGAGCCTGGTTCTTCTTTGCTTTCACCTCGACGGCCTTTCCGTTTTCGAATCGGACGGAGAAGTCCTCGATCAGTTGTCCCTGGTAGGACAGGGGCTTGGTGGCATAAACGATTCCCTCGGCTTTGCCCCGCATCGGGGAAATGAAGCATTCCTCGGTCGGAATGTTGGGATTGAAAAAGACGCCCTTCAGGCTTGTCTCCCCGCCGCCTTTGAAGACGGCTTCCGGAATCATTCCGACCCGCAGGTCGGTTCCGTTCTTACCAACGTAGTGCAGTTCGGTGATGTGCAGGCTGTTGAGATACTCACATCTTGTGCTCAGGGAGCGGTTGTGGGCTTCCCAGGCCGCAACCGGATCGTCGGTTACGCGGGAAGTGAACAGGATTGCCTCCCACAGTTTTTCAACGGCGCGGCCTTTCGGCAGTTCAGGGAAGAGTTTCTTGGCCCAGGCGACGCCCGGAACGGCGGCGATGCACCACTGATATTTGTTTTCCATCGCGTCCGAATAGGGCTTGATGATCGGCCAGGATTTCCGGTCGGCCTGCGCCTGCTTTTTCTGGTTGATGCCCTTCAGGCCGTCCGGATCCTCCGAGGAGAGGTAGATGCGGCAGGGGAGGGTATCCACGTAGTATTGGAGTCTGGCTTTTTCCCACTCCGTCACTTCCGAAAGAGTGCGCACGCTCTGATGGCGCACGTGCAGTTTCTCAAGCGGCTGGTAATTGAACCGGAGGGTGACTTTCCCGGCGCCGGCCTTGTAGCATTCGTCCACCAGCAGTTCGACGAATTTCGGCTGGTCCAGATCGCAGGAGATGATGACTTCCTGTCCTTTCTGAACGTTGATGCCGGTCCTGGCAATCAGTCGTGCGTATTTGCGTAAAACGGTCTGTTTCATCTTATGCCCCTTTTTGTTGTTTTCGGATTCATCTTCAGGCATGGAAAGACCCGGTTGGGGACCGATGCCTTCAGAATGACGGTCCATGCGCGGAGCGGGTCAGTCCGAAGTCTGCCTTTTCCGCCACGGATTCCGGATGTCCTTATTATAACTCCCTGCCGGCATTTTTTGCAACCCAGACAGAGGTCATATACGTGCAACAGCCTTGAGAAAGGAAAAAAAGATTTGCCAATCCCTCTAAAACGGTTGCTTTGTTCCTGAATGGCGCAAACGGGTGAGAAAGCTTTAAACTGCTTTGGAAACCTTTGCTTAAATCATCCAAATTGGGACGATATAAGTCTTACGGTCGATTGCCGTTAATTCCTCTCTGAGGCAGAGGATCGCACCCGTACCTCGTGGAAATGATCCCTTGTCGAGTATCTTGAATGCGCTTGCTAGCTCGGAACCGGGATTGGATGATTTTTTTATTTCAAGTGGATGAGTCTCGCCGTCGCTCTCGATGACAAGGTCGATCTCATTTGATTCTTTGTCGCGATAGTAATGGAAATTACATTCTTTAACGTCGTTATGATACGTTTTTATAACCTCCGCGACTGTGTAGTTTTCGAGGATTGCACCGTTGATCGCGCCGTTCATCAGAATTTCCGGGCTGGAATATTTCGTAAGATATGCAACAAGTCCGGTATCAAAGAAGTACATTTTCGGTGTTTTGATCGTGCGTTTGAGCAGATGATTGGAATAGGGGCGCAGATAGAAAACAATTCCCGATTTTTCCATGACCGTCAGCCAGCGTTTGGCGGTATCATCGGAAACGCCCACGTCCTGCGCGATATCGTGGATATTGAGCATTTGCCCCGCACGGCAGGCGGCGGCGCGAATGAAATCAGCATAGAGCAGTTTATCCACTCCGGGGATCAGATCGGTTACGTCGCGGTCGATATACGTTTGAATATAGGAACTGTAAAACACGTCCCGATCCGTATATTTTCCGCTGCGGTGTCCCGGCATTGCTCCGTGCCAAATGCGCTCATACATTTCTGTGGCGGAGCATGGCGTAAGGTGGGCTTTCCGGGCGTTGATTCTGTCAAGATCGACTGCAAACGGCATTGTTTCACCATCGCCATACAATTCGCTTTGTGATAGCGCCGACATGTGGACGATTGCCGTTCGTCCCGCCAGAGATTCTCCTGCCAGATCCATAAGTCGAAATGCTTGAGACCCGGTCAGCCAGTATGAACCGGGAGCGGCACCTTTATCGACCTTGATCTTGATATAGGAAAACAGTTCCGGCGCATACTGTACTTCCTCGATCAATATCGGAGCGGGATGGATTTCAAGAAACAGCGCGGGATCGGTCTTTGCCAGTTTGCGTTCATCCGTATGATCGAGCGTAACCCTGTTTCGGTTGCCGCCTTCCATCAGATGTTGCAGCATCGTCGATTTTCCGACCTGACGCGGACCGGTTACCAGAACGCAGGCGTACTCTTTGCTGATTTCCTTTATTTTCTTTTCGAGAGTTCTCCTAATATAAGTCATCGAATCACCTCTGGCCGAAATCGTATTCAATCGTATTTTGGCCAATAATGAGCAAAAAGTCAATACCTCTATTGAAAAACATCTTATCTCCGGGGTATAGTAAATGATTATAGTAAGTTTCAGCATGGAACTTTGGCTGGAAACTGCCGAAGGCAGAAGCACCGATCGAGGCGCAGCCGGGACCGACGGTTCTAATTTGACGGACATATTGATGTTGCTCGCGGTAACTGTTATAATCATTACGGGCCCGTCACAAAAAGCACCTGAACCGATCGGAATATTCTGTGACGATCCGGCGCGCGGATCCCGGCAGCGCCGGATACCGGACGGCAAGGCGGCATTTGCCGAAAACACGGAAAGGAGAAATGTGGAAATGAAAGTAGTCAAAAAGACGCTTGCGAGGCTGGCGCTTTATTATCTGCTGCTTGCCGTCAATATCATTTCGTGCGCGAATATCATTCCCGACGCTTTCCCCACGCGCAACCTTTCCACGGTCTATCTGCTGATCCTTTCCGCCTGTCTTATACGATACTATTCATACCGGGTGTCCGGATCCGGAACTCTGCCTTTTATGATGAAATCGCTTTCGTGGATGGCGTTTCTCCTGCTTTTGCTCCGGGGCGTCAAATACAGCGTTTTTGCAGGGGTGGACGTTCTCGCACGCCACACGTGGTATCTGTATTACCTTCCGATGCTGCTTCTCCCGCTGTTCCTTTTCTATATTTCTCTGCTGATCTCTCCGGGCGCCGATTCGACCGTTCCGAAAAGATGGTACTGGGTCGGCTTCGTCACCGTCTTTTTGATCCTGCTCGTTTTGACAAACGATCTGCACGGGCTCGTTTTCCGCTTTAATCCGGAATTTGAGAACTGGAACACCGATTATTCCCGCGCTCCTCTTTTTTACGTCGTCACGGCGTGGCAATACGGTCTATATCTGGCGGCGATACTCGTCCTCGTTATAAAATACCGTGTAGTCAGCGCAAAAAAGTACGCCTGGCTGACGGTGATCCCTTTTTCCGCCGGCATTGCCATGAGCGTGCTTTTGATGACCGGGAACATGCCGAAGATCAACGGCACGAACGTCGTGGAATTTCCCGAAGTCCTGATTAGCATGGCTGCGGGAGTGCTTGAATGCTGTATACAACTCGGCTTGATACCGACAAATATGAGATACGGGAAGATGTTCGAGACCTTTTCCATTTCCGCGCAGATCACCGACCGCAGGGGCGCGCCGGTCTATTCGTCTCTCTCATCCGTTCCTCTGACAGCGGAACAGTTCTCGTCCCCCGACGGTGCGAGGATCGGTGAGCATACCGTTCTGCACAAAATGGAGCTGCCGGGAGGGTTCGGCTTCTGGCAGGACGATCTGTCCGATCTTGACCGCCTGAACGAGGAGCTGGCGGAAGCAAAGGAAAAACTGGCGGAAGAAACGGAGCTTATCCGTCTGCAAAACGAGCTGAAAGAGAAACAGGTGAAGATCGAACAGCGTACCGCCGTTTACGATGCGATCGCAAAGCTCACACGCCGGCAGTCTCAGGCTATATCTGACCTTGCAAAACAGGCGCGCTTATCACGGGAAAAGACGGTCAGAGAAGAGAACAGCAAGCGCATCACGCTTTTCGCCTCTTACATAAAGCGTTTCGCAAACCTCATGCTTCTGTCATACGAGAATCAATCGATCAAAACGGGAGAGGTCGCTCTTTCCTTTTCGGAAGTGTTTCGCTATCTGAATTTTTCCGGTATACCCGGCGAGCTTTACAGCACTGCGGACGGTACAGTGAGCGCAGAAGCGGCTCTTGCCGTGTTCCGGGCGTTCGGAACGCTTCTTACCGAAAACATTTCATGTATCAGAGGTATATTCGTAAATCTCTCGGAAAAAGAAAACACGATATGCAAACTGACGATGGAGAACCTCCGGATCCCGCTTTCCGAAGACGAGTACGGATATTTGTCAGGCGCGGAAATAAGGACGGATTGCGTCCGGGAGGACGACGTGACGTATATCACATTCATTTTGCCGGAAAGGGGGAAAAACGTATGACGCCTCTCTTTCAGCTTTCGGAACTGACAAGGTCGCTTTTCTCGCTGTGGACGCTCTTTCTCTGCCTGATCGGCATATTCAGTATCGTCCGCTCGGTCGCGCAGAAACGCCTCCGCTTTGCCGTTTTCGCTCTGTTCACGTTTTGCTGCAGTTATTTTCTTTGGCAGGTACTGTTCGATATCCATCTGTTCGGCGATACGGACGCCGCGGTCGCCGTCAGCCGGAAGATCGGCGGTCTCCCGTGGATCGTACTGCTTCCGGTCCTTTCCGCCGTCACGGCTGCGGCCATCGTAAATCTGGCCGCCGTTATCCGCTACGGAAAACGGAGCATCACGCCTGACGCGGTAAAGCTTTGCCTTGATCAGATCCCCTGCGGGGTCTGCTGCTTCGACGATGACGGCAGAGTCCTGTTTTCCAACGTCTGCATGAACCGTCTTTGCGTGTCCGCGACGGGAAACATCCTGCAAAACGGCAATCTGCTGTATAAAGCCGTGGGGGATTCGATTATGACTCTGGACGGGCACCGGTGGCGCTTCGTTCTGCGGGATCTTCCGCTCGACGGCGAGCGCCTGCATGAACTGACCGCTTCGGACGTTACGGCGGAATACGCGAAGACCGAGGCGCTTCAAAAGGATCAGGAAGCGCTGTCACGGCTGAACCGTAAACTGAAAAAGTATAATCTCGGCATCGACGATACGGTACGCAAACAGGAGATCCTGCGTGCGAAGGTCAATATTCACGACGAAATGAACAGGCTCATGCTTTCCACCGTGGCGACGGAAAAAGAAGACGCGGCGACGATGGAACGCATCTTCACGCTGTGGGAGCAAAACGCGCTGCTTTTGTGTATGGAAGCGGAGAATCCAACCGATAAAAAAGCGGTAAGCGACGTCGAAAAGCTCGCGGAAGCATTGAAGATCCGCCTTGTCTGGAAGAACGATCTGCCCGAAGGGCTGACGGAGAAGCAGCGCGGTCTGTTTTTCTCCACCGCCAGAGAGGCGATAGCCAACGCCGCCAAGCACGCGGACGCCTCGCGGATCGAGATCTCCTTTACCGAAACGGACAGCGAGACAGTCTGCGCTTTCAAAAACGACGGGAAACTCCCGGCGGGGGAAATCTGCTTTGCGGGCGGGCTTTACAATCTTTCGCTTCTTGCGAAAAAGCAGGGAGCGTCGCTGTCAGGCGGCGTCGGAGAAGGATTCACGCTTTTTCTCCGCTTTCCGAAGAACGGCTGAAAATCAGCCAAGCGGCTGATGTGAAGGCCGGTTCCGGGGAGTATAATGAATCAGAATGAATTAAGGAGGACGAGACGTGGCGGTAAACGTACTTATTGTGGAAGATCAGGATATCCCTCGCGAGCTCTTTGAGATCTATATAAAATCGAGCGAGAAATTTCATCATGTCCTTTCGATATCGAGCGCGTCGGCGGCGATATCGGTCTGCAAAAGCAACAAGGTCGACCTGATCCTGATGGACGTGATGACCGAGTTTGACCGGAGCGGACTGGACGCGGCGGAAGAGATCAAACGGCAGTTTCCGGATATCAAAATCATCATCGTCACTTCCATGCCCGAGTATTCCTGGATCTCGCGGGCGAAGAAATGCGGCGTCGATTCTTTCTGGTATAAGGACGGACAGAAGGCGGGTATTCTGGACGTGATGGAGCGAACCATGGCGGGCGAACGGATCTTTCCGGACGAAACGCCGCTGATACGCATCGGCAACGCCACCAATCACGAATTTACCGAGCGCGAGCTTGACGTGCTCAAGGAACTGACAACCGGAGACACGAACGCCGAGATCGCCGAGAGACTCTTCATTTCGGTCGCCACCGTCAAGAGCCACATCCAGCATCTTATGGAGAAAACCGGCTTCAAAACGCGCACGGAGCTTGTTTCCGAAGCGCGGGGGCTGGGGATCGTGATCAAGAACAAACACGAATGACCTTTCGCGTCAAAATAATCAATCACGGACGTACGGACAGTACGTCCTTTTTTTACCGGAAAACCGGGATCCGGCGCATAATATCATTCTTTTGGCTGATGTGAAGAAGAAAAGCCGAAGCTATAATTTAATCTGAATAACTGGGGATAGGGGTACTATGCTCAGCGGCGGGAAACGCGCTTCGGTTTCCGCCTTACGATGATCAAAGATCCATTCAGAAAACCCGGATCGGAGGAAAATGACGTGTTGAAAAAAACCTTATGCCTGTTGATGTGCGGATTGCTTGTCATGCAGATCCTGACTCTTGAAATGACTGCTTTCGCTTCGGGAAGAGAGGACGGAACGGGATCGAGGCCGGAATACGTTACCGTAACAAGCCAGAGAGAACTGATTGACGCACTGACCGAAGCAGGAGAAGAAAGGGTCGTTATTCAGATCGGCGCCGACATTGACGGAGAGCAGTACTATGCGTTCGGTCCGGTAAACGTAAAGGGATACAAAACCATCGATCTGAAGGGTCATACGATCCTATCCAAACTGTTTTTCAACGACAGCAGCGAGAACCGCAGTCTGTTCGTCATCGAGGCGGGAGCGTCGCTGACGCTGAACGATTCCGTCGGCGGCGGCGAGATCATCTACGACAGATTCATTCCCGTCATGGGAGAAACGAACGCGTATACCGACGTTTTCCTCAGCCGCCCGCTGACCGTGTTTGACGTCCGCGGCACTTTGACGGTAAACGCCGGCGAGATCACGGCGGGACATTATGAGAGCGAATATTATACATATACCGACGGCTATATCTATACGGACAGCAGTCCGTCTCCGGGAACCGTCAACTCCGTTACGCCCGGCGACGCGGTCGTCGTCCGAAACGGAGGAAAATTCACGGCAAACGGCGGAGAGTATTACGGACGTGGTTTTACCATCGACGATAACGGAGACAAGAAAGAGGCCTGCGCGGCTGTCAGACTGTACGCGGGCGCTCAGGCGGATATAAACGCGGGAGATTTTTACGGCAAGAGCTGTGCCGACGTGTTTTCGGTGGAAGCCAGAGCTTCCATCCGTGTGTACGCGGGCGGTTTTTACGCAAGGTACGACAACCGTATCACCGTGGATAAGACGAACGGCGTGGCGGAATACGTGAACGTGGACTGCGGCAGGATCGGAATACCGCTGTACGCGTTCAATCACGAGAAAAAGGATTACACGCATATCTACGTGGATTCGACGGAGCATTTTTATGATTTCGCCGGTTATCCAGCGAGCGACGGGGAGACGTTCCTGAATCTCGGTTCAAGCGGGACCGGCGTCGACGTAAGAGTCGAAACGCTGGAGGGACGCGGTACCGAGGACAGCCCTTATCTGCTGAAAAACGCCGGGGACGCGGCGGGAATTTTCAATCAGAACGGATCGGAAACGGTATACGTCCGTCTGGAGAAAGATATGGAAGACTGTACCGGTCAGTATTCGGTAAACGGAAATATACGGTTCGACCTCAACGGTTATACGTTCAAGGGAAAGCTCGGCTTCGGCGACCGGCACGCCTCCTACGCCATGTTTATCGTCGGCAGAGGCAGCACCCTCACGGTTGAGGACAGCAGGGGAGGCGGCGAGATCATCTTTGACAGACGGATCCCGAGTATGGGGGAAACGAACGAGCAAACCGGGATCTTTCTTGAACGTGCACTGACGGTGTTCAGCGTGCGGGGGACACTGATCGTGAACGGCGGAGAGATCACGGCGGGACATTACGAGAGCGAATACTATACGTACACGAAAAAATACAATACCGGCGGCGGTACGAGTGCGGGCACGGTCCATTCGATCACGCCCGGAAATGCGGTCGTCGTAAACGACGGCGGGCGCTTTGTATCGAACGGCGGCGAATACTACGGGCGCGGCTTCACCATCGACGAAAACGGCGAAAAAGAGACCGCCTGCGCGGCGGTATGTCTGCGCAACGGCGCGGCGGCGATCATAAACGCCGGAGATTTTTACGGCAAGAGCTGTGCCGACGTGTTTTCCGTCGCGTGGGGTGCGAATGCCTATATCAACTTCGGCTACTTTGAGGCGCAGTACGACAACCGGATCACCGTCGATAAGAGCAACGGCACCGCTTATTACGTCAACGTGGACTGCGGAAGGATCGGTCTGCCGCTGCGCTCCTTCACCCATGCGGGCGCGGACAGAAGAGAGATCAAGATCGGTCCAGATCCGTATCTCTTCTCGCTTGATTTTACGGCGTCCCAGAGCAGTGAATTTGAAAATCTCGGCACCGAGGGAATCGGCGCCGACGTTACCGTCTCGCCGCGTGAAAACGGTTTCTCGCAGATCGTCCGCGAGGACGGAATCGACGCGGGGCTTACCTACAGCCCGACCGATCACTTTGAACTGATCAACGAGAACGCGCAATATTACGGTGAAAGCTTTGCGCCGCTTCCGGATGCTCCGTACCACACTATACATTATTACTGGAAGGTCACGCGGCTTGGCGGCAGCGGGTGGGAAGACGTTTCCTACGTTCCCGGCACGCCTGTTTCCAACGACTGTTATGTCACCGACACGAACCGCCTTGACCTTTACGCGCTGGCGCGGGTTCTGCGCGGCGGTATGACGCAGGGCTCGACCTACCGGGTCGAAGCTCGTTCCTCCGAATACTGGAAGCCCGCTGACAAAGCTATTTACGCCGTCAGCGACGGCGTGATCGAAATCGACTGCGTGTACGATAACATCGGCAGCGTCCTGCTGCCGGACAGCGTCACGGGCATAAAATGGCCCGAGCACGGCAAAAATCCGGTGAGCGTCAACGTCGAGCAGGATACCTTTACGGCCTCTCTAACATTTGAGGAAAGAAATCCCAACGGCACGCGCTACGTGCCCATGTCCGAGAGCAGCGCTTTCAGCCGCGGCGGCGTATACCGCCTGAAAGTACAGATCACGCCGAAGAAGTATTACCGCGCGGATACCGAGCACAGCGTGACGGTCGGCGGCAGGCAGGCGTCGGATCTTACTTTGAGCGGTGGGGTACTGACCGGGTATATAGACCCGCTCGACGTGCTTCCGGCCACGATCGCGTCGGTACCCGTCCGCGGCAGTCTCTCCGACGGTACCGATCTCTCGGCGGCTTCTCCGCTGAATTCCCCGATCGCGGGCGTGACCGTTTCGACCGTGTGGTATAAGAACGGATCCGTCTTCACGGGTAGGGCGACACAGGGCGAATACCGCGCGCGCGTCACCGTCACGACGCAGGACCCCTACGTCTTTACTTCCGCGACAGTCGTCAGGGTCATGGGAAAGGATTATACGATCACAGATCTCTCCGCCGATTCTCTTTCAGGCTCGGTCCTGACCGACGCGCAGTATCTGGGATGCACGCACGCCGGCAACACGAACGGATATACCTGGGACGGGGAAAAACACCGCCGCGTCTGCTCCGTCTGCGGAGCCGAGCTGGAAAGCGGCTTCCATGATTTCGGAAACTGGGTCCACAACGGCGGCGAAGACGTCCGGACCTGCGGCGTCTGCGGCTATCGGGAAACGGTGAGTACCGGCAAAAGCCCCGTACCGTACGTACGCCTGACGGGAAGCGTTCCCAGAGTCGGCAACGTGCTTACGACCATTGCGATCTGCGAAGAAGACAGCAAGTACTGCACTTCGGAGAATGAAACGGAATGGTATATAGACGAGCTGAACTATAAGAATCGCATCTCAGCCGACACGGTCATGGAAGCCGGTCACGTCTATTACGCTTTTCTCAAGTTCAACGTAAGCGACGGTTATTATTTCACCGATGATACCGAGGTCGCGACGCTCGATCTTCTGGCGTCGACGACGGAGCAGCGTTACGGATCATGGAACCATATCGAAGTCCTGCTGGCATTCACGCCGAGGTCGGACGGCTCCGGTCATTTCACACTCGCCGACATGGAGCAGGGACAGACCTACGGCGAATTCCTCTCGGGCTTTGACGCGGATATCGACGGCGTTCACGACGCGCTGACGATTGCGGTATACCGGGACGGATCTTCGGAAGCCGCGCTTGTTTACGATTATGAGTCCGATTCATGGTGGATCGCTTCCGGCAGCGTCGACGAATTCATGGCGCGCCGGATGAATCCGGACGCGGAATACAAGATCATCTTAACGCTCGCGGAAACGGGAAAACACTTCCGCGAAGAGGATATAACGGTGGATAATCCCGACGCCGCGGCGTCGTTTACCGTTGTCTGCGGCGATCTCGGCTGCACCGTAACGGCGTACTACCGCCTATGTTCGATCGGATTCGACGCAGCTTCGGTCACTCTTCAGAATAATCTTAAAGAAAACTTTTTCGTAGAAAAAGAAGCCGTTACCGAAGGCGGATATACCGATCTGCATACGGATTTTGAAATAAACGGCAAAAAGGTGACGGTCAGCCAATACAGCGAGGTCACTTCCGAGGGAAAGACGTATCTGGTATTCAGCCTTCCCGACGTTGCGCCGAGCCAGATGAACGACACCGTCAAGGCGACGCTTCACGCGACGAAGGGCGGAAAGGAATACGTCAGCGCACCGAAGGAGTACAGCGTCGCGGATTACTGCTATTCCATGCTTGAAAAAACGGACAGCGCGAAGCTGCGGACTCTGCTTGTGGATCTGTTGGATTACGGAACGGCGGCGCAGAACTACGCCGGATATAAGACCGAAAAGCCCGCCAACGCAAAACTCACCGACGGGCAGCGCGAGTGGGGCACGGCAAAGGATCCTGATCTGACCTCCGTCAAGAATACCGCTTATCAGACAGTGGAATCTCCTTCCGTTGTCTGGAAAGGCGTATCGCTCGTGCTGGGCGATTCCGTTACCATGCAATTCCTTTTCACGGCGTCGGACACCGAGGGGATCACGGTCAGATTCAAAAACGAAGGCGGAGCTCTTCTGGGAGAGATCGCTGCGGATCAGCTTACCGTGTCCGGCGGATCTTATGTCGCTTCATACAGCGGCATAACCGCCGAACAGATGAGCGATACGGTTTACGTCACGGCGTATAAAGGAGATACGGCCGTCAGCAACACGGTTTCTTACAGCGTCGAGTCCTACGCTTACGCCAAGCAGAACGATTCCGACGCGTCGCTGGCGGCTCTGGTCCGCGCCATGATGAAGTACGGGAACTCGGCGAAAGCGTACGGGGAATGACCGGATAACAGAAGCATATAAACTTGCACATAAAGGCTAAGATCATTCAATCAATCTGAAATTACGATACTACGGGGGCAACAGGATGAAAAAAATCAAGGAATACGGGCGTCGGCTGCTCAGTCTGCTTCTGGCGGTCATCATGATCGTGCCGACTGTTTCCATGTCTGTTTTTGCGGATGACAACGGCAAACAAACAAATCCCGTCGGGATCAACTCCGGCGTGAAAGGATTGGGTTCGACAGCGTTCGTTGCGCCGGTTTCTTCGCTTACGGCGGGCGCCTATCAGATCAAAATAGGCGGCAACGGCTCCGTCAGCGCGGAAGCGGTGACAAGCGCGCAATGGGCGAGCACATCTGATTCCGGCGTGAAGTTCTTCTATTATCTGGCGGACGCCGGAGGAACGGTTTTTACCAACAACGCATATTCCGGCGGCACCGCGCTTCCGCCTGAGTTCGGCACGGTATCGTATTGCTTTGTTTATTACGACAAAAACCCGGCGACGGAAGGCAAATATCTTTCCAACGTCGTGCCGGTCGGCATGACGCAGTCCGCGTGGCTGACCGCTTTGTCGGATTATGAGAAGGATCCCTCTCATCTGAATAACGGATCGGTGGATTATACCGAACTGTTTCAGTCACAGCTGACCTGGGTCAGCGCGTCGAACAGCACGCTTCCGCTCGCCTGTTCGCTGGGCGGAGAGGGTTCGATCGTGTATGAACCGCACTACTATTCCGTATTCGTCCGATTCGAGTCCGAAGGGATGACTCCCTTCATCAGCACCGATAACAGCGTCGTCTACGTTCATGACGGTTCGTCAGGCGGAACGGGAGAAGGCGGGACCGGTCCTTCCGCCGGCTTTGCCGCGCCCGCGTCGTCTGTACTTGCGACGCCCTACAGAACAGGCGACGGCTCCACCGTCGCTGTCAGCGACGTGGAGCTGACAAACCATGCCGATCCCGGCGTTTATTTCTACTATACCGCGGTCGACTCCCTTGGTTCCTCTTTCGGCGGAGCTCCGTGGAACACTCCTCTGGGCGAACAGGACGGCGAGATCCAGTATCTTTTCGTTTACGCCGACTCGCTTCCTCAGAACAGAACGATCCGTTCCTTCACTCCGGTAGGCATGTCTCCCACCGCCTGGCAGACGGCGATCGCAAACTATGAAGAAGGGCTGATCGGTTCCGGCGGCGGAGTCGCCGGAACCGGAGGAGCCATAGCGTTTGACTATTCGGATCTGCTGGCAGCGCTTGACTGGACCTCCTGCTCCTCTTCGGTTATGCACCTTGCCGTCTATTCCGACGAAGAGGTGTTCGGAACGCCATCCGGCGACGGAAGCCTGCACTATTCCGACCGTTATTACAGCGTGTTCGTACGCTGGGTCAAAAACGACGACGCCGTTTACGATACGACGGGCAGCGGTACGGTCTATTTCCACGAAAAGGCGCCGGACGTCATCACCGCTCCGGTCGTAAACGCTTCCGCAAATGCAAAACTGACCTCCTCGGGTCAGGCTCCGCAGGGCGGGACCGTCATATTGCCGAGGACACCGTCCGAGACGGGAGTTGAATTCCGCTATTCCGTCACCGACGCCGGTAATATCGTCTGGTCCGACGTTCCCGGTGCAAACTATCATCCGCTCGACGGCTCTTCTGCCGTCGTTGAATATCTGTGGACGTATACCGACGGCAGCTATGGTCTGACGCCTATAGGCATGAACGCGTCTGTCTGGCAGACCACGGTCAACGATTACGAAAACAACTGGTATGAGCAGAATCCCAGAACGCCGGTCGATTATTCCGATCTCATTATCGATCTGCCCGGCTGGACGACGGATCCCGTTCTTCCGCTTTTCGACGATGAGGACGTCTACGGCGCCGGAAGCGGCACTCCGGGACAGTATACGCCGCGCTATTACGGCTGTATGGTCCGGGTGCGTTTCACCGACGGCTCGGGTTACCGCAAGGCGTTCCATTACGCTTCCGGGACCGTGTATATCAAATACGGCAACCCCGGCGAGCTCAATCCTCCTCTTCATATCCATTCCATCGAACCCAAGGTGTACGACTCTTCAAACTATACCTGGTCTGTCCCCTCGTCAAAAGCGGTGGCCACCATCGACGAGTATACGCCGGTATACTATGCGTACGATCTGACCGACGATCTCGGGCAGCGTCACGCATACCCGTCCGGGTCCTATACAGCCGTCCCGTATCCCGCGACGGTCAGCTACCTGTGGACGTGGATCGACGAGACCCAGGTCACGTGGCCCCGCGCCGCCATGATCCCGGTCGGTATGACCGCCGAGGCGTGGAACGGCATGACGGCAGGGAAGAGCGAATTCGAGGTAAAGCAGATCCTTGCGGCGCTTCCCGGCTGGACGACAGATCCGAGACTTCCGATCTTCTCCGACGGTGAGCGCGACGGCGCGTCTTCCGCCGACACCTACTCCCCGATGTATTACGGCTGCTACGTAAAGGTCTCCGTCCCGGGCTTTAACGACACGTATTTTCTTGACGCGCGCACGGTACGGATTGCTCCCTATACTCCTACTACCGTGGCGCCGACGATCAGGGGAAGAGTCTACAACGTCAACGAAAGCCATCCCTCCTATACCGACGTGGTGCTCAGCTTCACCGTCGTCGCCGCGGGCGACGTGACATACCAGTGGTACGAGTGCGAAAGTGAAAGCGACACCGTCGGTGTACCGATCCCCGGCGCTGCGAATCACACCTACCGGGTAGATTTCGGCAGTGAGGTCTTCCACCGGTATATCTATATGAAGTGCTCCTACGTCACGCCGTCCGGCACTCCCGTCGTATGGCAGACAAATACCGCGCACTTCGGGCTGACAAACGCGCCTGTCGCTTCTGTCACAGCTTACGCCGGACAGAACTACTACGGCGGCGGAGGAAACGAGAATTATATCGGCGTCAACTACTATGGCGGCCATTACACCGGTCTGTGGCGTCCCGCCGCTTATCAGTCCGATCACAACCACTATCAGATCCTCGGCGCGTCGGGTATGCTTTCGGGTAAAGTGAATATTTCCGGCGAGTGCAGTTATATGGAACTGCAATGGTACGCGGGCGACAGCGAGAACGATATCAGCGTTCCTCTCGGCACCCGGAAGACCGTAAACGACCCCTGCAAATCTATGTACTGCGACAACGAGTATCACCAGTACGGCGCTACCATTGAGAGCACCTGCCTGCTGGGAATCGATATCGAATGCCCGTCAGGCGAGGTCGGAACGAAATACTACCGCGTTGAATGCCTGTGCGTCAACGAGGACGGCGAATCCTTTACCAGTTACAGCGATCCCGTCTGCGTGGTGACGTGGCCGGCCTCCCGCCGCGACGATCTGTTCACCGTAACCCCGGAAGGCGAGGTGAACCGGTATCTCGGCTTTGAGACCGAGCTTGTCATCCCGTCGGTCATAAGCGGCGTTCCGGTCACGAAGATCGGCTGCTTCAACGACTTCATCACCATCTCCGGTCCGCAGAGGATCGTCATCCCCGAGGGCGTGACCGAGATCGCGGACAAAGCTTTCTACGGGCTTGTTTCCCTGACCGACGTCGTCCTGCCTTCAACGCTGAAATCGATTGGGAAGAAAGCTTTCTGGCGCTGCGGACTTGCGTCTCTTACGATCCCCGACGGCGTGGAGGTCATCCATATGGAAGCCTTCATGGAGGCGTTCGTCAACACCGCCGAGGTCGTCGTCAAATCGGACGGCGTTCTCATCAACCGAGGCGCGTTTGCCGGCGCGAAAATGAAGAAATTCATTTTGGATATGTCGGTTTCCCCCACGCTCGGCGCCATGGTCGACGTCCCGAGCGTGATCAACGGGGATTCATACCGCGGCTCCTTCGACGGCTGCGAAAATCTGTACTACTTCGCGTTCCCGGAGAACTGCTCCGTGATCGTGAACGAGCAGTGGCCGTCTATGATGCTATACAACTGTCCGAATCTCGTCTGGATAGAAAACCCACAGAACAACGACTTTACAAATCATCCCGGCGCACGGGCTCCGGGTATCGACTCCTGCCTGGCGAAATGTCTGATCTACGAGAACGCGGTACGCTTCGGCGACTGGATCTGCGTTCCGGATTACAATATCATCGACGATCCGAATCCGGAAAACTACTACTGGCCTTCGCTTTCAAGCACACCGAACAACGGCTGGTGCGTGGTGAAAAAGCTATACAGCACCGAGACCGTCGTCACCCTGCCGTCCGAACTGGGCGGCAAACCGGTGACCGGCTGGGGCGGCGGGCTCCATTACGCCGGCGGCGGCCGTGTCATGGACAACCGGGTGTATCTGAACATGACGAGCGGCATACTGGAAAGAGCCTACTGGCACGTGGATCTGACCGACAGTCCCGAAACGATCACCCGGGTCATACTGCCGTCCACGCTCCGCAACATCAGCGAAAACTGCTGCGTGGGCTACACCTCCCTTGTTTCGGTCAATTTCGAGGACTGCCCGCATCTGAAAAAGATAGGAAATTCGGCGTTTGAGAACACGCCTCTTTCCGGCTCGGTGACCGTTCCCGGCACGCACGTATGCTATATCGGTCTCTCCGCGTTCCAGGGCACCGCGATCACCGAAGCGCATCTTGAAAACGCGGTTCTGTTCCCGAACGCTTTCACCTTCTGCCTCGACCTTGAAACGGTGACGGGAAACTGGAGAACGTCAACCATCCACAGTATCCCGACGCTCAGCAATTATATTTCCAACGCCAATTCCAGCGAGTTCTACGCTTATTTCTGGCTTGTCCCGGCATTGCAGGGCGCCTTCAACTGGTATTGCTGCGGCAGTACCGTCATCACCGACGAGAACGCGGATTATTACAATTCCCTTAACCTCTGGAACGGCGGCGACGGCGTTTACCGTATGTACAAGACCGGCAAATACTGGTATTCCGGAGCGCCGGACGACGCCACCCTCCGGGTCTATATCGGCTTTGACGATACCGAGATCGTGTTTCCCGAAATGATCTACAATACGGATCAGAAGCAGGCGTATCATATCAAAACCGTCCGGATCGACGACAGCGATATGAAGAATCTCTATACGCTCACGGTCCGGTCCGGAGTAGAGGTGCTCGACTGCACTCTCGGCCGCGTCACGGAGGTAACTCTTTCCGAGGGACTGCGCGATTTCAAAGGGTCGTTTTGCATGAGCGGTTATCTGACCGAACTCTATATTCCTTCCACCGTTGAAACCGTCGCGGACTTTGCGCTCGGCGGCTCTCAGAGCTATGAGATGAACTGGCCTCAGGCGAAGAACAGCATTGAGCGTATCGTTTTCGCGCCGGATTCGCAGTGCAAAACCATTGGGACTTCCGCTTTCAGCGGTATGAGCGTTCTGACCGAGTTGGTCCTGCCGGATCATCTCGAAGTCATCGGCCGTTCCTCCGTCTCCTACACCGACAGCCTTTCCTCGGTCGCGATCCCCGATACCGTACGCGAAATCGGAGCTTACGCCTTCGCAGGGTCCGGGATCGAAAGCATCACGCTTCCGCCCGACGTCACCGTTATAGAAGAATATGCGTTCGAACGCTGCGGAAATCTTGCTTCCGTGGTTTTCCCCTCGTCGCTTGTGTCCATCGGTGAGCGCGCTTTTTCACGGTGCGTATCCCTTACGGACGTGACGCTTCCGGACAGCGTCACCGTGCTCGGCCTGGGAGCGTTTGAGCGCTGTTCGTCGCTTGCCGTCGTCATGCTTTCCGATCAGATCAAGGTGATCCCGTGGGATTGCTTCATCGACTGCGAAGCGCTTGAGACAGTTCATCTTCCGGCAAACTGCGAGGAGATCGACGACGGCGCGTTCCAGCGCTGCGAAGCTCTGACCGAAATCACGATCCCCTTCGGAGTCGTCCGGATCGGCATGCTCGCCTTCTACCGTACCGGCATCACGTCTTTGGATATTCCGGCGTCGGTCGATCATCTCGGCAGCTCTTTTGCGGGAAATTCCGACTCCCTTTCCGAAAACTGGCCGGAGGTGTATTTTGACTCACATTCCTCTCATCTGCCCGTCTTTGAACCCGAACTGACCGCGGGCGGCGCCGGCGATCAGTCGATCAGGCGCATTTACTGCCACGGGGTTTCCGGCGCGTATTCTCTGGCGCAGCGGATCAGCGTTCCGCGCACCGCCTACAATATGCCGGAACAGTATGACGTTTACCGTCTTATCCGGATCCTCGACAGTGAGTCGAATCAGGTCTCTTCCGCCGACGTTCTTGAAATCAGGTGGTACGACGAGGATACCGGCGAATGGATCTTTACCGGCAGATCGGTCGAGCTTCCTTCCGATCTTGCCCGCATCGACCACACCGTGCGCTGCGACGTGACCTTCACGGACGAATACATACTGAAGGCCGTCACCGAGCGGAACGTAAGCTATACTTTCCTTCCGGGAACAAAGCAGATCAATATCCATCTCAACGCGCGCAAGGACGTTACGATCCGCTTTGCGCCGCCGGCGTATTACGGAACGAGCTTCCTGCTGACGATAAAGCGTCCCGACGGGAACAAGTACTATTCGGTTACCAACAGCAGCCATGAGTACAACGGAACGGAAGTTCCGACCGTTGAGATCCAGACTCCGTGGTTCCCGGTCACGCTGACCGTCATGGCGGAAAACTTCGACACGCTGGAGCTTGAGAACGTCGAGGGCGAATTGGCCGCCGCTTCGGGTGAAGAGCGCGATCTGGGCGTCATAACCTTGAACCCGAACGGTCCGCTGCTCCATTATCGGGTAAGCTATCACGAGCCCGGCGAGACGGAAACGATCGATGTTTTCGACCCGTTCCCAGGCACGTATCGGCTCTATAACGTGACGCAGAACAAGGATATCACCCCTTATATGAGCTTTGAATGGGGTACGTTCATCACGATCGTCAACGAAGCGGCTGATCCCGGAGATCAGCTGAGATTCACGCATACGCCTGCGAGCGCAACCCAGGATTACGCAATGGAGCCCGTCGAGTTCACCGTTCCCTGGGCTGACGGAAGCGGGGAACTGCAGACGGCGCGTCTGAAGAGAGGCGTCGTAAGAGTGACCGGAAATTACTCTTATGGATACCTGTTCGCGCCTGACGGCAAACTTGTCAAAAAAGGGAAGATGACCTATTCGGTCCTGCCCGGCATCTATCGTCTGGTCGGCTTGCGGAACAATCTGTCGGTCTCCGTCTCGGATTACAGCCAGATAGCCGATTTCGCGCTTCCCGCGGAAGCTCTGTCCGATATGGCGGTCACCGTTACGTCGGGTGAATCGGTTGAGATCGCCATACCGCAGCTTGCGCCGGTCACGCTCCCGTCTTTCAAAATCAGCGCTTCCTCCGACAGAAGGGGAGCGAGCGGAGAATACGTCCCCGTGACGGTCAGATTCAGCTTTGACGACTCGCTTGCGCAGCTGGCTAAGTACGTCAAAGTAAGCTGCAGCTCCGGGGATCCGGCAAAAGCGTTTCTCAACGTCGACGGCGCATACGCGTGGCCGGCCGGAGAAACGCAGGTCGGGAACGTCCAGGCGGCGCCCGGCGAGTTGATGATCCGGGTTGACTCCCTCGAAGGATCGCTCATCGTCTACGTAATGAATGAGGAATGGTGTAACATTCAGCTTCGGGCAGGGGTCTATTCGTCAGGCATCAAAATGATCAAGACGCCCGCGCTCGAAGGAGATCTTTCGGAATGGAAAGTAGACGATCTTCCTTCCACGGTTTCCGCCGGCGCCGACCGGATCGGGATCAATGTATATCACCCGAAAAACGTGAGCGACCACTATTTCCGCGCATACAAAAACGGACAGCTGATCGAAGAGTATCCCGGCTGCGGCTACACTGCGGTGATCCGGGGCGTTATTCCCGCCGGTACGGTCACTGTACCGCTCCCGGCAGAGAATCCGGAAAACAAGCTGAGCGTGGTCAAATATGACTTCACGGTCAGCACGTGCTCCGACGATCCGGCGATCTTCCGATTCGGCGCGATCATGTTCGACGAAGGTGCGGACGAAACGAATACGCGCGTCTTCCATACGCAGACGGTCACCTATTTGCCTGAGGCCGTCCCGATGCCGAGCGCCGTAAAGCTGAAAATAAACTGCACCAACAACAACGCCGTAAACGGACATACCTATTCTTCAGGCACGGTATTCCTTGACTTCAGCGAAAAGGATATTCCGCTTAAGTACGTCTTCTATAACGAGCACTACTGGTCGATTTCCGAAAAAACAAGCGGCTATATAAACAACGACGGGATTCTGACCGAGGATATGATCTACGATTTTTCGCTTACCGTGCTCCATCCCGAAAAACTCGTCGACGATACCGTGCTGCTTACCGTGTTCTGCGGCGAGACGTCGGAGGATCCGTACTTTACCGTCACGCTGCATGATAACGAGCTAACGGGTACGTTTGACGGTCAGCTCGTGCTGGAGGGCGGTCTGTACACGCTCGATCAACTTCCCGCTTATTTCGATATCGATCTGATTTGCGACGCCGGGGATCTCGAAGGGATAACCGCGGATACCGACGGCGCGGCGTCTGGATCGATCGCGCAGGCGGAGGAATGGTTAAGCGCCGTAAAAGAGCAGATGAAGCTTGACGCAAAGGCGTATGCTTCCGTCGATTCCGCCGAACTGATCGAAAAGCTGGACTCGGTGATGCCTTCCGGGGTAAACCGAGAGGAGATACTCGCCACCGCGCAGACCCTCTGCGATTATCAGAACGTCATGGCAAGTTATTACAACAGCATGATGGAGCAGCTGACGCAGACCGTTGAAAACGACAGTCTGTATCAGGCGGTCCAAAGCAGCGGATTCATCGATCCCGCCCTGTTCGGCGACGATCAGAGTCAGTTCGAACTCTATAAAGACGTTATCCTTGATCCCGATCAGCTGATCGCAAACGGTTTTAAGCGTTATTCCGGAAAGGAAAACGACTACTATATCCTGCAGCATGAAAAGGGAGGCGCGTTCTACGATCCCGTTTCCATGCAGCTGCAGGTGAACTCGTACGACAAAAACGATCCCCTCGTGATCAACCTCAATTTCTCAAAGGGCAAATTCTCGAAGGGCAAGATTCCGGCGTTGAAGTCGCTGACAAAGGCGGGCCTCGGCTACCACAAATGGTACACCTTCAACGAAGAGATCATCGGCTGGGGAGACGCCGCCGGCTGGCTGCGCTGGGCGCTTGAAAACGAGAAAGCGTATTACGATCAGAAATTCGGCTCTTCCTGCATCACGCTGGACGGTTATATTAACCGGATCTATCAGCTGGCGAGTACGATCAAGATGTTTCTGGATCTGCAGACCGAAACGGTCAATGATTTTCTGGGCAGGCTTGACGACGCCAAGAACAAGAATTTCAAGAACGTCTTCAACCTTCTGCCCGAAGACTACAAAGAGTCTTCCGCTTTTGCGATGCAGGCGAAAAACGGATTTATGGGCGAAAGCGCGGAGAAGTACGCCGAGATGCTGAAAAAAGCGAGCGACAAGCTCGACAGTATCATGAAAAAGCTCTACGGGTTCCGCGAAAAGCTGAGCGGCTTCTTCGAAAATGCGGTAAGCCAGAAAAAGACGCTCGGAAAAGTGGCAGAACTCTGCTCGGATATCCGGAAATCCAAAGTCGCGGACTTCGCCAAAGGCGCCGCCTCCGGCTTCGGAGCGTTTATGGTCTTCCTGGACGTTGTAAGCGGCGTTACGACGATCGTCGACGCTTACGATACGTATCTGAGCAAGATCAACGGCAACCTGTACAATCAGTTCGAATGGGCTGTCAGAAGACTCGAGGCGACTCCGAAGGGGCCCGCCCCGGGAGAATACTACGAACAGTATAAGACGTGCGTGCGGGCTTGCTTCGACTATGCTTATACGCTCAACACTCTGCGCGGGTATTATACCGCCGCCTACTATAAAGAGGTCGTTTCCTTCGTCATCACTCTGGCGGCTGACTTTATCGGCGCCGTCAATCCGGAGTTCGGTCTCGCTACGGGAATCTGCAACTGGTCTCTCGGCAACGTCGCGGAGATCTTCACCAAGGGCGCCGCAGGGGCGTACGAGGTGACCGCCGACAGAATGGAAGCGATCGTGGAGAAAACCTGTATCGGGGAAAAGGAACACGATGACGACAGCCACAGCGGAAGCAGCACAAGCAGTAGCGGAAGCGGAAAAACCGGAGGTGGCGGGCGTCATCCCATCAGAAGCAATCCCCTCATCGACCCGGCAGGGTACGTGTACGAGGCAGTCGCCTCCAACCGTATCGAAGGCGCTGTCGTGACCTGCTACTATAAAGGCGCCGGCGGCGAGCTGCTGGTCTGGAACGCTTCTGAAGCGGAGCAGGAAAATCCGCTCTTCACCGATGAATACGGCGAATACCAGTGGTTCGTTCCCATCGGCGACTGGAAGATCGTCGCCGAGAAAGACGGATATATTACGGCGGACAGCGGAAACGATCCCGCTTCCGTGGACGGGTGGCTGCCCGTTCCTCCTCCGCAGATGGAAGTCTATATTCCCATGATCTCCACCGCGCTTCCCGCCGTGGAGAGCGTTCAGGCGGGCGCGGACTATATTCGCATCGAATTCAGCCAGTACATGGATATCAATCAACTGACCTTTGGAAGCGGACTTGTGACCGTGACCGACAACGGCGTTCCGGTCGAGCTGGACTATACGTTTACAGACCGCGAGGTTTCCCCGACGGACAGCCTTAAATATTACGGCAGGATCCTGACCGTATCGAGGCACGACGGAAAGAAATTCAGCGGAGACAAATTGAAGGTCTTCGTCAGCAAAGACTTCCGCAACTACGCCGGAAACAAAATGGCTGAAAGCTTTGAGAGCGGAACGCTTACGGCCGGACAGATTGCCGGAACGCTCAGCCATTCGTATCCGAACCGCTTCGCAGGCAGCGTCGGCGAGGAAGCGGACATCGTACTTCAGCTTCGTGACACCGAGGGCAACCCGATGGCGAACGCCGTCGTATACGTGCAGAAGCACACGGATACCCTGACTCTTCCGATGTCGGTTATCACCGACAAGGACGGCAGAGCCGTGTTCCACACCACCGTGACGAGCTCCGGTTACGATACGCTCACCTTTACCAGCGGCGACGCGGCCGTCGAACTTGATACCTACGTTAACCCCATCGGTACCGTGAAGCCTGCAAAGCCCTCCGCCAACCTTTCCGATTTTGAATCGGTGGAAAGCGGCGCAAAGCTGATCCTCTCCTGCGCGACGGACGGCGCGGTCATTCGCTACACGGTAAACGGCGCCTGCCCCTGCGATGAAGACGCGCTCGTGTACGACGGACCGATCACGATTACGGAGGATACCTTCGTGCGCATCGCCGCGTGGAGCGAGACCGGAGGATACAGTGAGAGGCTGAATCTGCACATTCTTTGCGAAAAAGCACCCGAACTTTCGTTCCACGGCGCGTCGCTGACGCTGCAGAACAACCTGAAGGTCAATTTCTACGTGGCAAAAGATCCGATCGTTGCCGCCGGCTTCACCGGTCTTTACGCGGTGTTCGAAATGAACGGCAAAGAGATCACGGTAAACGAGTACGCCGAGGTCACGTCCGACGACGTCGATTACTACGTATTCAGCTTCGGCAATATCGCGCCGGATCTTATGAACGATACCATCCGTGCGTCGCTTCACGGCACAAAGGGCGGAAAGGCATGTTCCGGCGAGAAGCTGACGTACAGCGTGGCGACGTACTGCTATTCCAAGCTCGGCAAAACGGACGACGCAAAGCTCCGCACCCTGCTTGTGGACCTTCTGAATTACGGCGCGGCGTCGCAGATCTACACCGGTCATAACACCGACGAGCTCGTGAACGCCGACCTTACCGCCGAACAGCTCGGCTGGGGCACGAACTCCGATCCTGTATTGACATCCGTCACCAACACAAAGTACGGCACGGTGGAGGATCCATCGGTCAACTGGGCGGGAGTTTCTCTCAGACTGAACGACGCCGTCACGATGCAGTTCGCGTTCAGGACGGACAATACCGAGGGCGTTACCGTAAGGATCGAAAACGGAAGCGGCGCGCTCCTCCGGGAGATCGCCGAAGAAGAGCTGGGCGCCTCCGGTGAGTATTACGTTGCGGCGTTCAGCGGGCTCACAGCCGCTCAGATGAGCGAGACCGTTTACGTTACGGCTTATCGCCAGGATACGGCGATCAGCAACACGGTTTCTTACAGCGTCGAATCTTATGCGTGTGCAAAGCAGAACGACGCGGACGAGTCTCTCGCGGCGCTGGTGCGCGCTATGATGAAATACGGGAATTCGGCTTACGCCTATGTGCATTGAGGGAATCGGAAAAATGAAACCTGAAAACGTAAAGCGAAAGAAGAAATACGAGCCGGCGTCAGACGGGACAGTCCGGCTCTCAGCCGAATACGTTCCGGCCGCAAGCGGAACGGGCGATCCGGTTTACTGTCGCGGAATCGGTCTGCACGCCGACCCGTCTGACACGGCGGCGCTATGAAAAGGATATTGTTATTTGTTCTTGTCCCTGCTTTGATCCTGCTGCTTGCCGGATGTTCGCCTCACGGCGGGGACAAGACCGCGGACACGGAGGAAACGTTGGCTTCGGTTGTCGAAAGAACGGGATCCGTTACGGATGCGCCCGGGGAAACGGATCACGACGTTCCGCCGGAAACGGACGCCCCGGGGCCGGAGACCACAGACGGTGACGGCGGTATTTCCGGCGGTGTGGAACTGCCGATCGATCATTTTGACTGATCATGATAATCATAAGAGGAACAAAGAAAATGAAATCGAGAAAAAACAGCGTATTCAGTTTTGTTATTTGTTTGCTTATCCTTGCGGAAGCCTTTTCGTCAGGTCTGTTTGCCGTCCCGGCTTTTGCAAGCTCGACCGGACCGGATGAATCGACCGACAACAGCAGCGACATCGTTTTGCCCATCGACCCGTTCCACTCGTTATCCTGCGTTCCCGCAAAGGGCGCGACCTGCACCGAGGAAGGGAATACAGTGTATTATTCCTGCTCCGAGTGCGGCAAATGGTTCGAAGACTCGCTCGGAACGGTCGAGATAACGGACAAAACAAGCGTTGTGATCCCCGCAAAGGGACATACACCGGGGAACGCGGTAACGGAAAACGAGACGCCGGCGACCTGTTCCGCCGTCGGAAGCTACGACGAGGTCGTGTACTGTACCGTTTGCCATGCGGAAATCAGCAGGACACAAAAGACAATCCAGATCGACGGAGACGCGCACGAATGGAACGAATGGACGCAGACCAAAGCGCCTACCGAGACGGAGAAGGGCGAGGAGAAGCGCACCTGCAAGCTCGATCCGAGCCATTTCGAAACGCGCGATATCCCCATGCTTGTTCACACGCACGATCTGTCGCTTGTTCCGGCAAAGGACGCGACCTGCACGGAAGCGGGCAATAAACCGTACTACGTCTGTTCGGGCTGCAGCAAGATCTTTACGGATCCCGCCGGAACAGTCGAGGCTGATATCGATGACGTGACCGTCGCCGCTCCCGGACACGACTGGGGAGAATGGACGCAGACCAAGGCTC
This sequence comes from Clostridia bacterium, assembly GCA_017455185.1. GTDB lineage: Bacteria > Bacillota > Clostridia > Oscillospirales > CAG-272 > RUG14240. The sequence goes on from JAFTBN010000036.1 coordinate 37,998, forward strand.
CCACAAAGACCGAGAAAGGCGAGGAAAAGCGCACATGCAGGCGTGATCCGAGCCATTTCGAAACTCGTGAGATCCCCCCGCTCCACGACAGTACCTCGCCTAAAACCGGCGGCGTTATTCATCCCGTATTATGGGTCATGCTGGCGGTCCTGCCACTTGCCGGGCTTGTCGTCACGGCGATTGTAATTAGAAAAAAGCGCGCGGATTAAGATAACGGCTTACGGCGGCTGCGGTGAAAGAACCGCAGCCGCCTTTTTGGTACGACGGGCATGCCGTCGGTCTGTGGTGAAAGTCCACAAGGGGCGTAGTTGCCGACGAACCCCAAAGCGACTCCCAAGGTTTGCACCGCGAGGTGCAGGCGAGAGGAAGGGATAGCGAAATCGTAGCCCTACGAACAGAAACCCAATATTAAGGCGTTATGCGGTGGATAAGTGGGCCAAGGGGAGCGAAAGCAGAGGACGGAAAGGAGCCAGACACCAAATGTCGCAACTCTTAGAGGAACATGATGGAACTAAAAGAGGGTAAATTGAAGGCGATCGTTTTGGTGTGGAAAAGCCAAGGATATTCCGACGGAGAAATTGAGGGATATCCAAGTCTGATCCGCAAGCAAGCCATTTATTCCACGATCCGTTTGACAACGAGCCTCCGGCGGTGCGGTTGTGGACAGGCGCCAGTAGGGGTACGGCTTCGCCTCCCGCCTGTCGGACAAAGAAGTCTACCGCACCGCCAATTCATTGTAAAGCGGCATAAACGGCGTGAGTATATTGCGCTTGTGAATTTCATTTGTAAAAGTTTTATGAAAATGTCATCAAACGCTTGCATTTGATGACAACATCGGGTATAAAAAATAGTGAAATTAGAAAGGAGACTTGAGATTATGGCAAACACATTAGTTCAGTTTCGCACAGACGAAACGTCGAGAATAAAAGCAATTCAAATCTGCGAGCAGCTTGGCATTGATCTTCAGACGTATATGCGTATGTGCATTTCACGCCTCATTTCCGAGAACGGCGTTCCTTTCAGTATGAAGGTGAATGACCTACCGAAGAATAAAGGTATTCTTGCGCTGCGGCAAATGGGAAGAATCTCAGCTGAAAAAGGCAATTCCGAAATGACGCTTGACGAGATCAACGCTGAAATATCCGAAGCTCGCAAGGACAGCGACGCGAAGAATGGCGTGGGAACCGTAAGAGATATTACGCTGTAATTGACACGATTGTTCTTGTATCCGCCGCTATGAAACCTGAGTCTGTGCCCGGTGGCGGTCATCAGAGAGGTGTTGGCCAACAGCTTCGCCCATGCTGTCTACAACGGCCACACAAACCATGAGATTTGTATTCATCCTGGCATGATCACGATTTACAGCCCAGGCGAATATGCAAGCAATCACAAGCCTGAAGACTACATGAAGGGCAATTATGAGTCTGTGATCCGAAACGCCACGATTGCCAAAATCCTTTATCTCAACAAGTCGATTGAGCAGTTTGGAAGCGGATTTAAGCGGATTAACAGCCTGTGCAAAGATGCCGGAATACGCTTCTCATATGAGAGTGATGAGCTTGGATTCAAGTTCATCCTGCATCGCCCCGAGCTTCAAAGTGACATTCCAAGTGTCACTTTGGATGTCACTTTGAACGGGACAGAGATGGCCGTGCTTGCTATTTTGAAACAGAAGCCGGATTCTTCGCGAGGCGAGATTGCGGAAAAGATTTCTAAAACGGTCAGGACTGTACAGAGAGCATTGGACTCGTTACGGGATAAAGGTTATATCCAGCGCGTCGGTTCCAAACAAGATCCGCAATGGAAAATATTAAAATAAAGCCGGGATTCTTATGAATAACTCTATCTACAAAATTGCAGTATGCGATGATAGTCAGGCAGATATCGATTATATAACGATTCTTGATCCATTGTCAGTTCCAGCGAATCACGGCAAAACAGATCACCCATCACGTCGATCAAATTGCCGCCGCATTGATGCAGAAAGAGTAGGCCATTAGCAAGCTCATCATCTGATTTACCTACATTATAGCCGTAACGATAGTAGGTTACATAGACTAAAAACTTCTTAGGCATCAAGAGTCCGTCAGTAAGAATCTGGCCGAATAGAGCACATGTGCTCTGTTCGGCCATTCTTTAGCGCAGGAAACAATAGTTGCCTCTTATACTTATATCGGAGATAAGATCAGTAACGCTTTTTCCGGATATTCAGCATATATCCTGCTGCTGAGCCGACAATACCGCCTATGATATGGGAAAGATTGGAGATGTTATCGTCCACAGTAAGGCCATCCCAGAGCTGCTGCCCTAAATAAATGATAGCAACCAGGATGAAAGTCATGGGAATCTCACCCTCTTTGAATTCTGTGAAAGAAGTCAGAAGAATAAAGGCAAAAGCTACACCGCTGGCTCCCAGCAGC
>JAFTBN010000037.1 GCA_017455185.1 Clostridia bacterium
CCGAGCTCTTGCAGTTTTGTGCGCAGCTCGGTCCCCGAGAGTCCCTGGACTTCCCGGAACTTCTCCTCAATAGGCGCGATCATCACAGATTTGCCGAACTCCCACCGGGCATACTTCTGCGGCGTGACGCCGAGCAGCGCTCCCATTGCCGCCTGACTGAGACGGCGGGTAAGCCGATAATGCTTCAGCTCGCCGGGCTTGACCCTGACCACCGGCGCTGCGGCGGCCTGCTTCTCGCCTTCCGCCTCGGCGGGAGTCAGCGCGGTCGCGCCGTAGGCGTTGATCTTTTTCACCCGGATGTCGATCTCGTCGAGGCGCTGTTTCACTGCCTTGAGTTCATCGACGAGAGTCTTGACCCAGGTTCCGAGCTGGATGATTGCCCGGCTCTCCTTGATGTTTTTTCGGGAGATCCGGTTTGCGATCTCCTCCACGTCACGAATGAGGTTTGATTTCGGCATTTTCTTTCCTTTCTTTTGTTATGCCATGATGATAAAAGGGCGAAATTTGAGGGGAGAAGAACCTTTCGGGACAAAAAAAACGCGGCAACCGTATTTGATCGCCGTGTCTTCTTTACGAGTTCTCCGACTCAGGAGGGAAAACCATGAACGACGGGTGTTATTTTCGAATCCAATCCCAATTCTCCACTGTGATTGTCCGTTCCAACTGCTCCTGTTTTTCTTTGGGCACTGTGCTGAAGAAGTCCAGTCCCGTTAATTCTTCCACCCGGTCGACGGTAACCACGAAGGTCCGCAGGTCGGCGTTGCTCCCTTTGTTCGGCAGCACGAAGCCGATCATCTTCTCAGGAGGGGTGGTATCGTAGATCACCTTGTAATAATACTGCGGCACGGTGACCTTGTTCGCGCCGATGGTGATGGTTTTCTCGGCCGGGAGGATCGGGCCGGTCACGACGACGATCCGCTTCTCCTTCGTGGCAAAGTGCCGGACCTGCTTTTCCAATTTGCTCCAGATCCCCCTGTTGAATTGTGGAGCCTGCGGGCTCATATTGCTCATAAAAAAGCTCTCAGACATCGTTTTCACCGAGAAAGACATATCGGCGGCCGGGGCCAAATGCCCGCGATCATAGCCGGATCGTGTGTAGTCCTGGGGTGTCGCCGAGCCGGTGGGCACGTCCGGATCGGGCCGGAAGTCATCGCCGCGTTTCGCCGCCCGCCGCGAGACTTCCTCGGAAGTCATGATATACTGGACCCACGCAGGCTGCTCGTGTTTTTCTATGTATCCCAGCGCGTATCCCTCGCGCTCAATGATGGAATCGGCCGCGCCGGGGACCCCGTAGCTCAGATTATCGAACTGCGGGTTCTTGACGGTATAGGTGACATCCTTTGTGCTGGGCGGAACGACAACCGGTTCGGGTGGCGGGAGGTTGCCTTGCTGCGGCTTGGGCGCGGGGACCTCGGGTTCCGGGACGGTCTGGACGGCGGTGGGGGCTGGTTTGCGAGGATGCAGGACCTCGTTGATTCGTTTCTGGACGGCGGGCTGTTGATAAATGAACCAGAGCCCGATGAATAAAATAAGAAGGATTGCTGTTTTAAGGAGCTTGTTGCTGGATTTCTTTCTGGTTTTGCGTCTTGCCATCGTGTTTCCTCCGACGGCACACAGCAAAAAAGAGCGGCCTCGACCCATTGCGTCGGAAGAGGCCCGCCAGAGCCCGAGCAGATACAACAGGCCGGGCCGCATGAATGCAGTCCGACTGTCGCACACCTGCTCGATAAAAACTGGCGGTTTCTTCCAACGGTGCAATATAATATTCCCGGTAAAACCGGGTATGTCAAAATCAAGTCACTCTAAAATTGCCATGTACCTCCATTTTTTGGGTGTTGATGGCAGCAAAAACTCCTTAGTAATATACTCTGCCGGAGCACTTTTTTCAACTTCCGGACAGGATTTTTCGGCGTTCTGACGGCTGGAGTTCCGGATTTTCATTGCAAAATACCTCTTCGCCGTGTATATTAAGGTGGGTAGTTGTATCAAGAACAGGGACTTATGCGAAGGTACCAAAATGAGCCACAAACAGGACAAAGCAGCCAAACGCAAGGCGAAACTGAAGGCGAGAAAAGCTCACGCCGAGTTGCATCGTCTTCATTTGGCAGGCCGCGTTGCCGGTGCGCTCATGGATCTGTGTGCTGACGTCCTGCCGGAGTATGTCGACGATTCCAAGGGGCCAGACCTTGTCGGGCGTAATATTCTCTGGCGCATGGGCATGGTCGCGTGGAACCTCGCCGTTACCGGCCGTAAGGAGATCGACGATTCCTCAATAGACGAAATGAGAGTGGACGCCGAATCCAAGAAGATGGTCCGGGATGAAATCAACGGCCTCGTCCGCCGAAAGTACGAGAAATTCCCGGAACTCCGGACTGCCATCAAGGATGTGGCGGCGGTCATCGTGGCCGGAGAAGCCAGAGTGAAAGTTTCCCTCGGAGACACATTCCCGGCGATGCCGATCCCGGAATTCTACGATAAGCCCGAACCGCTCACTCCGGAGCAAATCCTTACAAAACGTAAGGGGTTGGGTCTCTCGCAGGTCAAGTTCGCCGCCGCGCTCGGCGTGTCCGTGAAGAAGGTCTCTGCGTGGGAACATGGGAAAGACACGCCGACTGAAGCCGAGATGGAGAAGATCAAGGACATAACCGCAGGGATATAAAGAATGACCTATCGCAAAAACAAAGAGCAAATACTGGCGGCGATCATTGCCAGACTGAAATCTCTGCCAGCCGGGACGCGGGAATGTACTGCCGGTTTGTTTCAAGATGTTTTCCCGGAAGCCCCCTTGCCGGAATTTAAGGAACTCTTCGACCTGGATTATGCCCTGCCTGAACTCGCGGAGAAGGAGGGACTGTATCTTGACGGGACGCACCATTTCAATTTGATTCAAGGGCTCCCGTATAATCTCGACTTCATCGTGAAACCGCTGAAGCCCGTCGTTTCCTTCGATGCCGTGAAATATTCTGAAACCCTC
>JAFTBN010000038.1 GCA_017455185.1 Clostridia bacterium
AACGGGAAGCATCCTTGCTTCCCCTAATTGCCTTAAGCATACCCGGAGGAGTCTGTCAAGGAGAGCGAAGCTCAGAGTGGAGATTTTTTGCGCAGCAAAAAATACGACTCGGTCCTTGATTGACTCAGCCGGATATGCTTCAAATTCAACCGAGTTATCTCAAGGTATACCTTGGAGAAAAAAGCCATTTACATACAGTATCTTGACACCAACAACACCATGTTTGTTCCTTGCTTTTTGCAGGCATCCGCGATATAATTTATAATCGAAAAATGATTAGAGGGGTTGCAATGACAGTAAAGAGAGATTCATTGTTCGGAGTACAAGAAGAACATATGATTGCCATCCATCCTGAGGATGCAGGGAATCAGGAGTTCAGGAACCTGCATAAACTCTGCAGTTGACATGAATATCTTTATCATCATCGGGATCATCGCTTTCATCGCTCTTGTTGCTTTTATCGTTTTTGTTGTTTACTTTATCTTTTCCGACTCATCTCAGAAAAACGGGCAGCCCGGTTCCGACGGATATCATCACACGGCCGATGGCAACCGGACCGGACTGAATCGGATCTTCACACCGGGATACAAACGTGCCGGAATCGAGGGAGAACGAACGGCGACGCGAATTATTCGGTCTTTGATGCAAACGGGCGACAGGTTGTTTACGAACGTGAGAATCGAGTACGACGGCGAAAAAGCCGAAATGGATGAAGTTCTCGTGAACCGTTACGGTGTCTTCATCATCGAGGTCAAGAACTGGACCGGCCGCATTGTAGGCGGCGAATCCGATTACGAATGGAAGAAGTACAAAAGGACCGGTGCAGGCATCCTATACGAAAAGACAGAAGAGAATCCCATCGGACAGGTCAGACGCCAAAGCGGGATTCTCGGCAGATATCTCAGGCATTACGGCATCCGTGTATGGGTTCGTGGTTACGTGATGCTGATCCACAACAACAGTCCGGTGCAGAGCGGGGAAGTGCTGACAAGCAATGCGGACATCGCCCGGGTGATTCATACCCCGGATGGAGAAATGCTTGACGGAAAGACGGTCGGGGAAATTGACAGACTGCTGTCGGAACGAATCCGGAGCGGAGAGTCCGAAGGCACCGTGTTCCGTTTTCCCTGAGTTGCAGAGAATTTTTTTCAAAAATGCTTGACAAAACGGAAAAAAGCAATATAATGAAAAAGCAAACAAGCAGAGCCATGCTCTCACCCGGCCGCAGCGCGAGCCGGCGTGAATACGGAACCGAAGGGTTTTTTCGTCATGTATGGCTGTGCTGTGCATGATTTTTTCTTTATATGGGGGTGAGTACCTATTAGCACAAAAGAGATGCAGGTCAACGACTCGATTTACGCACGTGAAGTCCGTCTGATTGGCCCACAGGGCGAAGCACTTGGCATAATGGCAACAAGCAAGGCGCAAGCCATGGCATACGATCAGGGTCTGGATCTGGTAATGGTCTCGGACCAGGGAGATGTCCCCGTATGCAAAATCATGGATTACGGCAAATACCGTTTTGACCGTGAGAAGAGAGAAAAGGAAGCTCGCAAGAAGCAGCAGACCATCGAACTCAAGGAGATCCAGCTGTCCTACCGGATTGAGGATCACGACATGGAAACCAAACTGAAGCATGCACGCCGGTTCCTGACCGAAGGCAACCGCGTCCGCGTCGTCATGCGTTTCCGCGGAAGGGAAATGAGTCATCTGCAGATGGGACGCGAGGTGCTGGAACGGTTCAAGGAAGCCTGCTCGGATCTGGGAGCCGTGGACAAGCAGCCGCTGCTCGACGGGAAACTTCTTTCCGTCATCATTCGTCCGCTCAACACAAAACCGCTTAAGTAATGGATCGCGCGCTTTGGCAGCGCGAAGGATTAATGTAAAATATGTTCAAAGGAGATATTTGAAATGGGAAAAGTAAAGACGCATAAAGCATCTGCCAAACGGTTTTCCGTTACCGGCACCGGCAAAGTGAAGATGTTCCACAATCAGCATCGTCACAACACCGGTATGAAGTCCGCAAAGCGCAAGAGAAAGCTGCGTTCTGTGGCATATATGAGCGAAGCTATGGCTCCGAACGTTCGGGGCATGATTCGCAAGTAAGGGAAACGGAGGTAAGAAACCATGGCAAGAGTGAAAGGTGCTCTCAATACAAGAAAAAGAAGAAAAAAGGTTTTAAAGGCTGCCAAAGGCTATTGGGGCGCAAAGTCCAAGCATTTCAAGATGGCGAAGCAAGCCGTCATGAAGAGCGGCAACTACGCGTTTATCGGCCGTAAACTCCGCAAGAGAGATTTCCGCCGTCTGTGGATCGCACGGATCAACGCGCAGGCAAAAGTAAACGGCATGAACTATTCTTGCTTCATGCATGGTCTGAAGCTGGCCGGCATCAACCTCAACCGCAAGGTTCTGGCTGACATCGCCGTCAACGACAAGGAAGCGTTCGCAGCTCTGGCTGAGAAGGCAAAGGCCGCCGCACAGGCATAAGCAGTTCGACTTGAAAAAACCCGATGCACGCATCGGGTTTTTGTCGTAAAAGGGGAAGCGGAAAAACCGGGCCGCGGGTCCCCGCAAGGAGGAAAAATGGAGCGTTTGCTTATCACATCAAGGCAGAATCCGAACCTTTCGGCCCTTTGCAAGCTGGACTCTCGCAAGGGCAGGGACAGCGCATGCCGGTTCCGGATGGACGGATGGAAACTGGTCCGGGAAGCGGTGGCCAGGGGCGTGAAGATCGAGTGCGTGTTTGTGCGCCGGGACGTCGAGGCGGAGTGGGACGAACTGTGCCGCAAGGACCCCGCGTATGACCGGATTCCGGTCTATTTGGTCGAGCCCGGCCTGTTCGACCGCATCTCGGATGAAAAAGCGCCCGAGGGCGTAATTGCACGGGCCTGCTATATTGACAATTTTTCCAAATCGACTATAATAGATGAAGATTCTTTTCAGAAAGTCCTGCGTGACACGAACCGGGGCATCCTGTTTCTGGACGCGGTGCAGAATCCCGAGAATCTGGGCGCCCTGATCCGTTCGGCCGCCGCCTTCGGCGTGCGCGACGTGGTCTGCGGACCGGATTGCGCGGATTTCTATCATCCCAAGCTTCTGCGGGCCTCCATGGGGACCGTTTTCGACCGGAACCTGTACGCCGTACAGGACCTTCCGGGGGCAATCCGGGCCCGTACCCGTCTGGGCGGACGTGTGTTTGCCGCCGTGCCGGCCGGGAACGCGCAGACACTGGGCCGGATGCGGACGAAGAAAGGGGACTCGGTGGTCATCGGAAACGAGGGGCACGGGCTGAGCGCGGACGTCAGGGACGCCTGCACTTCGGGCCTGACCATTCCCATGGATCCGGGGGCCGAATCGCTCAACGCGGCGGTGGCCGGCGGCATCCTGCTCTGGGAGCTCTGGGGCCGGGGCGTCGGGGAAGAATCGGACAAAAGACAAGACTGATTTCGGATTGGATAAAGGAACGAATGGCAAAGGAAAAAACAGTGAAGAAAACCGTTGCACCGAAGAAAACGGAAAACGAGAAAGCAAAGAAGAAGACAGGCCCGAATCTGGTCATCGTGGAGTCGCCCTTCAAGGCGCCCACCATCCGGGGATACCTCGGAGCCGGATACCGGGTCATTGCTTCGGTCGGACACGTCCGGGACCTGCCCAAGAGCCAGCTCGGGGTGGACATCGAGAACGGGTTCGAACCGAAATACATCAACATCCGGGGCAAGGGAGAGGTGATCCGCTCCATCCGGGAGGAAGCGAAAAACGCGGGGAAGATCTATCTGGCAACCGACCCGGACCGGGAGGGCGAGGCCATTTCCTGGCATCTGGCCCAGGTGCTGGGCATCCCGCTCGAGCAGACCAACCGCATCACCTTCAACGAGGTGACCAAGACGGCGGTCAAGGCGGCCATCAAGAACCCGCGGCACATCGACATGGCGCTGGTCGACGCCCAGCAGGCCCGCCGGATCCTGGACCGGATCGTGGGATACAAAATCAGCCCGCTGCTCTGGAAAAACGTGCACAACGGCCTGTCGGCCGGACGCGTTCAGTCCTGCGCGGCCAAACTCATCGTGGAGCGCGAGGAGCAGATCGAGTCCTTCAAGCCCGAGGAATACTGGACCATCAGCGGCACGTTCGCCCTGAACGGACAGAGTTTCGAGGCCCGCTTCCACGGGGACCGCAGAGGCCATCTGCGCCTGAGTTCCGAGGAACAGGTCAACCGGATCCTCGAGGCTCTGAAGGGAAAGACTCCCGAGGTGAGCGCGGTCAAGGACACGCAGACCAAAAAGCATCCGGCACCGCCTTTCACCACCTCGACCATGCAGCAGGAAGCTTCCCGGAAATTCGGGATGCAGTCCCGCAAGATCATGTCGGTGGCGCAGAAACTCTACGAAGGAATCAATCTGGGAACCGAGTTCGGAGGCATTCAGGGTCTCATTACCTACATGCGTACCGACTCGCTCCGCGTCTCGGACGAGGCGCAGGCCCAGGCAAAAGCATACATCGAGGGAAAATATTCGAAGGAATACTATCCCGCAAGGCCCAACAACTACCAGGCCAAGGCAGGCGCGCAGGATGCGCACGAAGCCATCCGCCCGTCGAGAATGGACCTGGAACCCGCGAAGATCCGCAAGTTCCTCAATCTGGACGAGTACCGTCTGTACCGTCTGATCTGGGACCGCTTCGTCGCCTCGCAGATGGCAAGCGCCGAAGTGCAGACCCGCCGGGTGGACATCAAGATCGACGCGTATACGTTCCGCGTGACGGGTTCCCGGGTGACCTTCCCGGGTTATATGACGGTGTACGAGGAACTCAAGGACGAGCAGGTGCAGCGCGCCGACGTCGACTCGGTCAGTGAGAACATCCGTCTGCCCGATCTCGAGGCCGGGACGAAACTGGAACTGACCGGTCTGGAACGCAAGCAGCATTTCACCGAACCGCCCCTGCGCTACACCGAGGCGTCCCTGATCCGGGCGCTCGAGGAACTGGGAATCGGACGGCCGAGCACCATCACGCCTATCATCACGACCATCGTCGAGCGCGGATACGTCAAGCGGGACGGCAAGTCGCTCCTTCCCACGGATCTGGGCAAGGTGACCACCGATCTGATGAACGACTATTTTCCCGACATCGTGGATTACAAGTTCACCGCTCAGCTCGAGACGCGCCTGGACGGCATCGAGCAGGGGGAGGGAACCTCCAGGGACGTCCTCGAACAGTTCTGGGGGCCGTTTGAATCCTCGCTCAAAGTCGCCGAGGAGAAACTGGACGACAAGAACGTCAAACTCGAGCCCGAAAAGCTGGACGCCGTATGCGAAAAGTGCGGCGCGCCCATGGTGCTCAAGACCGGCAAGTTCGGCAAATTCGCCGCCTGCTCCAATTATCCCAACTGCAGAAATACCAAGCAGCTCGCCCAGCTCAACAACCAGGAATTCAAGAAGATGGATCCCGTGCTCCAGGGCGAGAAGTGCGAAAAATGCGGAGCGCCCCTGGTGCTGCGCAACGGGAAGTTCGGCGTGTTCTACGCCTGCTCGAACTATCCCAACTGCCGCTATACCAAGCAGCACAACCGGGCGCTGGACGTTCCTTGCCCGAAGTGCGGTTCGAAGATCCTGGTCCGGTACGGACGCAACCACATGATGTTCTTCGGATGCGAGCGCTATCCGGACTGCGATTTCTCCTCCTGGGATATGCCCCTGGACAAGAAATGCCCGGTTTGCGGCGGACTGCTCTACCGCCACAAGGGACGGGACGGACACGTGCTCGTGTGCAAGAGCGAAGGATGCACCTATTCCGAACCCGACACCATGAGCGAGGAGGAGGTCGCACGGCTTCTTTCGGCCGGCGAGACCGCCCCGCAAAAGGCGGAGGACTGAGACGTGAGCGACAAGAAGCCTCTTGTGCACGTCATCGGCGCCGGACTGGCCGGATGCGAAGCGGCGCTTGCCGCCGTCCGTCAGGGCGCTTCGGTGGTCCTGCACGAGATGAAGCCCGAAAAATATACCCCCGCGCATCACGCGCCCTCGTTTGCCGAGCTGGTCTGCTCCAATTCGCTCCGCTCGGACGCCCGGACCAACGCCGTGGGTTTGCTCAAGGAGGAAATGCGCCGGCTGCATTCCGTCGTTCTGGAAGCGGCGGACGCGACCCGCGTTCCGGCGGGTTCGGCTCTGGCGGTCGACCGGGTCCTGTTCTCGGATTACGTCACGCGCGCGGTGAAAAACTGCCCGGATATCCGGGTCGAGCCGGGCGAAGTGAAGGAACTGCCCCGGGACGAGATCACGGTCGTGGCGACGGGTCCTTTGACTTCGGACGGCCTGGCCTCGTACCTTTCCGGGGAACTGGGCCTTGCGGGTTTGCACTTTTTCGACGCGGCCGCGCCCATCGTGGACGGCGCGTCTCTTGATTATGACATCGTTTACGCGGCTTCCCGGTGGGACCGGGGCGACGCGGATTATCTCAATTGCCCGATGAACGAGGTCCAGTACCGCGCCTTTTACGAGGCGCTGCTCTCGGCCAAGGAGGCGCCTTTGCACGACTTCGATTCGGACAGCCAGAAGGACCTGACGGTCTTCGAGGGCTGCATGCCGGTCGAGGTGATGGCGCGGCGCGGATATGACACGCTGCGCTTCGGCCCGATGAAACCGGTCGGATTGCGGGATCCCCGCACGGGCAGGGAAGCCTATGCGGTGGTGCAGCTGCGCAAGGAGAACGCAAAGGGTAGTATGTACAACCTGGTCGGCTTCCAGACGCATCTGACGTTTCCCGAACAGCGCCGGGTATTCGGCCTGATTCCCGGGTTGGAGAACGCGGAGTTTCTGCGCTACGGCGTGATGCACCGCAACACCTATCTTTCCTCGCCCGGCGTTCTCAGTCCGACCTACCGCCTGCTGAAGCGGGACGGGGCGCCCCTGTATTTCGCCGGACAGATGACCGGAGTCGAGGGGTACGTCGAGTCGGCCGGCTCGGGCCTTGTCGCGGGAACCAACGCGGGGCGCCTGGCCGCGGGACTGGAGGAGTATGTTTTCCCGGACAGCACGATGCTGGGCGCGATGGCCTATTACGTCAGCCGGGGCACGACCGGACCCTTTCAGCCGATGAACGCCAACTTCGGCATCATCGCGCCGCTGGACCGGAAGGTCAAAGGCGGCAAGAACGCCCGCAACGAGGCCTATGCCTGCCGGGCGCTGGAACAGATGGAAAAGATACGGGCGGAACTCGAACCGTCCGGGGAAGGAACGCATGGAGAGCCGGATTAAAACCCACAATCAGATTCTTTCGGAGCTGGCCGGGAACCGAACCCTGGGAAATCTGGAAGAGCGCATCGGATACGCGTTTGCCGACCGGACGCTGCTCGTCCAGGCCCTGATGCACTCCTCCTATGCCCATGAGACCGGGGCGGCGGATTCGCATCTGCTCTGCAACGAGCGCATGGAATTTCTGGGAGACTCCATTCTTTCCTTCGTCACCAGCGAATATCTGTATGACACGTTTCCCACGCTTCCCGAGGGAAAGCTGAGCAAGCTGCGCTCGGGCATGGTGTGCGGGGAGGCGCTTTCCTCCTACGCTTCGGGGATCGGTCTTGGAACCTATCTCTATCTGGGCGTGGGAGAACAGAAGAACCGGGAGAACCCGACCATCCTGGAAAACGCCTTCGAGGCGCTGATCGCCGCCATCTGGCTGGACAGCGGCAGAGGCGAGAAGGGAATCGGGGCGGTTCGCTCGTTCGTTCTGCCGTTCCTGAAATCCGAGATGGAGGAGCTGCGCCGGTTCAACTATACCAAGGATTACAAATCCCTTTTGCAGCAGCTGACCCAGCAGCAGGACGGCAATCTGCCCGAATACCGGACGGTCGGGGACACCGGGCTGCCCGGTCCCGAACGCTATACCGTGGAAGTCTATCTCAATTCCAACAAGATCGGGCAGGGAAAAGGACCCAAGGTCCAGAAGGCCGAGGTGCAGGCGGCGCGCGAGGCGCTCGTTCTGTTCGGCCTGGTCAACCGGAATGAAACATCATAATCTGCCCGTTTTCGTCCCCTTTTACGGCTGTCCCCACCGTTGCGTTTTCTGCGACCAGAGAAGCATCACGGGACAGGCGGACGTGTGGGACGCGGACCTGGTCCGGCAGGAACTGGAGCGCTATGCCGCATCGGTCCCCGAGGGGGACGAGGCCGAAATCGCTTTTTTCGGCGGAACCTTCACGGGAATCCCCCGCAAGGCGCAACAGGCTTACCTGGACATCGCCGCTTCCTTTGTCCGGGACGGACGGGCCAAGGGCATCCGTTTTTCGACCCGCCCGGACTGTCTGGACGGGGACACGGTCGACTTCCTGAAAGGGTATCCTTTGTCCTGCGTGGAACTCGGCATCCAGAGTCTGTCGGACCGGGTGCTGCAAAAGATCCGTCGGGGACACGACGCCGCCTGCGCCATGGACGCCATGGAGCGCTTGCGGAAAGCAGGCATTCCGTTTGCCGGACAGATGATGACAGGCCTTCCGGGTTCGACCCCGGAGGATGAAACGGAAACGGCACAGGGGATCATACGCGCGGGCGCGTGCGAGGCACGCATCTATCCGCTCGTGGTCTTTGCCGGAACCGACCTGGAACGGATGTGCCGGGAAGGGGACTATACCCCGCCGGGTCAGCAGGAGATGCTGCGGCGGACCGCCGCGGTGCTCGAACTCTTTCGGCAGGCCGGCGTGAAGGTTTTGCGCATCGGACTGTGCGAGAACGAGTCGCTCCGCAATCCCGGGGTGGCCGTGGACGGCGCGAAGGAAAGCGCTCTGGGCGAGAGGGTCTGGTCGCTCGTATACCAAAAACGGGTCGAGGCCGAAATGGCCCGCCGGGGACCGGTAACCGGACCCGGGCAGTGGGTCATCGAAGTGCCCCGCGGGGCCGAGTCCAAAGTCTCGGGCCAGAAAAAGGAAAACCGCATGCGCTGGGAGAGCGCATATCCCGGAGTCCGGGTCCGGATCCGGGGCCTATATCCGCCGGATTCGGACCGGCTGACGGTCCGCTTCGAGGCGGAGCAGAAGAAGCAATGAATCGATGCAGGAGGTGGAATCTTGTACCTTAAGACACTGGAAATGACGGGATTTAAATCCTTTCCGGACAAGACAAAACTGAATTTTGAAAATACCGAGGGCAACTCGGCCGGCGTGACCGTCATCGTGGGTCCGAACGGCTCGGGCAAGTCCAACATCTCGGACGCGATGCGCTGGGTGCTCGGAGAGATTTCCTCCAAGGAACTGCGCGGCTCCAAGATGGAGGACGTCATCTTCGGCGGCGCGGACAGCCGGCGGCCCATGGGGTACGCCGAGGTTTCGGTGACCTTTGACAACCGGGACCCGTTCCAGCGGCTGGAGTGCGAGTTCGACGAGGTAACCGTGACAAGACGGTACTACCGGGGCGGTGAGAGTGAATATTTCATCAACAAGCGCGCCTGCCGGCTCAAGGACATCTATACGCTCTTCCTCAACACGGGCGTCGGACGCGACGGCTATTCCATCATCGGACAGGGCCGGATTGCCGACATCGTATCCCGCAAGAGCGACGAGAGACGGACCATCTTCGAGGACGCTTCGGGCATTGCGAAATACCGTCTGAACAAGAACGACGCCGAGCGGCGTCTGGCCAACGCCCAGGACAACCTGGAAAAGGTGATGCTGGTCTTCAACGAACTGGAGGCCGAAATCGGACCTCTGGAGAACGAGGCGAAAAAGGCCAAGCGCGCCATCGAGCTGATGGAGCAGAAGAAGGAAGTCGACATCCGCCTGTGGCTCTACGACACCGACCGCATCCGCCGGGAGGTGGAGAACGCCCGGCGTGCCCTGGATCTGTCCAAACTGGAGCTGGACAATCTGGACGACGCCATCCGCGGGCTGAAAGTGCAATACGACCGGATGCAGGAGCGCGCCGAAGGCGAGCGCGAGGCATCCAGGGAACTGCTGGGTCAGAAGGAGGCTCTGTCCGAGGAAAAGCATGCCCTTGAACTGGACATCAACACCCAGTCGGGCGAGCAGCGGAGACTTTCCGGCAACGCCGAGGCGAGCCGGCGGCTGATGGCCGAATCCGAGCGGCAGATCGGGCTTGAGAAGGCCTCCTGCGAAGAGCACGAAAAGAAGGAGCGGGAACTCAAGGCGAACCTGGAGGAGCTCGAAGCCGGACGCAAAAAGGCCCTCTCCGAGCAGACCGCGGCCAACGAGGCTTTCCGGGATCTGAACCGGGAACTCGACGAGAGCCTGGAGCAGATCAACGAGCTGATCCGGCAGCTGTCGGACGTGCAGGCCCGCATCGCGGTGTGCCGGTCGGCCGCCGAAAACGCCGAACAGCAGAATCAGGATTACGACCGCGAGGTCGAGGCCATGGCCCAAAAACTCGAGGAGCTGCGGACCGAGGCCGAAAAGCAGAAGAAGCAATACGACGCGTACGTCCGGGATTACGAGGACAACGAGTCAAAGAGGCAGACTTTGGCCAAACGGGCCGAAGAACTCCGGGCGGAGCGGGAAAAGCGGACCGAGGCCTCCCACAAGGCCGCCTTCGAGCGGGACAGCGTGGCCTCCCGTCTTGCGACCATCCGCAATATGGAAAAGAATTACGAGGGATTCGGCAACGCGGTCAAGCGCGTGATGCAGGATTTCGAAGAGGGAAGGATCCGCACCCGGGACGGCCGTCCGGCCGGAACGGTCTTCGGACCGCTTTCCTCGGTCATCAAGGTGGAGGACGCCTACATTGCCGCCATGGACAGCGCGTTGGGCAACAGCCTTTCGCACGTGGTGGTGGAGAACGAAGAGACCGCCAAGGCCGCCATCGAGGACCTCAAGCGGGCTGACGCGGGAAGAACCACGTTCCTGCCCGTGACCTCCATGCAGCCCCAGACTCCCACAAAGGAGATGGAGGACGCCAGGCGCCACGCGGGATACATCGGCGTGGCGAGCGAGCTGGTTCAGTGCGAAGCCAAATTCAGGGGCGTCATCGGATCGCTGCTCGGACGGACCCTGGTCTTCGATACGCTGGATCACGCGTCCGAAATGGCCCGCGCGGAACATTTCCGCGTCAAGGTCGTAACCCTGGACGGCCAGCAGATCAACGCGGGCGGCTCGTTTACGGGCGGTTCGTTCAACCGGCGCGGCTCGGTACTCGAGCGCGCGCATCAGATCCGGCAGCTGGAGAGCGAACTGGAAACGCTGAAGGCCGCGGCCGAAAAGGCCGAGGGCGAGCGGAAGGAATGCGAGGAAAAACTCGGGCAGGCCGTGTCCGAACTCCAGAACGCCGACATGCGGCGCTTCACATTGGAAAAACTGCGCGACGCCAAGGGCCGTGAGGCAGACCGGGCGGCCGGCGCGACCGAACTGCACAAATCCCGTATGGACGACCTGGCGCAGGAATTCTCGCGCCTGGTGGACCAGAGGGCCCGCTCCGAAGAGGAGATGGTCCGCCTGGAAGAGCAGGCCGGGACGATTCAGTCCGACATCGACCGCCGGCGCGAAGTGCGCCAGCAGAAATACGAGGAGAGCCAGGACGCCAGCGACAGCGCCGCCGAGGCGATGCGCCGGGTGCAGGCTCTCGAGCTGGATATCCAGTCGGCCGAAAAGGACGCGGACGTGGAGCGCCGCTATGCGCTCGACGCGCGCGGACGGCTGGCCGGACTCGAGCAGCAGATCCGGGAACGCAGGGCGGACATCGCCGAATGCGAACGCCTGATCCGTCAGTCCGAGGAACAGGTCAACGGGGACCGCGCCAAAATCGCGCAATGCGAGGAGAAAATCAAGGACCTTATCGCGCAGATGGGACAGTACGATTCGGCCGGCGCCGAATTCCAGACCCGGATGAACCAGACCAACGAGCGCATCACCGAGCGGATGAACGAAAAGGAAAACGTCATCCGTCTGCATACCCAGAACGAGGAGAAACTGGCCCGTCTGGAAGAGACCCAGGACAAACTGTCCACCCAGCTCTGGGACGAGCACGGACTGACCCGTGCGCAGGTGGCCGAGTCCGGACTTCAGCCCGCGACCAAAGAGGAACACGCGGAACTGGAAAAGATCCGCCGGGATTGCGCGAACAAACTCCGCAACATCGGGCACGTGGACCTCGGCGCGGCCGAGAAGTTCACGGCCAAGAAGGCCCGTTACGACGAGATGAAGGCGCAGATCGACGACCTGAACGCCGCGCGCGAGGACTTGCTCAAGGTGATTGAGGGACTCGAGAGCGGCATGAAGGAAGCGTTTACGGCCGCTTTCAACCAGATCAACGAGAACTTTGCGTCCACTTTCACCGAACTCTTCGGAGGCGGTGTGGCCGAACTCTCCCTGACCGATCCGGACAACATCCTGGAATCCGGCATCGAAATCAAGGCGGCGCCTCCCGGAAAGATCATCAAGAACCTGGTGCAGCTCTCGGGCGGCGAGCAGGCCTTCGTGGGAATCGCGCTGTTCTTTGCGATCCTGAAGGTCAATCCGACCCCGTTCTGCTTCCTGGACGAGATCGAGGCCGCACTGGACGAGGTCAACGTGGAGCGTCTGGCGCAATACATCAAGAAATACACCGACGGAACCCAGTTCATCCTGATCACCCACCGCCGCGGAACCATGGCGGCGGCAGACCGTCTGTACGGCGTGACCATGCCAGAACACGGCATTTCCAAAATCTTCATGCTGGACGTGGGTTCGGTACAAAAGAACGAGAAAGGCGAATGGAATGGGCTTTTTAGCTAATCTGAAAGCCGGTCTGATCAAGACCAAGAATGCGCTGTTCGGCAGCATTCACAATATGCTTTCCCATTTTGTCCGGGTCGACGAGGATATGCTCGACGAACTGGAGGAGATTCTGATCACTTCCGACGTGGGCGTCGAAACCACCGAGGAAATCATAGAGGAGCTGCGCCGCCGGATCAAGGACGGACGGCTCAAGGAAAAGGAGCAGGTCATAGGGGCCCTGCAGGAAATCATCAAGGACATGATCGGGGACGGCGAGCCGCTCCGGCTGGACACCAAACCCACCGTGGTGCTGATCATCGGCGTAAACGGGGCGGGCAAGACCACCTGCATCGGCAAGATTTCCAATCAGCTTCGCAAGCAGGGCAAGAAAGTCGTGGTGGCGGCGGCGGATACCTTCCGCGCGGCGGCCATTGACCAGCTGGCCGTCTGGTGCGACCGGGCGGGCGTCGAACTGGTCCGGCAGAGCGAGGGCTCGGACCCCGCGGCTGTGGTGTATGACGCCATTCACGCGGCCAAGAAACGCGAGGCCGACGTGCTGATCATCGACACGGCGGGACGGCTTCACAACAAGACCAATCTGATGAACGAGTTGTCTAAGATGGACCGCGTCATCGACCGGGAACTGCCGGACGCCTGCCGGGAGAATCTGCTTGTCCTGGATGCCACGACCGGGCAGAATGCAATCCTGCAGGCCAAGGAATTCAGCAAGGCGGCCAAACTGACCGGCCTTGTGGTCAACAAGATGGACGGAAGCGCCAAGGGAGGCATGATCCTCTCGGTGCATAAGGAACTCGGACTGCCGGTGAAATTCATCGGCGTCGGCGAAAAAATCGAGGATATGCAGCCGTTCTCCGGCGAGGAGTTCGCTCAGGCATTGTTCGAAGATTGAGGTGATGGCCATGGAACAAACGTTACGGATGGTAGTCGGTTCCCGTAACAAGGGAAAAATACGAGAATTGAACGCTCTTCTGTCGCAGTATCTGCCGGGTGTGGAACTGCTTTCCCTGGATGAGGCAGGCATTACGGAAACGGTGGAGGAAACCGGAACCACCTTTGCCGAGAACGCCCTGATCAAGGCGCGCGCGGCCGCCTCGACCGGCCTTATTGGTCTGGCGGACGACTCGGGTCTTTCGGTGTCGGCGCTGGACGGAGAACCGGGCGTCTTCTCGGCCCGTTACGCCGAAATCAACGGTTTCGGGCAGGGACATTCGGACGCGGACAACAACGCGCTCCTGCTTTCCCGTATGGAAGGAAAGGAGGACCGCTCCTGCTCCTTCATCTGCGATATGGCCTGCGTTTTTCCGGACGACCCGGACCATCCCATTCAGGTGGAGGGCGTCTGCGAAGGAACGCTGCTTGACCGTGCGCAGGGGGAAGGCGGATTCGGATACGACCCGCTGTTCTGGTATCCCGCGCTGGAGAAGACCTTCGCGCAGCTGAGCGAGGAGGAAAAGAACGCCGTGTCCCACCGGGGGTGTGCCGTGCGCGCGCTGGCTCTGGCCCTGAAGCGGTACCTGGAGAAAGGCAAGGTCGAACAATGAGTATGGTTCTATCCAGCAGGGACCGGGCGTATCTGCGCTCGGAGGCGGGCAAAATGACCGCCATCATGCAGGTGGGCAAGGAAGGGGTCACCCCCGCGCTGCTCGCCACCCTGGGCGACGCGCTCGAAGCGCGGGAACTGATCAAGCTCTCGGTGCTCGAGACCTGTCCGCTTGAAGTGAAGGAAGCGCTCGAAGTGCTCAGCACCGAACTGAAGGCGGTGCCGGTGGCGGCCATCGGACGAAAGGTGATCCTGTTCCGTCCGTCCTCCGACAAGAGCCGCCGGAACATTTCCCTGAAACTGGGCGGAAAGACGTCATGAGCCAAAACGAAGAAATGACGCAGGAACAGGAACAGGAGCAGGAGAGGACGCTGCGGGTCGGACTGTACGGGGGAACTTTTTCTCCGGTGCACAACGGACACGTGCAGGCCGTGAAGGCTTTCATGAAGCAGATGTGGCTGGATTACGTCTTCGTCATGCCGGCCCGGATCCCGCCTCATAAGGAAGCGCGGAATCTGCCGCCTGCCGCCGAGCGGCTGAAAATGTGCGAGCTGGCCTTCTCGGGCATGGAAGGGGTGCTGGTGTCGGACCTCGAGGTGCGGCGCGAAGGACCTTCCTATACCGTGGATACCCTCCGGGCCCTGACCGCGCCCGACACAAGGCTGTTTCTCCTTTGCGGGACCGACATGGTCCTGACGCTGGACAGCTGGTACCGGGCGGACGAGATTTTCCGGCTCTCCTATCCGGTGTACGTCCGGCGGGAGAACGACCCGGTTCTGGAGGAACGGATCAAGGGCAAACTGGCCGAATACATGGAAAAATACCACAAGATGGTGCGGCGGATCGTCGTGGACCCCATTGAGGTCTCTTCGACCCAAATCCGGGACATGGTGCGCCGGGGGGAAGATATATCCCCTTATGTGCCGGCCGCGGTATGCCGCTACATAAAGGAGAAAGGATTGTACCGGGATGGACAGGAAGAATGAACCCGTCTTTACGCAGGAGCAGCTCGCGGGGCTTTCGGAAAAAGTCCGCCTTCTTCTGCCCGAGAAGCGCTTCTTGCATTCCGCGGCGGTCTGCGACATGGTCGGACGCCTGGCGGATCTGTACGACCCCGGACATAAGTCCGAACTGCAGGCGGCGGGCCTTCTGCACGACCTGACCAAGCATTGGAGCACGGAAGACCATCTGCGCGTCTGCCGGGAGTACGGAATCCGGGTCACGCCGCTCGATGAGCTGACCCCCAAGACCTTCCACGCCAAAACGGCCGCGGCGCTTCTGCCCGACCGCTTTCCCGATTTTGCCACGCTGACGGTCGTATCGGCGGTTCGCTGGCATACGACCGGACGGGCCGGCATGACCGTGTCCGAGCGGCTTTTGTATCTGGCGGATTACATCGACGACACAAGGAAGTTCCCAGACTGCGTGGCGCTGCGTTCCATGTTTTGGGACGCGCATCCCGAACGCATGGACGACCGGGAGCGGGCGGACCATCTGCGGGCGGTGCTCATCGCTTCGTACGACATGACCATCCGCAATCTGCTGGAAGAAGGAACTCCGGTCAGCGAGGAGACAATCAGTGCCCGCAACGACCTGCTTCTGGAGCAGGCGAGGGCAGCGATGGCAGCGAGGGCAGAAGCAGAAAAGGAAAAGAAAGAATGAATGGAAAGGATCAAGATATGCAGGACGAAATGAATGGAATGGATCCCATTTCGGGGATCGAGACATTGAAGGGCGTTCCTTCCGAGCAGCTTGCCAAGGCAATCTGCCGGGTGCTGGACGCGAAAAAAGCCCGCGATATCCGCGTGCTCCATCTGGGGAATACGTCGGATCTGGCGGATTTCATGATTCTCGCCGGCGGTACTTCCAGAACCCACGTCCAGTCCCTTTCGGGCGACGTGGAATACTGGCTGGGACAAAAGGGGGAGCACCCGGTCCACACCGAGGGGAGAAACGGGGGCACCTGGGCCGTTCTGGACTACGGCAACGTCATGGTGCACATCATGAGCCGGGAAACCCGGGAATTTTACAATCTGGAAAATCTGTACGCGGACGTAAAGAGCGAGAAATACGTCTCGGAGAGTGAGGAACAGGCATGAAATACGATTTTGCTTCCATTGAGCAAAAATGGCAGAAAAAATGGGAGGAGCAGGGCATCTTCCACGCGCAGGACAAATCCGATAAGAAGAAGTTCTATGCGCTGGTCGAGTTCCCGTATCCTTCGGGCGCCGGCATGCACGTAGGACACATCAAGGCCTATTCGGGTCTGGAAGTGATTTCGCGCAAGCGCCGGATGCAGGGTTACAACGTACTGTTTCCCATCGGATTTGACGCGTTCGGTCTGCCGGCCGAGAACTACGCCATCAAGAACGGCGTGCATCCCCGCGTCACCACCGACCGCAACATCAAGCATTTTACCGAGCAGCTCAAACGGGCCGGATTCTCGTTTGACTGGTCGCGCGTCATCGATACGACCGATGAAAACTATTATCACTGGACCCAGTGGATCTTTCTGAAGATGTTCGAGAACGACCTGGTCTTCCGGGACAAGGCATTGGTGAACTACTGCCCGTCCTGCAAGGTGGTCCTGTCCAACGAGGACTCCCAGGGCGGCAAGTGCGACATCTGCCACAGCGACATCATTCAGAAGGAAAAGGACGTCTGGTATCTGCGCATCACGCGCTACGCAGACAAACTGCTCAAGGGTCTGGACGAGGTGGACTATCTGCCCAACATCCGCCAGCAGCAGGAGAACTGGATCGGCAAATCCACGGGCGCCTTCGTCAACTTCGCCCTGGACGGTATCGAGGACAAACTGCGCATCTACACCACGCGCCCGGATACGCTCTTCGGCGTGACCTTCATGGTCATCGCACCCGAGCATCCGATTCTTTCCAAGTACGCCGACCGGATCCGAAACCGGGCCGAACTGGAGGCTTACCAGCAGCAGTGCCAGAAGAAGACCGAGTTCGAGCGGACCCAGCTGGTCAAGGACAAGACGGGCGTCCGGGTCGAGGGCATCTGCGCCATCCACCCGCTGACCGGAGAGAAGATTCCGGTGTTTGCGGCCGACTACGTCATGATGGGATACGGAACCGGCGCCATTATGGCGGTTCCGGCGCACGACCAGCGCGACTACGATTTTGCCAAGGTATACGGCCTTGAAATCCGGGAAGTCATCAGCGGCGGGGATATTTCCGCCGAGGCCTACACGGGCGACGGACCGATGGTCAACTCGGATTTTCTCAACGGGATTTCCACCAAGAAGGAAGCCATTTCCCGCATGATCGGGAAACTCGAGCAGATGGGCATCGGAGAAGAGGGCGTGCAGTTCAAGATGAAGGACTGGGCGTTCAACCGCCAGAGATACTGGGGCGAGCCCATCCCAATCGTACACTGCCCGCATTGCGGAATCGTTCCGGTTCCGTACGATCAGCTGCCGCTGAAACTGCCCGAAGTCAAGGAATTCGAACCCGGCGAGGGCGGCGAGAGCCCGCTGGCTAAGATCGAATCCTTTGTCCGGTGCAAGTGCCCGCGCTGCGGAGGCAACGCGCGCCGCGAGACCGACACCATGCCGCAATGGGCGGGTTCCTCCTGGTACTTCATCCGCTACGTCGACCCGCATTGCAAAACCGGTATTGCCGACTATGACAAGATGAAATACTGGCTGCCGGTCGACTGGTACAACGGCGGTATGGAACACGTGACCCGTCATATGATCTATTCGAGATTCTGGCATAAGTTCCTGTATGACATCGGGGAAGTGCCCTGTCCGGAGCCTTACGCCAAGCGGACGGCCCAGGGCCTGATCCTGGGCGCCAACGGCGTGAAGATGTCCAAGTCGCTCGGCAACGTGGTCGATCCCAACGACGTAATCGACCAATACGGAGCGGATACGCTGCGCACCTACGTGCTCTTCATGGGGGATTACGCCTCGGCCGCCCCCTGGTCCGAAGACTCGGTCAAGGGCTGCAAGCGCTTCCTGGAGCGTGTGGCCGACCTGCCCGGCATCGTCCGGGGAACGGGCTCGACGCCGAAGCTTGAATCTTCGTTCCACAAGACCATCAAGAAGGTTTCGGAAGACATCGAAGAGATGAAATTCAATACGGCCATCGCCGCGATGATGAAACTCATCAACGAAATCTTCGAGGTAGGCCAGCTGACCCGAGACGAACTGAGCATTTTCGTCCGACTCCTTTGCCCGGTCGCTCCGCATCTGTGCGAAGAAATCTGGGCCGGCATGGGCGAAAAGGGTCTTTGCTCGGCGGCCGCATGGCCGGAGTACGACCCCGCCAAGACGGTGGACCGTGAAGTGGAGATTGCCGTTCAGATCAACGGAAAACTCCGCGGCACTATCAAGCTGCCCATGGACTGCGAAAAGGACGAGGCGCTCCGTCTGGCTCACGCCGACGAGCGGATTGCCGCGCAGCTCGAAGGGAAGACCATTGTCAAGGAGATTGTGGTTCCCAACAAGATCATCAACCTGGTGGTCCGCTGAGCGGTCCAAAGACAAAACAGCCCCGCGGGGGCGCTCCGGATGGAGCGCGCCGCGGGGCTTTCGTTTATGGATGGGACGCTCAGGGCTTCTCTATGCTGTCATCCGAGGTGAAGCGGAAGTTGGCAATCTTGCATCCCGAAATGGAGGATTTGGGTTCTACCCAATACCAGCGGATCCAGTTGACCGAGGTCTTGTCGGTATCGCTGAATTCCTTGAGCCGGACTTTGACATGATTCCAACCCTGTTCGATCTTGATGCCCGACAGGAACGAGCCGTTGTTCCACTGGGTCTCTTCCTTGTCGCAGGTGCCGGCCGAGGAAATCTCAAACTCGCTGTTTCGGGTCAGGTTGTCATAGTTGGTGACGTCCGGGATGTACAGGTCGAATTCGACGTACTCCATGCCGGTCAGGTCAACCGGATCGAACTTGAACTGCTGATTGGTGCTGTTGCCCATGACGAAGGTGCGGGTCACGTTTTCCTTGGTGTCGTTGGCCCAGGCAAAATTGGGTTTGACGTTGTAAAGCGTGCCGAGCTCGCCGGGATCCGTATAGGTCAGTTCGCTGTCCTTCTCGGTCTTGTTGTTGATGGTCAGACGGGCGTACAGATTCAGTTTTCCTCCTCTGAGTTTATAGGAATTGCCGTTGTATCTCAGAATGCCTGCTACGGTCATCGAGCCGTCGGTCTGTACGGTCTGGACGCCGCCGATGTTGTCCGAGCCCAGGTTGAACGCGAAGACGTTCTGTCCGCCTTGGTTGGTCAAAAAGTCGTGCGGTCCGTACGCGAACGTGTTGTACAGGATTTCTCCGTCGCCTTCTTCCACAATCAGGTAGGAAAGGGAAGGACGGGTGACGGGTTCAAAGAATCCGGAGAACAGGGTCGCGCCTTTGATCCAGTTGGTGCACTTACTGTAGAAGGAGGAGGAAATCCGCTGCATGACCGTTCCGTTCTGCA
Organism: Clostridia bacterium; assembly: GCA_017455185.1. Taxonomy (GTDB): domain Bacteria; phylum Bacillota; class Clostridia; order Oscillospirales; family CAG-272; genus RUG14240. Next base: position 19,699 of record JAFTBN010000038.1, read on the forward strand.
GACAGCCTTCCACGATGCCGTTCTTGCCTCCGACCCGGATGGCGTTGTAATAGCATGCGCTTGCCAGCTTGGCGATGTAATGGTTGTCGCAGCCGCTGAAATCGATGCCGTACGCCGCTCCGATGATGGCGCAGTTCACGCAATAGACGCCCGAACCGTCGCCGCGGATGGCATAGGCCGAGTTGATGTCGGCGTCGTTCATCGGGCCGTTGCGGTAGAAAGCGATGCGCAGGCCGTTGACGCCGGCGCCCTGTTTCAGGGTGATCAGGGCCTGGGTTTTTACGCCGTCGGTGCTTCCGTCCCCGTAGGCCGAGAGCAGGATGGTGCCCTTGGTCGAGGATTCCTGGTCGCGTCCGGGAAGTCCGGCGCAGCCTCTGAGCTCAACGCCCGCGGGAACGGTGATGGCTTTGGCGAGCTGATAGTATCCGCCCGGCAGATAGACCACGCCGCCCGTTTTGCCTGCCGTATTGAGCAGGGCCTGAAGAGCGGAGGAGACATCCGTCTCTCCGGTCTTGTCGCCGTCGAAGAGATACAGTTGGGCCTTGACTTTGGTATAGGAGGCCTCCGGATTGTATCCGAGAGTGGAAAGGTTGCTGTAGGTTCCCTGTGTTACGGTTCCCGTGACCGAGCCCGAGGTTTTGACGTTGACCAGTTTGACGATGCCGCCCGAGTTGTTGACGGCCGCGCCGTTGCTGCCTTCCAGCGTGCTGTTGACCATGGTCATGCCCCAGCGGGTATCGATTGCGTCCACTTGCAGGGCGTTGCGGGCGTTTTTCACGGTTGTGTCGTAGAAGGAGCCTGCGAAGTCAATGCGCGTACCTTTGGTGATGTGGATGCCGCGCAGAACGTGGTTGATGTGGATGTCGGTGAATTCGGTCCACTCCAGGTCGCCGATCAGAAGACCGGTGGTGTTCTTTTCGGTATAGGCCGAGATGGCGGCCTCGGAATCCTTGGTTGTGTTGTAAGGCGATTGCGCCCAGTATTTCGGATCGATGTAGACGCTCTTGCAGGTGCCGACGTCGGACGAGTTGCGCAATTCAGCGCCCGTCTTGAAGAAGGTGCCGTATACGTGATCCACGGTCAGCATTTCATGCACGGTCGAGCCGTCGGTGCAGACGCCGACGCCCTGATAGCCGTTGAGCACGGTGCAGTTGTATACCGAGGGCATCATGTTGCCGCCGATCAGTCCGTTTGAGTAGAACGTGAAGGGGAAGGGCTTGACGTTGGCAAGACTTTGTCCGGGATAGTAAACGGTAAGGCCGCGCACACCTGCCGAACCGCCCAGCAGGAACAGGGCGTTGTCCAGGGTTGCTTCTTTGGATTCCACGTCGGCCAGAATGACGGTTCCGTATTTCGTGCCGGTTTCCGGATTCTGCCAGTCGCCCCGCAGGGTGCAGTAGGCGGGGACGGTGATCGTGCCGGTGACACGGTATTCGCCGGCCGGCATCCAGACGGTTCCGCCGCCCTTGGAACTGACGTGTCTGAGGGCGAGATTAATCAGTTCGGTTACGTCCTTCTTGCCGGTCGGATCGGCGTTGTAGGGCTCCTGGGTGATGTCAATCAGGGCCACGACTACGTCTTCGGTCGGATAGACGGTTTTCGGAATGAAGGCGGTGAGTTCTTCAAAGGCGATGTCAACCCGGTCGGGCTCAACGCTGGTGTCCGAGGTGAAGCACAGATTGGCGACTTTGCATCCTTCGATGACGGCGGAGCCGTTGCCTGCCACCCAGTACCAGCGGATGAAATTCAGGCGGGTCAAGTCGCAATCCGAATTTTTCGGCAGCGTCTTTTTGATGTGGTTCCAGCCGGTGGTGAGCTTCACTCCGCTGAGGAAACTTGCGCCCGTCCAGTTGAACTCTTCAAAGTCGCATTTGCTTGAGGAAGTCAGCTCAAACTGGGTGTTGGTTGTGACTTTGGAAAGATTTTCGGTTGAGGGCAGATAGAAATCCATTTCCAGGTATTTCATGCCGCTGACGTCAATCGCCGGGAAGGCGAAGCCGTTGATGCTGTCCCCCATGGCGAAGGCGTCTTCCGCACTGCCCATGGTGTCCTGTCCCCAGTTGAAGTACGGGTAGATGTGATAGACCACGTCGGAGCCCGGAGTTTCCTTTTCCGTCTGTTTTTCAGTTTGCTTTTCGGTCTGCTTTTCAGTTTCCGAGCCGGGGTTCCCGCCGGATTCGGTCTCACTCCCGGGGACCTGACCGGGCTGACTTTCGTCGTCCGTTTCAACCGGCTCGGCCGATCCGGCTTCGCTTTCGGTGCCGGAAGGAGTTTCCTTGCCGGTTTCGTCCGCAGGGGTAACGCCGCATGAGGCCAGAATGCCCAGCAGAAGGACAAGGGCCAGCAGGCGGAGGATGGACAGGTGCTTTTTGTTCATTTTACACTCTCCTGTTTCATTTCTATATAATAGATGGAAGATAGAATCTGAATGATGGTTCGGTCCGTCTTCCAAATCTTACCCCATTTCGCGCTTTTTTTCAACCCCTGATGCCGCAAAGGTTTTCAAACTCAATAAAACTTTCGGAGAAAAACGGGATATGGATTATGACGGACGGATCGCATCCGAATTTTTCTTGCATTCGCGTGAAAAAAAGGAAAAACAATCTTGACAAACGGGATGCCTTCGGCTATAATGACAAAGGTTTCGTCCCAAATCCGGGCGGAATACTTCAGGAAACGAGGGGAGGGATATCAATGGCAGAGGTAAAGCTCAAGGAAGGCGAGTCCTTAGACAGTGCCCTTCGTCGTTTTAAGCGCCAGTATGCCCGCCAGGGTACACAGAACGAGTTGCGCAAAAGAGAGCACTACGAGAAGCCGAGCGTAAAGCGGAAGAAGAAGTCTGAAGCTGCTCGGAAGCGTAAGTACAAATAAGAAGAGCTTGTTCGGGCTTGTTGCCCTTGGGGAAGGCTGCGTAAACCATTTGGTTTCGCGGCCTTTTCTCATTTCAGGGCAGAATCCCCGATCAACATCCGCTTCCGAATATTCATCGAGATTATTTGCACCAGTCATTTCTTCAAAATGCTCGTTATCTTATTGAGAATTTTTTAGAGACCTTAGTCTCCGGATAGATAATACTTTCGGGGATATTACATAGATGAAATACTCAATTAATAAATTTATGCTAGAAAATTCGAGAAAAAATCTCGAAAAACTTGACGAAAATAACAATCTGAGATATAATGACGCTGAAGAAAAATATCTTAGAGATGGAGGAATTTGTTATGCTGTGCCAGTTCTCAGTAAAGAATTATAAGAGTATACGAGATGAAATAACATTTGATATGCAGGCAGCTGCTATTTCTGAGCATACAGATCGGGTAATCAAAGACAGCGACGAACAATTGTTTTTACCAGTTTCTGCAATTTATGGCCCGAATGGTGGAGGAAAGTCTAATGTACTGGAAGCTCTGCAGGCACTTGGAACAATGGTTTTAAGGCCGATACACGCAGCAAAACAAAACAGGGCTGCAGAATACAAGTTCAACAGATATCCGGTTAAGCCGTTTATCTTCTCTGAGGATGGAAAGAATAACCCGACAGAATTTGAAATATTCTTCAGAACAGAGGTTGCTGAATACAGATATGTCCTTCACATCAAAGAAGATAATGTTGTATATGAAAGTCTGGACAGGGTTAAGCTGGATACAGGCAGAAAATCAGCATTATTTCTACGTAAAGGGGAAGAAATCAGTTTAAGGGGCGTATTTGTCAGATTAAAGATCAGTGAAGGA
>JAFTBN010000039.1 GCA_017455185.1 Clostridia bacterium
ATGGAGGAGTCTACCCACATCATTGAGGTACAGGATGAGGATGGCGAAATCACAGAGGAAGAAGAAAGCTATACCGTGGCACATCCTCTCCCGCTCAGTATTGCGTACAACCGCGTGGCCGCGCTGCTGGGCAGAGAGATCACGGACGCTGACTATAAGAACATCGCGCACATCTACAAGATCATCGTCGGCGACATGGGCGACGTGCATTATGACGGCTGGTACAGCTACATCGGCGGCCCCTTCGATCCCGCATGGCACCTGCCTGCCGCCGCGACTGATCCGTCCAAGACAGCCGAAGGGTTAGTCGCCTATGTGGTCAATGCCTACGAAACTGGCTGGGGATACGTCTGGGGCACATTCGGCAACATCCTGACCGAGGGTGCCTTCGCTTCCAAGCTGGAGCAATACCCGGAGGCGGTCGGCAACTACGCGGACGTCATCCGTGCCAATTGGATCGGACGGCGCACCGCCGACTGCGTGGGTCTCATCAAGAGCTACGGCTGGTTCGATTCCGACACCGGGAACATCGTCTACGGCTCCCACGGAATGCCGGACGTGGGCGCGGATCAGATGTACTACGCAGCGGCAGAGTCCGGCACGATTGACACGATCCCCGAAATCCCCGGCCTTGCCGTCTGGCAGAGCGGTCACATCGGCGTTTACATTGGAAACGGTGAAGTGATCGAGGCCATGGGCACTATGTACGGTGTGGTCAAGACGCACCTCCAAGGCAGCGGTTGGACGCACTGGTTGAAGGTGCCATATATCTACTATGACTGAGGAGGTCAATATGAAATGGAAAAAGAAACGGTATCCCTTGGTATTGAGGCGGAACGCCTGGAAGCGCTCACCTTTTACTTACAGAAAGAAAAAACTTCCTCATTGCAGAAGGAACTCATGAAAATGGTTGAGGAGCTGTATGAGAAAACCGTTCCCGCCGATGTGCGCGAGTACATCGAGGCTCGGGCGAAAAGGGCGGCACCGCCCAAGCCGAAAGTGAAGCCGCCTGCGAAACAGAAAGCGGAGGTTCATGCCGAGCGAACTGACGCGAAAAATTGACATGGCCCTGAAACGGATAGAGACCTTCCAACGACCGGAAGGCCTCTATCTCGCGTTCTCGGGTGGGAAGGATTCCGTTGTAACCAAGCATCTGTTGGATATGGCAGGTGCGAAGTATGACGCGCACTACCGGGTAACCTCTGTCGATCCGCCGGAGCTGGTGCGCTTCATCCGGGATCAGTACGGAGATGTGGAACGTGAGGTGCCGCGGGATGACGCGGGCAAGCCTATCACCATGTGGAATCTGATCCCGCGCAAGCTGATGCCGCCGACAAGACTCGTGCGCTATTGCTGCGAGGAACTCAAGGAGAGCGGCGGCGAAGGGCGCATGACGGTGACCGGTGTCCGCTGGGCGGAGAGCAAAAACCGTGAGGATAACCAGGGAGTGGTTACGATCATGAGCCGCAGCATACACAAGGAATTGGACGGCAACACGGATTTTCGTCCAACCAGGCAGGGCGGCGTAATGCTGATGAACGACAACGATGAAAACCGAAAGTTGGTTGAGTTCTGTTATCGCCGCCACAAGACAACGCTCAACCCCATCATAGACTGGACGGATGCGGAGATCTGGCAATTCATCCGTCAGAAAAAAATACCATACTGTTGCCTCTACGACGAGGGCTTCCACCGACTTGGCTGTATCGGCTGTCCAATGGCAACGCGGCACGGGCGCTCAAATGAGTTTGCCCGCTGGTCAAAGTATAAGACTGCATACTTACATGCCTTCGAGAAGATGATTCAGGAACGGGACAAGCGCGGAAAGATAGACGGAACCTGGCGCATGGGCACTGACCCGATGGAGATTTTCCACTGGTGGATGCAGGACGGTGTCATGCCCGGCCAGTTCGTGATGGAGGAATTTGATGATGATTGGAGATGATAACCGTAAGCAACAAACTAAACGCATTTCTGAAAACGGAAGTACCCCGCAGGCTGTTTCCCAATGATGTGGTGTTCGATCACATTTCCTTTGCAAGCGGGCGGCGGATCGCTTTCCGGCTTGCGCTGATTGCGGACGCAGGAAAACTGTTCGGCTTGGCTCTGGTCCCGAGCGAGAGCATCACCGCCACAGCCTGCTATGAGATGGAAAAGCAGTCGGCAGCCTGCACTCTGTCTCTCACCGTTCGGTATCGAGGCCAGGATTACCAATACGAGTATCTGCTCACGGAGGAGAAGCGCCTGATGCTGACCGAAAAGATGGAGATCTTCTTCCGACAGCGGATCGGCACAGACCTGCGTGCGTTCAGCTCTCAGCACACGCTCGAGCAAGTGCCGCCGAGTTGAAAAACGAGGCACAGGGCGGAACGGAGGGGCGAGGCGGGAGAAAGCAACGGGGTCGCGGAGCGCCCCGCCGCATCCACTTCTGCCCGCAGTGCGGGCAGTTTCCGGCTTTTCGGAAGGGGGTTCCTAAACAGCAGAAAAACAAGGCAAGGGGGTTCTGATTACGAAAAAAGCCCGATTGTTTAAGGAAAAAGCGGGGTTCCTGCGCCAATTTGGAGGTGTTTTGCCCGTGGTTGAGGGAAAGATTAAATTTCCGCTTTGGATCGCGCCGGAGACAAAAGAGATCATAGCGGAATCATTCCGGCAGGACAACTGTAAAAGCATGAGTGAATTTGTTGAAAAAGCAATCCTTTTCTATAGCGGATATCTCCATGCCCGGCGTGCGGAATACTATCTGCCACGAGTCCTCGGTTCCGTG
>JAFTBN010000040.1 GCA_017455185.1 Clostridia bacterium
GGATTTGCTTTCAAATCGGTTGACAGGCGGAAAAAAAGTGGTATAATCGAAAATTGAAATAGTGTTTCTTTTCATAAGATAGAAAGAGGTATTTTGTGAGTCGGAACAAGGAGAAAAAAGATAAGAATCAGGCTCCCGGCTCTGGCTGCGCGATGAAGACGTCCATCGGCGGGCAGGCTTTGCTTGAGGGAGTCATGATGCGCGGTCCCAAGAAGAGCGCCTTATCCGTCCGGAATCCGGAAGGACAGATTGTTTCGGAAGTATGGGAGACGCAGGGAGTCAATCGTCCCAAAGTGTTCAAACTTCCGATTATCCGCGGTATTTTCAATTTTTATGATTCGCTGAAAATCGGATACAAGTGCCTGATGCGTTCGGCGGAAATCTCAACGCTCGACGCCATTACGAAGGACGGTTCCAAAGACAAGAAAAATGAGGAGAACCCTGTTGCCGCATCGGATGAGCAGTCCGCACAGGCGCAGGAGGTTTCCGAAGTGGTGCAGGACAGCACGCCCGAGGAAAAGGTCGTTTTGACCGGGGCCGAGCCCGTCCTTCCCGAATCCGGGGCAGACCTGACTGAATCGGAAAAAACCGAGCCCGAAGCGGCCTCGGTCTCTGAAGAGGTGAAAACGGAAGACAGGGAAGGCGGCGAAGACGGCAAAGGTGACGCAAAATCCAAAAGCAATTTGCGAAGGATGGCGCAGGACGTGAAGGAAGAGGAAAAACTGAGCAAAAAGACGGTCACGATTGTCATGGTGATCGCGGTGGTCCTGGCCCTGGCCCTGGCCATCGGGTTGTTCGTCGTAGCTCCTACGGCAGCGGCCCGGGGCATTCTTTCACTGACCGACTGGGACAATGAGTCAACCAAGGCCCGTATTCTGACCTCGGTGGTGGAAGGCATTATCAAGGTCATTCTGCTGGTCGGATATGTCGCGGCAGTCGGACTGGAAAAGGATATCCGCCGGGTGTATCAATATCACGGCGCGGAGCACAAGACGATTTTCTGCTATGAGAGCGGCCTGCCTCTGACCGTGGAAAACGTCAAGAAAATGAGACGGTTCCATCCCCGTTGCGGCACTTCGTTCATGATTCTGATGGTGCTGGTCAGCATTGTCATCGGATTCTTTATCCCGCGCGTGTATCTGGCGTCTATGCCGGAGTCCTGGCTCAACACCCTGATTCGGGTTGCCATCAAGATTCTGCTCATTCCGTTTACCGTGGGCATCGGATACGAACTGTTGAAATTCGCCGGAAGGCACGACAACATCCTGACCAAAATCATCTCCGCTCCCGGGATTCTTTTGCAGCACATAACGGTATATGAGCCCGAAGACGATATGATCGAATGCGCAATCCGTTCGGTTGAATTGGTCATTCCGGAGGACGGAAGCGACCGGATTCTGAGCCGGAAAGAGAAAAAACAGCTGGAGGGTGGCGATTGATATGTTTGAAAACGAGCGGGCGCAGGCCGGACAGATTGTTCGGGAACTGCTGCAGGTTTCCGGGGCGCGGCCGGGCCAGATTCTGGTCGTGGGTTGTTCCTCGTCGGAAATTGTCGGACAGCGGATTGGGATGGGATCTTCTCTTGAAGCGGCCCGGGCCGTTTTCGAAGCGATTGAACCGATTGTAAAGGAGTACGGTCTTTATCTGGCGGCGCAATGCTGCGAGCATCTGAACAGGGCCCTGATCGTGGAGCGGGAATGCGCCGAAAAATACGGGTATGAACCCGTATGCGTCATGCCGCAGCCCAAAGCCGGCGGTTCGTTTGCCACAACGGCCTTTGAGTCGTTCCGGGATCCCGTTGCGGTGGAGCACATCAAGGCGCACGTCGGGCTGGATATCGGCGGAACGCTCATCGGTATGCATCTGAGGGATGTGGCGGTTCCGGTCCGCCTGAGTCTGGACCACATCGGATGTGCCATAGTCCTATGCGCCAGAACCCGTCCGAAATACATCGGCGGGGAAAGGGCAAAATACCCGCATAATTGAATTTGCTTCTCCGGGGCTGAATGTTCAGCCCCGTTTTTTCATACAGGAACAAGAAGAACCCGAACGGTCTGTCCGGGTTCTGTCATTGGATGTAAATGCTGGTTTTTAATAAGGGGAGTCGCCTTTTCGGATGAGGGCGAAATTCCGGCTCTTGAGTATGCCGTAAAGCATTTCGTTTGAGCGGACGGGGAAAGCGGTCAGAATGCCGCCGTTGACTTCGTTTTCGGCGTCGTGAAAATCGCTTCCGGACGTCCCGATCATGCTGAATCGGGCGGCCCAGGCTTCCGCCATATCATTCCGTGCGGGCGGATTGGTCATGCCGTTGTAGATTTCGATTCCATCGAGCAGCTTCGGGTTGACGATCTGCATGTGGTCCCGGAACGGATGTGCCTGAATCAGAAGGACCTGCTCCTCCCGGCACAGCCGGCTCAGATCCTTTATGGTGTAATCCATCAGGTCGGGGTGATGGCGGAGGAAGGCTTCGTCAATTCCATAGAGCAGATAGTCATTCTCGTCCGTGTTGAGACGGAGTTCGGCGCCGAGCAGCACGGTTAACTGCTGGCCGGCTTCGGCCGCAAGCCGGGTATATCCTGTGAGAAAATGGTCGATTTTCTGCGTCCAGGTCTGATGTTCAGGCGTAAAGGAAAAGCGGCTGAGGTGATTGGTGACGACCAAAGTCGTGTATCCTTCCTTGAGATACCGTGCGACGACATAGGAAAGCGGGGCGTTTGCGCAGGTGCTGACGTCCGAGGTATGAAGATGCAGTTCGGTTTTGTACATCATCATTTCCTCCTTTCGTCCGCCCGGCTCTTTGCCGCACTCGTTCTCCATTTTGCATTTTAGCACACCCGGCCCCTTTTTTCAATCTCCTTTTGAAAAAAGGGGACTTTTTTTCAGCCTTTGGTACGTTCCTTGGTGGGGGAGATTCCGAATCGTTTTTTGTATTGGCGGTAGAACGAGGAATAGTCCTCAAAGCCGCAATTGGAGGAAACGAGGGCGGCGGGAGTTCCGGACCGAAGCATTCCGCGGGCCATCAGAAGCCGTTTCTGGATGATGTAAGTCCAGATGGAGGAACCCGTCGCTTTTTTGAAGATCCGGTTGAGATAGGAGACGGAAAAGAAAAACTCCTTTTCAATGGCCTCCAGACTCTTGATGGTGGTCAGATTTTCATTGATGTAACGAATGAGATTTTCTTCCAGGGTCAGATCGGTGTTCGGTCCCTTGTCGCTGGTCGGAAAACTTTTGCGGATCTGAATCAGTTCCCGCAGGATGATCAGGAGCAAGGCTCGGGTTCGCTCACGCTGCAGGCCTTCGGTTTTCTCCTTGACCATGACCTTGGTAATCAGGGAATGGAGAAAACGGGCCTGTTCCTTGTCTCCCAGGAACAGATTTCCCTGGCCGAGCGGATGGGCGTAAATCAGGTCGTAGATATCGGTTTCCTGGGTTTCCAGAAAATCGAAAGGGAACTGAATGACAATCCGCTCATAGGCCTGGACGGATTTCAGGTGAGGCGTATGGGCTTCGCTGTCCCGCATCAGAAGCAGACTGCCCGGATGCAGGTCGTAGGTGTGTCCTTCCACCGTGTATTTGAAATCGCCTTCCAGAATATATAGCAGTTCGCAGAACTGATGAGCGTGCATAGGATATAGTTCGGAAGTCAGGTTTTCATCCCTTTTCTGGGACAGAAAGATGGTGTTGTCATCGTATTTGAAAAGAAACATGCGCACCTCCTGTTTTCTTTTTCTATAGTATAGCAGAAGTGTTCACAATTTGCAATATTTAGTTCTAAATATGCAAGATAAGGAACAAGCTTTTGGTGTATAATTAGAAAGAAAAAAGTGTTAACCTGATAAGGAGGAATTAGAAATGGGGACGAATCATACCGGAAAAGTATGTGTTGTCACCGGTGCCGGAGGAGTCTTGTGCTCGGAATTCGCGAGAAAAATGGCTGCTTCGGGTTATGCGGTTGCATTGCTGGACCTGCGTCCGGACGCAGCCAAAAAGGTGGCGGATGAAATCTGTCAGGCCGGCGGAGTGGCAAAGGCGTATGCCGCCAACGTGTTGGAACGGGACGTTCTGAACGGCGTACACGAAGAAATCTTGAAGGATCTGGGTCCCTGCACGGTTCTGATCAACGGTGCGGGCGGAAACAATCCCCGGGCGACAACCGCGCATGAATACTATGAGCCCGGTGATGAGGAAAGAGACGACATTCTGACCTTTTTCAATATCGACAAGGCCGGGTTTGATTTCGTGTTCAACCTCAATCTGATGGGCATTCTGCTTCCCACTCAGATTTTTGCGAAGGATATGATCGGAAAAGAGGGCTGTTCGGTGCTCAACATCTCTTCGATGAACGCCTACACGCCTCTGACCAAAATCCCTGCGTATTCGTCTGCGAAGGCGGCGGTTTCCAACTTTACGCAGTGGCTGGCGGTTCATTTTGCTCCGGCGAATATCCGCGTAAACGCGATAGCCCCCGGTTTCTTTTCCACGATTCAGAACAAGGATCTGCTCTGGAATCCGGACGGAAGCCCGACGGCCCGCACCGGAAAGATCCTGGCCGCGACTCCGATGAAGCGTTTCGGAGAACCGGCTGAACTGCTCGGCGCGCTCGAGTTCCTGACCGACCCGGAAAAATCCGCTTTTGTGACCGGTGTTGTCATTCCGGTGGACGGCGGATTCTCGGCGTATTCGGGGGTTTGAGATGGCATCTTGCAAATTCAGGCTTGCCGCGTTTGCGGACGAAGCCAACCCGGCGCTTGACAAGCAGATTGAGATCATGCAGCAGCTTGATATCGGGCTGCTTGAAATCCGTGGGGTGAACGGATACAATTCGGTCGATCTGTCGGATGAAAAGGTCCGGGAAGTCCGTCAGAAACTGGACGGGGGAGGCATTTCGGTCTGGTCGATCGGATCCCCCATCGGCAAGGTTCAGATAACCCAGGACGCACAGATTGAGCAGGACCGTTTCAAGCGGGTTCTGGAGATTGCGTATGGGCTCGGGGCCCGCTGCATCCGTCTGTTCAGTTTCTTCGGAACCGAAGGAAAAGAGGAATACCGCGATGAGGTGCTGGAGCGGTTGTCCCGGTTTGCACAGAGCGCAAAGGGCTCAGGCGTCACCCTCTGCCATGAAAACGAAAAGGGCATCTATGGAGATACCCCCGAGCGTTGCCTTGAGATTCACAAATCCATTCCGGAAATCAAGGCGGTGTTCGATCCGGCCAATTTCGTCCAATGCCATGTGGACGTGCTGAAGGCCTGGGAGATGCTGGAACCGTATGTGTATTACGGCCATATCAAGGACTGCAAGAAAAGCGGAGAAGTGGTTCCGGCCGGAGATGGCGACGGGGAACTGCGCAACTATCTGCCGCGTCTCCTTTCCAAGGGGGACCGGGTCCTGACGATGGAGCCACATCTGGCGGAGTTTGTCGGCCTGTCCGGCCTTGAGACGCCGGGGGAAAAGAGTCAGGTAGGCGGAATGCATTTTGCTACGAACGAGGATGCGTTCCGGTATGCGGTAAAGGCGCTGAGGTCGCTGGTCGCAAGTCTGGACGGACCGTTCGCGGAAGTAAAGGAATTATAAAAGGAGAGCGGGGAGACCTGCACACAACGATGAAAATAGGAGCACAACTCTACACAGTAAGGGACTATTGCAAGACGCCGGATGATTTGGCCAATACGCTTGCGAAAGTCGCCGAAATCGGTTACACGTCGGTTCAGCTGTCCGGCGTCTGCGCCTACGAGGCGGACTGGATGAAGGAACAGCTCAGAAAGAACGGTCTGACGGCGGATTTGACGCATTTCAGTTTTGATAAGATCGTCAATCATACCAAGGAAACGATTGATTTTCACCGGGCATTTGGCTGCGAGTACATCGGAATCGGTTCCAATCCGAATTTCGATTTTACCCTGGCAGGAACCGAAAAATTCATCGGCATCATCAAAGACGCGGTGCATACCATCGGTCAGGCCGGCATGAAATTCATGTATCACAATCATCATATGGAATTCGGTCACTATCCGGAAAACGGAAAGACGACCATCGACATGCTCTGCGAAGCATTTCCTGCGTCCGAGTTCGGTTTTACGCTGGACTGCTACTGGGCTCAGGAAGGCGGAGCGGACCCGATTGCCCTGATCAAACGCCTGGCGGGCCGTCTGGATTGCGTGCATTACAAGGATATGACGTTCTCCCTGCAGGACAAAGGCAAGCGGATGGCTGCCGTCGGACGGGGAAACATGAATTACGAGGGCATCATCGAGGCATCCCTGGAGAACGGCGTCAAGTATGCGTTCGTGGAGCAGGATTCCTGCTACGAGGAGAATCCGTTTGACTGCCTGAAGCAGAGTTACGATTATCTGGTATCCATGGGATTGAAATAAAAGGGAAGGTGAACAAAATGAGCGAGAAAAAAGTAAGAATCGGGATTATCGGTTGCGGTAATATGGGTTCTGCCCATTTTAACAACATCCTGGCCGGAAAGTGCCCGGAAATTGAAGTGACCGCCATTGCGGATCTGAATCCGGCAAGACTGGACTGGGCGAAGAAAGCGGCGGAGCAGGCAAGAGAAAAATACCCGGAACGCGCCGGGGAAATCAAGACTCCGGAAATGTTTTCCGATGCGTCTGCCATGATTAAATCCGGACTTGTGGACGCTGTAATCGTCAGCGTTCCGCACTACAGCCATCCGAAATACGTCATTGAGGCTCTGGAGAACGGAGTGCATCCCATGTGCGAAAAGCCGGCCGGCGTGTATACGCTGCAGGTCCGCGAAATGATGCGTGTGGCGGATGAACATCCCGAACTGAAATTCGGCATGATGTTCAACCAGAGAACCACCCCCGTTTACCGCAAGATGCGGGAAATCATCAAGAGCGGGGAACTCGGTGCAATCCGTAGAACCAGTTGGATTGTCACCGGATGGTATCGTCCTCAGGCGTATTACAATTCGGGCGCGTGGCGCGCAACCTGGTCCGGCGAAGGCGGCGGCGTGCTGCTCAATCAGTGCCCCCACAATCTGGACCTGTGGCAGTGGATTACCGGCATGCCGGTCAAGATCGACGCCAAACTTCATTACGGAAAGTGGCACGACATTGAAGTCGAGGACGACGTCACGGCTTATGTGGAATATGAGAACGGCGCGACCGGTACGTTCATCACCTCGACCGGTGACGCACCCGGCGACAACCGCTTTGAAATCGTATGCGACGGCGGAACCCTGATCTGCGACGGCGGAAAGCTGATCAAGATCAAACTGGAAATGCCCGAGCCTGAGTTCTCCAGAACCAATACGGTTCCGTTTGCTCAGCCCAAGATTGCCAGCAACGAAGTGGTGGAATGTACCGGCGCCAACGACCAGCACGTGGGCGTTCTGAATGCGTTTGCGGGCGCTATCCTTCGCGGCGAGCCGCTTCTTGCGGACGGTCGGGAAGGCATTCGCGGTCTGACGATTTCCAATGCGATGCATCTTTCTTCCTGGCTGGGTCGTCCTGTGGACATTCCGTTTGATGAAGAATTGTTCAAAGAGGAACTGATGAAGCGGGTTAAAACCTCCCGCCGCAAGGAAAACATCGAATCGGTGATTGCGGATACGAGCGGCACCTATAATGCCTGACAGAAGGTAAAAAGAATATGAGTATGGCAAACGGAACACGTTGGTCAAGGATTCTGGCGTTGTTCCTTTGCTGTGCATGCCTGCTTATTGTCTTCAGCTCCTGTGGAAAAGTGGAGCAGCCAAATGAAACGGAAGAGAGTGAGCAGGCTTCTTCTGTTGAAGAAAAGTCAATCCAGGAGGAAATCGGAATCATCGGCGAGTATACCATTATCCGTTCGGACAATACCATCGCTTCCGATATGGAGACCAAACTCTCCACCGAACTTCGCAAATGGATCATAGAAGTAACGCAGAAATCAGACATTAAAATCAAGACGGATTGGATTGACAACGAAACAGACGAGGAAATCGCACAGGCAAAGGAAATCCTGATCGGGCTTACCAATCGACCGGAATCAGCAAAGGCCCTGGAAAAGTTGGAAGAAGAAGGAACTCCCTTCTGGTATGGAATCATAGGAAACAAGATCTGTATTGTGGGACAGGATGTTTACACATTGCAGGATGGTGTTTATTCGTTTATGGAACAGTATTTCGGTTACGAAAGAGAGAATGTCTCCGTCTATCACAACGTGCAAAAGTACGGTGCGGTCGGAGACGGAAAAACCGACAATGTAAAAGCGTTCAACAACGCAATTCGGGACGCGCAGAAGGACGGGTATCCGGTGTATATTCCTCTTGGAACTTACGCGCTGTCCTCCAAAATCGTTCTGAACGGAGTATCCCTGGTCGGGCAGGTCAAGGACGGGCAGGTTCCTTCCTTGCTTCACACGAAAGCGGATTCGGCTCTGTTCTCCCTGATTTCGGGAGCGGCATTGCTGAATCTGGACGTGCATTCCTCCTACGACAAGACCAAATGGAACGCGTCAAGCCGGACCTCCGATGCTCCTGCTTTTGCGGAGATTTTGCTGGATCAGCCCGGTACGCAAGTGAGGCACGTCCGGATCTTCGGGGCCTATGCCGGTATTCAGGCCGGCGGACTGGAGCAGGTCAACATCAATCCGGGCAGATTGTATATCTCGGATGTGGAAATCATTGAACCCTGCTGCTTCGGAATCTTCGTAGGAGGATGCAGAGACAGTTCCTGGGTTACCAAATGCAGTGTTTACGGAAGTGAAGGGACCACCCTTTACGGATTCTGGTTCGGGGACAACGATGAGCTGATCTGTTCGGACCTTACCGCCTATGGAACGCAGACCGGATTCCGGATTTCCTGCGAGGCAATCAAAAGCGGTACGGAACACGGTGGCTATTGGGGAACACTGACCGCCTGCCGATCAAACGGATGCGAGGTTGGTATTTCGGTCGGAATCGGCGGACACAAAGTGGCGATGACCGATTGCTCGTTCCTGGGCACGCGGAATGCCATGCTGGTGGATGAGCAGGTCGGGCACGAGGCAAGGGTCTGCGCGTATTCGTCCGTGTTTGCCTCAGATACCTCTCACACCATTGACATTCAAGGCGGTATGATTACGCTGACAGGAAATGAGATTTATCAGACCCTGACGGATAAGGCCTGCGCGGTTAAACTGGAGGACGGATTCCTATGTGCAATCAACGGAAACCGGATCTGGTCAAAGGGCCTTGCCATTTCCATTGAGGCGCTCTCCGAGGATTTTGCCTGCAGCGTGCTGGAAAACGAGATAGTCGTCGGCGGGTCGGATTCCGTTTCAAACAATCTGGAAAGCGATTTGAGGTTATTCGAGAACAACACCGTATCAAAATCGCAGACTATGCCCGCCAAGAGTGCGACCGCTCTTTCGGTCAAGGGTAGTCCTTCGGACAAAATAAACCTTGCGGATGTTTCGGATTCATTTGCCTGTCACAACGTGCTGTCGTACGGAGCAACAGGTGACGGGGTCAGAGATGACTCTGAAGCCTTTATGAAAGCCATTCTCGATGCCAAAGCGGACGGACTTCCGGTTTATGTGCCGTATGCAACCTATGCAATCGGGCAGACGCTGGAACTGGATGGCGTGACGCTGATCGGTTACGATTGTGTTTCCTGGACTTCGGACGGAGCCAGAATGCCTGTGCTGCATCATACCGTAGAGGATACCCCCTGTATTTCCATGTCAAACGGCGCAACCTTGTATGGAATCGCCATCAACGCTTCCATGAATATGGAGCATTACAACAATTCAACCAAACTGTCCGACACGGCTTGCGCCGAAATCGTTGCACAGGGAGATTGCACCATCAGTCATATCCGGATCAATCGTCCTTATGTCGGAATTGCAGCCGGATCGGAAGATGACAGCAGTTTTGTGGATCTGCTTCATATGGAGGAAGTTTTCATCATTCAGGCCTACCGCTGCGGGATTCTGATCAACGGCTCAAGTGAAGGCTCCTACATCCGGGATTGCGAAGTCTGGAATAACGCGGAAGAGTATTGCGGATATGGATTCTGGTTTAAGAACAACGAGAATCTCCGGGCCGATAACCTGGCCGTGTTCAAGGCGGACAACGGATTTCTGGTCGGAGGGAAGGCAAGCGACTCCTGCAACATAACCCTGACAAACAGCGGTGCGGATCTTTGCTCGTACGGATTGCATGTAATGGAAGGAAATCATGAGATTTCACTCAAGGGAACCACATTCCAGTGCCATTTCTACGGGGTGAATCTGGAATCCAAGACCGGTCCGGATACGTCCGTTCTGGTTGAGAACTGCTATTTCAAAGTCAATGGAGCCAGCCCGATTGTGCTGGCAGGCGGAAGGGAAGCCAAGATCATCGGTTGCAATGTGGTACGGGTGAATTCAAACGGACCGGCCGTCTCGGTGTCGGGAAGTTCGAATGTGGAAGTCTTGTATAACAGCATTCTGATCAAGGGATTCGGTGTTGAAGTCGCCAACAAAGCCGGGCAGACTTGTTCTGTTGTCGGCAACCTGGTTTACACCTCTCATACGCAAGGCATTTCAACTGCCGGAGCAAAAGGAACGGTTCGTCTTGCTTCCAATGCTTCATTGGTAGGGCAGGAAGTTTCATAAAGGAATCGTTGCAAAGTAAAACAAACAGGGGTGCGCTCATGGGCGCACCCCTGTTTGATCCGTACGGGTAAAAGAAGAGGGGGAGCAGAGCTCCCCCAATTCGGAATGTCAGAATTCCGAATCAATCCGATTGATGATCAATCAGTCTTCCTTCTTCTTGGCGACTACAGCGCCGGTTGCACCGATGGCAATCAGGAGCAGGACAGAACCGCCCACGATGGTGGACTTGCAGCCCTTCTTCTTTGTTTCTTCGGTTTCTTTTTCGTTTCCGCCGGGAGTCGTGTTTCCGCCGGTTTCGTTGCTGACGTTGGTTTCGTTTCCGTTGGTTTCAGATTCGTCGTCAGGATTGTTCTTGGTTTCGCTTTCTTTCTCGCCGGGATTCTGCGGTTCTTTACCGAAATCTTCAATTGCGGACCTAACCTTGCGCAGGAAGGTGTTCTCCTTGAACTGGGAAGAAGCAGCGGCAGACAGAGCATCGGCAGCAGCCTTTGCAGCAGTATAGGCAGCCTTTACAGCTTCGAGGTTCGCTTCTGTGATAGCGCCTTCGGCAATGGTGGTGCCCGAAGGAGTATTCAGAAGCTCGCGCAGAGCAACAACCAGAGCGGTAGCAGCGTCAGCTTCGGGCTTGGCGTCGATGTTGGCGAAAGCCTGAGCATCGGTCAAACGGAAGTTGTCATATGCGAAGAACGCGTTATCGATATCTTCACCGTTGTAAGTAACATCGGTTCTGAAGAATGTACGGATATAGTTGATGTTATCCAGATGGCAATCTTTTCCACCAGCAGCATCGAGAGGAAGAGCTACATGGAGCCACTTGCCGGCTTCCTTTTCGCCCACAATGTATTTGCTCAGATCAGCGAATACCCAGTTGGTTTCTTCCTGGTCGCAGTTGCCGCCGGAGCAAAGCTCAATCTGGCCGTCATTGATGGTAGTGAGCATGATGTTCATGAGTTCGGCATCACTGAAGTAAATGTCGAATTCAAGCGTATCCATTCCGGTTGCGTCAACGGGAGTATCCGTGAAAGCAACGTTCGGAGTCTGGTGCAGGTTGTTCTCAGCCTGAGTGTTGCTGAAGTTGACCTTCAGGGCAGTGGAACCTGCAAGAGGTGTAGGATTGGAGCGGATAACCGAGGTGGTTCCATTCCACTTCATGCTGTCGATGTTCAGCGGGACAGAGTGCGTGGTGATGATAACATCAGCTGCGTCTTTGTCTTCAGCCGTGATGACATCCTTGTGCGCTACGACTACTTTAAGGTCGGAAGTCTTTGCGGCCTTAACGTAAATGTACTCAAAGTTCGGTACGAAGAAATCGCAAACATTGGAAATGTCATATTTGCCGTCAGCTTTTGCAACTTCTTTGTAGTTCTCAGCGTCGAAAGAATATTCAATCTTGTCGCCTGCGTCGCCGGTGAAGTAAACGGATTTCACTTCGTAAATATCCGGAATGACGTATTTAACAAGTGTGTCAGAGAAGGTCAGCACAGGGCTGTACTCGGTTTCGACTGTTCCGTCATTGCCATCCCACAGACGAAGGTTATCGAATGCAATCGTCGTGTCGGCGCTGAGGGTGAAGGCAGCCATATTGAAGAAACGGATGTAATTGAGTTTGGTGCGATTCAGACCGTCCAACTCTTTTTCCATCTTTTCAAACGGGAAGACCAGAGTGTTCCAACCCTTCTTGAAGTTCTCGCCGTTTGCAACGTAGTTGCTCCATTTGTCGCGGAAGTGGCTTTCTTCTGCGTCTGCCTTTCCGCCGGATGTGAATTCCATTTCAAAGGTTACATCCTTGAGAACGGAAGGATCGGATACATACACATCCAAAACAACCGCATAGAAATTGGTTGTATCGAATGACTTGGTACGAAGACTTGCGAAGTCAACCATGAATCTCAGACCGGCAGCACCAACTTCGCCCTTGGGCAGCACACGGGATACGCTGGCTTTACCCTGGGTCTTCAGTTCGGTGTTTACAACCAGGTTCCGTCCGATACCGGAAATGGAATCCAAAGCGGTGATGGTGGTGTAATGCGGGTCGGGAGCTTCCACGACTTCATAAGCCACATTCAATTCCAAATTATACAGTCTGCCGCCGTTTCCGTCTGCAGGAGTACTATCAGCGAACCGGATGTATACGGTATCGGTTGCTTCGAAATCGATGTAGCTGGTCAGATCATAAGCACGGGAGCCAACTTTGAGCATGTTTTCACCGGCATTGAACACTTCGGACCATTTTTCTCCGTCACCGGATGCCTGCAGCAAAAGCTGCGAGCCGGTCTTGGTGGTCAGATAGACCTTGTTGGCAGTCGCCGCGTTCTTGATCGGGAACTTCAGAACGACTTCTTTTGCTTGATCAGCGAAGTAGAAGACTTCGCCGCTCTTGCCTGCGTCTTCTTTGAGGATAAAATCATTATTGACACCGGACTTGGAATAGGTTTCATATTCGAATCCGTCATCCAGATCTCTCAGTCCGTCCCACAGATAGATTTCATCCAAACCGACGATCAGGTTTTCAGCCGTAATCGCTGCGTTGTTGAAGAAACGGAGGAAGTTGATATGATCCCACTTGACTCCGTTGTTGCCGGAGCCGTCGCGATCCAGAGAGATAACCAGATGGTTCCAGCCGTCCTTCAGAGTGTAGTCGGAGAGGGAATCCAGAGTTTCAACGACCTGCCATTCTTCTGCGTCCTCTTTACCGGCGGAAGTGATTTCCAGACAGAAGTCTTTTCCGGTTACAGCGGAAACATCAGAGATGTATACGTCCATGACAAGGAATTTGGCATTGTCAGCTTCAATGTACTTGTCGGTGTCCTTGTAGTACGCATCATTGCGGTTGTACATAAACATTAGAGCGCCAACATTGAGATTTCCGTTGAATGTCTTTTCCGCGTAAGTGCGGGCAATGTCTTCTTCATCCTCGGAATCCTCGGCGGGAGTGTAGATGGCGCCTTTTTCACCGGTCTTCCAGCCCTTCATTGCCATTTCGCAGTCGGAAACGATGACTTTGGATTCATCGGCTTTCAAGCCGTACATGGAATCAACGGCATAGACGAAATCTGCTTCCAAAGTCATATCGCCTGAGTTGAAGAAACGCAGCCACTGGAATTTAGAAACAACATCTGCCGAAACGCCCGAAAGCGGAACTTTGATATCATTCCAGCCGGCTTTCAGCGAACCGCCAGCCAAATCGTTCCAGGTGAACGTTCTCTCAACTTCTCCGGTTGAGTCAGCGTTCATGGTATTGGAGTTAACTTCAACCTGCATGTTGACTCCGGCGATTTCAGCCGAAGAGAAATACATGTGCAGAACGAGGTAGTCACAACCGGTGAGGTCAATGCCGTCGCCCTTTACATTTCCGTAAACGTAGTAGAAGTTGATGCAAGTACCGGCGTTCTTATAGTTGTTCGCTTTGAGCGAACGACCGATATAAGTACCGTCGGAACCTTCAATCCCCAAAATCTTTCCGGAGGGAGCACTCAGGTTGCCCCAGCCGTTTAATGAGTAGTTGCATGATGTCAGGGTTACCGAATGCGGCAGCACTTTGTCGGCTGCGGCAGACGAAAAGACCAAACAGGATGCCAGGATTGCAACCACAAGTATGATTGCTAAACCTTTTCTTTTCATATCAGGTTTCCTCCTTATGAAAAATGTTTCTTGATTTGTTTTCAATCTGGAATCTTGTTGGCTTGATAAGACCAAAGAACCAGTTGAGAATACGTGATTATTGTAATAAAAAGGAAAGTTATTGTCAAGCATTTCCCCAAAACTGTCCGTTTTGACATTGAAAGTCTGTCAGTAATATCCAAAATTGGCCTTTTCTTTTTGTGCAAAAAGACATGGCTTTTTCATACCGGAAGAATCGATCTTCCACAGGCTCAAAAAAGGCGTCTTTGGCAAGAGCAGAGTTCAGCGCGTAGCGGTGAATTACCGATTCGTCGGGTATATCGAACTGCCCGAACTTCCGAAGCACCGGCATAACGTCAAAACCGACACCCGTCAGGGCGTATCCGTCGGATACGTCCCGCAGATCGCCACGGCATAATACAAAAAGAGCAAGTTTATCCGAACCTTCTCGATACATAACATACAAAAAGTTCGTGAAAACAAGAGAAAATCGAGTATCTATAACTCAAGTCTGTTATGAATACTCGATATGTGTTGGGTAGAATATTTTGAATATCATTCCGCGATGCTTGCAGAGTTGCGAGCAAGCCGGACTTTGGACGTGGGAATCCAAAGTCGTTGCTTGTGAAGGCAATGCCGTGGTGTTTTGCTCCGGTGGAGTCAAAACACGATGCTTGCCGAAACAACGCCGCAGGAAAATGTACACATTTTCCAGTGCTTGCTGAAACAGCGCCACGTTCTTTTTCCTGGAAGGAAAAGTACATCATATTTCAGCTGAGTTGCTCATAGGAAAATGTAAAATTTCTTGAAAAATTCAAAATCAGTTATTGCAATTTGAAGTCGGATATTGTATACTCGTGATTGTAGAGTTGTACCTACCGGGAGGAAATAAAATGTCTCGATCCTATAAAAAACTGTGGAAGTTGATGATCGACAAAGAAATCAATAAAACCGAACTGACAAAGAAAGCGAAGATATCCACCAATGCTATGGCAAATCTCGGGCGCAATGAATCCGTTCCGCTCGAAACGCTGGAAAAAATCTGTGCGGTGCTGGATTGTACGCTTGACGATATTGTAGAGTTCAGCGAGGATGAGAACAAAGCCTGACATTTTTTCTGAAAGGCGAAAGGTAAGAACCTATGGATAAACGTTTAGTTGGAAAATGGTATAAAGAAGAATTGGGCGAAACCATCAATATTTTTGATGAAGAGCCTTTGCGTATGAAGATGTCGTTTTCGTCCAGCGGACACTACAATTTTGAACCGAACTGCATTTATGAGAAGGACGGCTGTTACTGTTTTGAGATCAATGATGAATACTATCGCATGGTATACCATCTGCAATTCAAAGATGGTGAAATCATCGGTTTTTATACACAGCACGGAAAAGAAACGCCTGTAAAATACGGAAAAGTAAGCGATGTCCCTGATGATGAACCTTATCAATACATGCCAACGGAAATTTACGTTCCGAAAACCGATAAAACGAGAATCGAGGTGCTGAAGCAATACGCAGAGTATGACAGGACCCGCGATTACGGATGTGACAGCACTTTCGTTTTGGGCGGCGAAGTCCCAGATATTCTTGAAAAGTATGACTACTCCGGATATATAAATGGGCTTAATACTTCCAGTGACGAAATAGTTTTCAGACTTCTTGATTTTATTTGCGATCATTTCAGACATGACGGAAAGCACGGTTTGGGGTCAGGAAGAACGATCACAGATTTGATTCAATTCTGCGAGAAAAATGATTATAAATCAAACTGTCGCGGTTTGGCCATTATGCTGGCTTCGCTTCTTCGCTTGAACAATATCAAAGCTCAGCACATCACCTGTATGCCGTTTGAAGATCCGTTTGACGACTGCCATGTGGTGGTGGACTGTCTGCTTCCGTCCGGTAAACGCATTATGCTCGATCCAACGAACAGGTTGTATTATAAAGACAAGGACGGCGAATACGTTTCTCTGCCACATTTAAGAGAAATGTTATTGAACGATGAACCATTCTTTGAAAATGAGACCGCAAGCTACAACGGCGCGGGATTCGATCGTAATGATAATAGAAACTATATGACAAAAAACACGTTTCGTTTTGCCCGCTGTACTTTGAATAAAGAAGGCGTTGACGGCAGAACGGAAACGTCGAGGTATATTGAACTGATCCCCAAAAACTATTCCATAGATGGTTTTTCAGAAATGCGAAAAAAAGATTTTGTTTACAATGATATTGAGTTTTGGAGAATATGATCTGCCTTGTCCATGCGGCTGTATTCAATTACAGTTAACAGCAACTCCAACGGGAAGGTAGTGCGAAATAATGAGAAATCCGTTAATTGATCACTATGACTCTCTCATTAATGAAAAAAATGATCCCGTTCACGATTCAGCACCATGGAAGGACTATATGAATAAGTGGGACAGAGATCGTTTTATTGAAGATTTGCAGTTGTCAGAAGACAAATCCGTTCTTGAAGTCGGAGTCGGCACCGTCAGACTCGCTATTCGTGTCGCACCAAATTGCGGACGTTTTGTCGGCTCCTGGCGGGATTCAAGGCCGGGGTCGGTATTATGTCCGGTTCGGCCGCCGTCATCAACGAAGCCATCAACAACCTGACTGGCGCCGTCTCTTCAGTTGTCACCATCATCGGAACCAAATTGGCGGGCAGGGCGCAACGAATCCGTTCCGCTCGAAACGCTTGAAAAAATCTGCACTGTGTTGAATTGTACTCTTGATGATATTGTAGAGTTCAGCGAGGATGAAAAGGAAGGTATGAACGATATTCTTAAAATCGGCAAAATAACAGTTAGAGTTATTGACAACATACTTCAACTCACCGATGCTCCGGATATCGTTACGTCGGGCGACGGTGACAAATACATAGGTTATGAATACATCGGAGAAGCGTACTCAGGTAACCGCAAATACGCAGTCGACGAGGGCGACGCTCTTTTTGCGGACTATATCTCCGAAAAGACCGGCAACGGCGTGTTTCTTGACCTTGGCTGCGGCGACGGATGCATAACCGTTCCGTGTGCAAAA
>JAFTBN010000041.1 GCA_017455185.1 Clostridia bacterium
ACAATGGTTTTTGGGGTTTTCTTTTTATTTCAAAAGTGCGTAATGTCAAACGCAAACGGTAAATAGGGTCCGAAAAGCCTTGTTTTTCAGTAGACCCTTTTCAGTAGACCCTAGATAGCAGAGTTCACGGCGGACCATTAGCCTGAGGTAACCAATCCACATATAACAGAGTGGCCTATGCCGAGAACTGTTTGCACAAGATTCTTTTGATCGACTTGCACCCTGTGGAAGAAAAAAGTGGTTCAGTGCAAAAGTTTTTGGGGGTAGCCTGATAACAAGGATGATTCTCCTGATTGACTTTTGAGTGAAAGGTGCTATAATCGACTGTAAATTGCAACATCAGAGGTGCATATGAAAGATTTGAGAAAGAACATGACCATGCTGTTCGACTTTTACGAACTGACCATGGGAAACGGATATTTTGCTTCCGGGAAGAAGGACCAGATCGTCTATTTTGACGCCTTTTACCGGGAAAACCCGGACAACGGCGGGTACGCCGTGGTGGCCGGACTGGAGCAGATTGTAGAATACATCCAGGACCTGCGCTTCGACAAAGAGGACATCGACTATCTGCGTTCCAGGAAGTGCTTCTCGGAAGAGTTCCTGGAATATCTGAGCAATTTCCGGTTCACCGGAGACATCTGGGCCGTTCCCGAGGGGACCTTCGTGTTCCCGGGCGAACCGCTCCTGACCGTCCGGGCTCCGGCCATCCAGGCGCAGTTCATTGAAACCTACGTGTTGCTTCAATTGAACCATCAGTCCCTGATTGCCACCAAGTCCGCCCGGATCACCCGCGCGGCCAAAGGACGTCCGGTCAGCGAGTTCGGATCCCGCCGGGCCCAGGGGTCGGACGCCGCCATTCTGGGAGCCAGGGCCGCCTACATCGGCGGATGCGCCGGAACGGCCTGCACGATTTCGGACGAGGCTTACGGGGTTCCCGCTACCGGGACTATGGCACATTCCTGGGTCCAGATTTTCGACTCCGAATACGAGGCGTTTGTCACCTACGCAAAACTTTATCCGCATGCCTGCACGCTGCTCGTGGATACCTACAACGTGCTCAAAAGCGGCATTCCAAACGCAATCCGTGCGTTCAATGAGGTGTTGAAACCGCTCGGAATCACCAAGTGCGGCATCCGGATTGACTCCGGGGACGTGACCTATCTGACCCAGAAAATCCGCCAGATGCTGGACGAGGCGGGCTGGACCGAATGCAAAATCATCGTTTCCAACTCGCTGGACGAATACATCATCCGGGAACTGATCCGCCAGGGCGCCGTCATCGACGGATTTGGCGTGGGCGAGAAACTGATCACCGCCAAGTCGGATCCTGTCTTCGGCGCGGTATACAAACTGGTGGCCGTGGAAGACGGAAACGGGGAGATTGTCCCGAAGATCAAAATCAGCGAGAACGTCGGGAAGATCACGACGCCGCATTTCAAGAAAGTCTACCGCCTGCGCGGCAGGGAGACCGGGAAAGCCGAGGCCGACCTGATCTGCCTGTGGGACGAAGAGGTGGACGACACCAAACCGATCGAAATCTTCGATCCGGTCAACACCTGGAAACGCAAGACCCTTGAAAATTTCAGGGCGGAGGAACTGCTTGTCCCGGTTTTCAAAGACGGAAAACTGGTTTACAATCTGCCGTCCCTTCAGGATATCAAGAAGCATTGCGCGGAAGAAGTAAGCGGCATGTGGGAAGAAGTGAGGCGGTTTACCAACCCCCACAACTATTACGTGGACCTGTCGGAAAAACTCTGGAACTGCAAGCAGGAACTGCTCAAGAAGAACCGATGAGGGCGGACCCGGTCCGGCCGATGAAGCAAAAAGCATGGAAGCACGTCCGTTTCCATGCTTTTTTTTGCAAAAAAACGCCTGAAATCGGAGGGATTGGAAGGCGGCGGGAGCGGTGAAAAGGCTTCAATTTTGGGGTTGACTTCTTTTGATGCATGCTTTATAATTACTTGGTTATATAAGATTTATAAATACGTCAGGAGTAAAACGATGGCGGAACAGTTCTTTGCTTTGGAAAACCTGCATGTCAGCGCAGGGGAAAACGAAATCGTACATGGGGTCAATCTCGAGGTCAGACCGGGGGAAGTCCATGTCATCATGGGGCCGAACGGCGCCGGAAAATCGACCATCGGATACGCCATTATGGGCAATCCGGAATATACAGTCAATCAGGGGCACATTCTTTTCCACGGGGAACCGATTGAGGAACTCAGTGCGGACAAAAGGGCCAGAGCGGGCATCTTTCTGTCCTTCCAGAACCCGGCGGAGATTCAGGGTCTGCCGATGAATGAAATGCTCCATCAGGCGGTCGAACAGCGCCGCGGAGAGAAGATTTCGGTCTGGAATTTCAACAAGGAACTGAAATCGGTCATGGCTTTGCTCAGAATGGATACCTCCTACGCGAAACGCGACCTCAACTTCGGCTTTTCCGGAGGGGAGAAGAAGAAGGCGGAAATCATCCAGATGCTCATGCTCAAGCCCGAGCTTGCCATTCTGGACGAAACCGATTCGGGTCTTGACGTAGACGCCGTCCGGACGGTATCCGAAGGCATCCACGCCTACATGAAGGACAAAACCGGATCCTTGCTGATCATCACGCACAGCACCCGCATCCTGGAATCCCTCAAGGTGGATTATACCCACGTCATCGTCAACGGACGTCTGGTGAAAACCGGAGGGCCGGAACTGGTCGAGCAGATCAATCAGTCGGGATTTGAGTCATTCCTGCCGGATCAGGCAAAGTAAGGGGTCAGTCGGATGGAAGAAAAAACCTACATTGAGGATATCGACCGAAGCATATACGATATCCGCAACGAAAACGACGATTCCTACCGGATAGAGGACGGTCTGACCGAGGAAATCGTCAGACAGATTTCCCGGGAGAAGAACGACCCCGAGTGGATGCTTCAATTGCGGCTTCGTTCGCTGGCTTCCTACCGCAGGCAGGATATCCCGAACTGGGGCCCGCCGATCGACGAGCTGGACATGGACCATATTTCCACCTACGTCCGGCCCAATACGCATATGGCGAACGACTGGGAAAGCGTTCCCAAGGATATCAAGGACACTTTCGAGCGTCTGGGCATACCCGAAGCCGAGCGGAAATCGCTGGCCGGGGTCGGAGCCCAGTACGATTCCGAACTGGTCTATCACAACGTCAAGAAGGAAGTGGCAGAGCAGGGCGTGATCTACACCGACCTGGAAAGCGCGATGCACGGTCCTTACGAGGAGATGATCCGGACTCATTTCATGAAGCTGGTTCCTCCCTCGGATCACAAATTTGCCGCCTTGCACGGCGCCGTATGGTCGGGCGGCTCGTTTGTGTATGTGCCGCCGCACGTCCAGGTCTCCATTCCGCTTCAGTCCTATTTCCGGCTGAACGCAAAAGGGGCGGGCCAGTTTGAACACACCCTGATCCTGGTCGACGAAGGGGCCAGCCTCCATTTCATCGAGGGATGCTCGGCTCCGAAATACAACGTAGCCAATCTTCACGCCGGCTGCGTCGAACTGTACGTCGGGAAGAACGCAAAGTTGCGTTATTCCACCATCGAGAACTGGTCCAAGAATATGTTCAATCTGAATACGAAGCGCGCCATTGTGGAAGAGGGCGGTTCGATGGAGTGGGTTTCGGGTTCTTTCGGATCCCACGTCTCCTATCTGTATCCTTCCACCATCCTCAACGGGCCGCACGCCGACGTGACCTTTACCGGTGTGACGTTCGCGGGCTCCGGACAGAATCTGGACACAGGCGCCAAGGTGATTCACAACGCGCCCTATACCTCCTCGTATCTGAACACGCGTTCGATTTCGAAGAGCGGAGGCATTTCCACGTTCCGCAGTTCGGTGTCCATTTCGGAGAAGGCGCATCATTCCAAGTCTTCGGTTTCCTGCCAGTCCTTGATGCTGGATTCCGAATCCCGTTCGGACACCATCCCGGCGATGGACATCCGCGCCGGAGAGGTCGACGTCGGACACGAGGCTACCATCGGGCGCATCAGCAACAGCGAGATTTTCTACCTGATGTCCCGCGGCATGTCCGAGGATGAGGCCAGGGAAATGATTGTGCGCGGCTTTGCCGGAAACGTATCCAAGGAACTTCCGATGGAATACGCCCTGGAAATGAACCGGCTGATCAGCATCGAAATGAAGGGAACCATGGGGTGAGCGGTATGACAGAAACAAAACAGGTAATCAACCGCCTTTACGCTCCGACATGGCGCTGGTTGAAACTCAACGAGGAGCAGGTTTCGCTCCCCGAATCCCTGGCTCCGGCCAAGGTTCTCCCGGAAGGTCAGACAACGGCCGGGGCATCCGCCTCCGTTCTGTACGGACCGGATTGCGGCTCGGGCCTGGGCGCGGATTTTGCCGCCTATCTCGGATCCCATCTTCCGTCGGGCGCAGGATACATCCTGGAGCCGGAGCCGCTGATCCGGCTGTCCCTGGTCAGCCGGGCCGGACAGGCTCAGGCCGCCTCGTTCGCTCTCAGCGTCCCCGGCGGAAAGGAATGCACGCTGTGCATGGACTATGCCTCGGAGGAAAAAGGAGAGGGAACCCTTCTGGTGGATTTGCAGATCCGTCTCGGACAGGGCGCGTCTTTACACCTGATTCAGAACGACCGGCTGAATCCCGACTCCTGCCTTTACAACGGGGTCCGGGTCGTTTGCGGAAAAGAAGCAAAAATGGATTCCGTCCAGATGTGGGTCGGCGGGAAAACCGTCTATGCCGGATATCGGGCCGAGCTGGAAGGAGACGCAAGCGTGTGCACTCCGAGCGTCGGCTATTGGACCCGGACGGGACACAAATCCGATTTCAATTACGAGATGGTGCACCGGGGTAAGGAAACGTCGTGCGACGTTCTTTTCTCGGGCATCCTGGACGAAGGCGCTGCCAAAACGTTCCGCGGCGTCATCGACTTCAAAACCGGCTCGTCGGGGTCGGTCGGAACCGAGAACGAAAACGTACTTCTGACCGGAGACCGTGTGCTCAACCGGACGATTCCGCTCATTCTGTGCTCGGAAGAGGACGTCAAGGGAAACCACGGGGCGACCATCGGCAAACTGAGCGGGGAGGAAAAATTCTATCTTTCCTCGCGCGGTCTGGACGAAGCGTCCATCGACGCATTGCTGGTCCGCGCCCGCTTGAACTGGATTGTGGAACGGATGAAGGATGAGAAGGCCCGGGAACAGATCCTGGCTTTCATAGGGGAAATGTATGCAGAATAATACCAACGGCCCAAAACAGATTCGCCCGGACCTGATCCGACGGGATTTTCCGCTTCTGGAAGGCAATCCCGTGGCGTATCTGGATAACGCGGCCACCACGCAAAAGCCGTCACAGGTCCTGGACCGGATGCGCGCCTTTTACGAAACCGAAAACGCCAATCCTCTGCGGGGGCTGTACGATTTGGGCGTCCGGGCCACACAGGCCTATGAAAACGCACGCGCCCATGTCGCGGCCTTTATAGGAGCCGCTTCGGCCGACCAGATTGTGTTCACCCGGAACACGACCGAGAGCATGAACCTTCTGGCCTATTCCTACGGCCTTTCGCACATCGGCCCCGGGGATGAGATCCTTGTCTCCATCGCCGAGCATCACAGCAACATGCTGCCCTGGCGGATGGTGGCGCAAAAGACCGGCGCCCGCCTGTCCTATCTCGAGCCCGACTCGTTCGGGGCCTATTCGGAACAGGAGCTGGAAACCAAAATCCGCAAAGGCGTGAAATTGGTCGCCGTCGCGCAGGTTTCCAACGTCTTCGGCCGGCTCAATCCCATCGGGGAAATCATCCGCCGTGCGCATGCGGTGGGAGCCGTCGTCGTGGTGGACGCGGCGCAGAGCGCTCCGCACATGCGGATTGACGTTGCACGGATGGATGCGGACTTTCTGGCTTTTTCCGGTCATAAGATGCTGGCCCCCATGGGCATCGGCGTCCTGTACGGAAAAGCCGAACTGCTTGCGGACATGCCGCCGTTCATGCAGGGCGGGGAAATGATCGATTCGGTCACAAAGGAAAAAGTGGTCTATTCGCCGGTTCCGCACCGGTTCGAGGCCGGAACGGTTTCCGCGGCCGACGCCGCAGGACTGGATGCCGCCCTGACGTATCTGGAAAATCTCGGATTCGACGCCATCGCGCAAAGGGAGCGGGAGCTCTCGGCAAGGGCTTATGAGCAGCTGAGCCGCATTCCGCATCTGCGTCTGTTCGGTTCGGCTGACCCCACCGACCACCACGGCATTTTCACGTTCGTGCTGGATCAGGTGCATCCGCATGACGTCAGCACCATATTGGATACCGAAGGAATCGCGGTCCGGGCGGGGCATCACTGCGCGCAGCCTCTGATGCGCCATCTGCATGTGTTTTCCACCACGCGGGCCAGTCTGTATTTTTACAACACGGAAGAGGAAGTGGACCGTCTGTGTTCCACCCTTGCCACGGTAAGAAGGAGAATGGGATTTGGAGACGAATAGTTTTTACAACGAAATACTGACCTATCACAACGCGCATCCCATGCACAAGCATGACCTGGAGCCTTTTACCGTGGAGCTGGAAGGGCTGAACCCGACCTGCGGGGACGACATCTTTCTGAGGCTGTCGCTCAAGGACAACCGCATCGAGGACGGCGCCTTCACGGGAGACGGATGCGCCATTTCACAGGCATCGGCCGACATCATGCTGGATATGATCCGGGGCAAAACGAAGGAGCAGGCTCTGCACCTGGCCGATCTGTTTATCCGGATGATCAAGGAAGGCCTGACCGACGAGGAGATGGAAGAGCTGGAAGAGGCGGGAGCGCTGCAGGACATCCGGCATATGCCGGCGCGTGTGAAATGCGCGGTGCTGGCCTGGCACACGCTGCAGCAGGCGCTGGAAAACGGGGAGACACCGACATGATTCTGTACATTGTCCGGCACGGGGATCCGGATTACGCCCATGATTCCCTGACCGAAAAGGGGTTTGAACAGGCCGAACGTCTTTCCTTGCGGATGGCCCGAAAAAACATCGACGATTTTTACGTCAGTCCGCTCGGACGGGCAAAACGGACGGTTGAACCGACTCTTCGGCGGGTGAACAAGGAAGCGAAGGTCCTGGACTGGATCCGGGAATTTCCGGCGAACGTGAACAACGAACCGTTCCGGGACGAGCTGGGCGAGGAGCCGAAATCCCTTTGCCCATGGGACATTCCGGATTGGTATTGGAAACGGTTTCCCGAGTCTTTTTCTCCGACCGAATGGCAAAAGGTCCCGGTGTTCCGGGACTCGAAAGTGCCGCAGGTTTACGAATCGACAAAAGAGAGTCTGTGGGAACTGCTCGGGACTTACGGACTACAATCCGACGGCAATCTGTTCCGCGCTGCCCCCTCGTACGACCCGGAAAAGAGAATCGCCTTTTTCTGCCATCAGGGAATGGGACTTGCGCTGGTTTCCATTTTGACCTGCACGCCTTTGCCGGTCGCGTTCATGAATTATTTCCTGTCTCCTTCCTCGGTGACGAAGGTGGAATTCAGGCCGACCCGGGGCCGGACAGACCTGATTTCGGCCAAGGTGATGTATCTGGGAGATCTGTCTCATCTGTCAGTAACGAAGGATTAACTGACGGTAGAGAGCAATGGAAACGGATTTGTATGGAAAACTTTCAATTTTATGACAAAAAAGCGCCTGAAACCTTGACAGTTTTTTTCTTTTATGTCATAATGACGGTAATCAAAGATATTTGATCCTACTTTATTCATTCCATGGGGGTAGAGATGTATAAGCTGATTAATAAAATCGGCGGTCTTGTGATTGGAATTGCGTGTCTGGTTTTCTGCCTTTACGGCGGACTCACGCATTATTGCATTCACATCGCCATGCTGGCGATTGTCGGCATTCTTTTTGCTGTATATGCGTTGTTCATGCAGCATGAAAGGGTACGCTTCATCTGCTGCTGGGTCATGATTGCTCTTTGCGGCGGAGAAATCGTTTACGATCTGGTTGTCATGCAAAGAGACTTCCATACCTGGGTTTTCTTTGTGTTCTGCGTAGCTTTCATTCTCTATTTCCTGGTTGACGCAATCTGCCAATGGCCCGCAAAGAAGGAAGAAGAGCCCGAGCCTGAACCCGAGCCTGAACCTGAACCCGAGCCTGAGCCCGAACCCGAGCCTGACCCCGAGCCCGAGCCCGAACCCGAGCCTGAACCTGAGCCTGAGCCCGACCCTGAGCCCGAGCCCGACCCTGAGCCTGAACCGGCACCGGTGGTGGCCCCCGTTGAGGAGAAGGTCCCGTATTACGAACTCCGGGCAACCAATTCCGGCCGTTATCTGTTCTATCTGAAGAGCGCGGAGAACAAGGTCCTGGCCACTTCGGCTGCCTTTGCGACCGTGGATGAGTTGAAAGCGACGGTGGAAACGACCCGCAAAGTGGCCGTGGATGCTCCGATTGACGATATGACGCGCGCGGACGACGACCGGATCGGCGAGACCCGGTACGAACTGTACAGCAGTGAATCCCGTGCGTTCCGCACCCGTCTTGTAAACGCGGACGACGTGGTCCTGGCGGTTCTGCCGGATACCAACCGCGAGGATGATTCCCGTGCCGCGGTTGCCGCTTGTTCCGAGGCTGCCTCCACCGAAAAGGTGGTGGACAGAACCGGAGAAGCGCCGGTCAAGGAAATGGACGAGAAACTGTTCCGTGCGGATATGGCCCTTGAGGAAACCAAGAACGTCATCAATTCGGCCAGAATTGCCGCTGCCACCCATGTAAGCGCCGAGCCGATTGAGGAAGCGGCCGAAGGGGAAGGAACCGAGGTCGTCGGTATCGCATTCCCGGAACGTCCGAAGGTATACTTCTTCAAGCCCGAGAAGGACGGCATGAAATACAAGGTCGGAGACGTTGTGCTCGTTCCGACCCTGACCATCGACCGCGTCGTAGGCGTTTCGGTCGCGAACGTACGCCTGACGGACGACAAGCTGGTTCTGCCGCTGAAGTTCATCCTGAAGACGGTTTCAAAAGCATAAGAAAGTAGAGTAAATGGAAATGGCTGGCGCTTGCCAGCCATTTCTCAAAGTATATGAAAAAGATTCAATGGAGCGGCAGGGCAACCGTTTACACCTGCTTTGTCGCGTATTTCATTCAGGCAATCATTTGCAATTTTCCGCCCCTGCTTTTTGTGTTTTACCATGAGCAGCTCGGCATCTCCTGGGGACTGGTCACGCTTCTGACCACGCTCATGTTTCTCATCCAGCTGGTGGTGGACGTGCTTTCCGGCCGGATCGTATCCTTTCTTGGATACCGGGGCGCCGCTCTGTGCGCCACGGGATGCGCGGCCGCAGGCCTGCTGTGTCTTGCCTTTTTGCCTTTCACGGTCCGGCCCGCCTTTTTGGGCGTGCTGATTCCCACGATGCTGTATTCCGTCGGGGCGGGGCTGCTCGAGGTAATCGTCAATCCGCTGGTGGAAGGCGCGACGGACGGAAAGGGAGGCGCCCTTTCGCTTCTGCATTCCTTTTACTGCTGGGGGGCGGCCGGAACCATCCTGATTTCCGTTCTCTTTTTCCGGACGGCCGGAATAGACCGCTGGCCCTGGCTGACCCTTTTCTGGGTGTCAGTCTGCGCCGTGGATTTTGTCCTGTTTCTGAAAGTTCCGGTTTCGGTTGCCGTTCCGGCCGGGCAGGGAATGAAGATGCGGGAACTGCTGAAGAACAAACTGTTTTTCCTGTTTTTCTTTTTGATGCTCTGCGCCGGCGCGACCGAGCAGAGCGTCGCGCAGTGGATTTCCTCCTTCTTTGAAAAGGAATTGCATTTTTCCAAGGATCTGGGGGATTTCATCGGACCGTTCCTGTTCCTGATCTGCATGGGTGTGTTCCGGGTGATTTACTCGAAACTGCCTGAAACATGGAACAAAAGCGGGTATTTGTTTGCAATGGCCGTTTTGTGCCTTGTCTCTTACGGGCTGATCGCTTTCTCGCCCTGGATGCCCCTGACGCTGGCCGGCTTTTTGCTGGTGGGCGTCGGTGTTGCCGCCATGTGGCCCGGGGTGGTCAGCATGGCCTCGGGTGCCTTTCCGGCCGGAGGAACCGCTCTTTTTGCCGCGATGGCCCTGGGAGGGGACATCGGATGCACGGGCGGTCCGACGGTCAACGGATATCTGTCCGACGCTGCGTCGGACATGCGTATGGGCATGGCGGGAACGGCCGTTTTTCCGCTCTTTTTGACGTTTGGTTTTGCTTTGCTGTTTATCCGGAGCCGGAAAAACGGCAAAGCAGGGACAGATCCTTCCCGCAAAGGACAGGATGTGTAAATGAAGGAGGCCGGCGCGCCCGGTTTGGATATGAAGAGAAGATGGATATGCATATTGCTTCTGCTTGTGATGCTGGGGATGCAGCTTTGCGCCTGTGCCGGCCCTGTGGAGGAACCGGTTCCGACACCCGATGAGAACCCGAAAGGCGGAGGATTTCTCCGGCCGGACCACATCATGGATTACACCGAGCCGTTTGTACTCTCGGAATTGCAGGGTCTTGTCATCAGCGAGGTATACGGAACGGGGCATCACACCGACGCATGCGTCAGGTACAGTTTTATCCAGCTGTACAATCCGACCGACCGGAACATTCCTCTTGGCGAAGTGTCCCTGTATCACCGGAGCGGAGGGCAGGTCTCGTATCGCGAATATGCCTTTCCGAAGGATTCCGTGGTTCTGGCGAACCATTATTTCCTGATTCGCTGCGCCGAGGCGACAGGGCCTGCGGGTGAACCGTATTCCTCCGCCGGGGCGGTGTTTGATCTGGAGGATTATGACGCGGATCTGCCGGCGCTGGTTCTGGACAATCACGAGAATACGATTCTGCTTTCCCGTCGGGGACAGGCCCCGGACGGCCGGATTGCGCCGGGTGATAACCCGGACGTGCTGTGCTGGTTCGCGGGCACCGAGCAGACGGGCTACGAGGTCCGGGACATCCACATCGCGCCCGATATGTCGGCCTATAAGCTGGCCCGCAAAATCCAGAATAAGCCCGACGCCTACTACGAGGTAATCAATCTGAGCAAGGTCGGAACGGTGGATCTGAAACTCTGCCGCCCCCAATCTTCCCGGGGGGATGTGAACACCTATGTGTTCTCCTATCTGGACGAAGTGCTCTTTTCCCATGAGGCGGGAGTGTATGGTAAGGCCCTGAGCCTGGAACTGAAGGCGCAGAAAGGGTATAAGATCTATTACACGACCGACGGCTCGGTTCCCACGACCGATTCAAAGGTCTATGAGGGGCCGATTGAACTCGGGGACAGTTCCGCGA
This sequence comes from Clostridia bacterium, assembly GCA_017455185.1. Taxonomy (GTDB): domain Bacteria; phylum Bacillota; class Clostridia; order Oscillospirales; family CAG-272; genus RUG14240. The sequence goes on from JAFTBN010000041.1 coordinate 11,274, forward strand.
TGCCCCTGGGGGATGTGATTCAGTACGGAATCCGGTATCTGGGGGATGGAGCCAAGCCCCTTTATTCCACGCTGCCTGGCGGATACGTCATCAAGGCCATCGCGTCGGACGGAACGAATACGACGGGCGTCTTCACCAATTCCTATTTTATCCTCCCCGGGTATGCGGACCTGTATGGCGCGAAGATCTTTTCCATCTCCATGCCCAAGCGGAATTTCATCAGTTCCATCGGATTTTACAACCGGTACAATGCCTCCAACCCGAGACCCAGGTCGGTGGGCTATTGCGAGGTCTTTGACGAGTCGGGCGTCCGGGTCGGGCATTCCAACACCGAGTTCGGCGTCAGCGGCAAGTATTCGGCCTCCAAACTGATGAAATCCCTGCGCATCTATTACAAGGGGGAGCTGAACCAGGACAACGAAGGGCAGTCCTCCCTGAATTACGATCTGTTCAACGGATACGCCAGAGACGACCGGGGCGCCATCCTCGGCGATTACAAGCGTCTGATTCTCCGAAACGGAGGAAACGATTGCGGATACAGTTACATGCGGGATGCCTTTTCCCAGAGACTGGGCGGCCTGACCGGCGTGGACTATATGGAATTCGAACCCGTCCTGGTGTTTGTCAACGGGGAATTCTGGGGCATGTACAACGCAAGAGAACGTTACGAAACCCAATATTTCGCCCAGCATTACGGCGTGGACAAGGAAAACGTGACCGTAATGGAAAGCGACTATTCGCTGGTCAACCGGGACAATCTGGCGGATTATGTGGTCAGCGACGGCAATATGGCCGACGGCGCGGATTTCAACGAACTGTACCATTTCATCGCGGCGTCGGATCTGTCCGATGATTCGGTCTATCAGACCGTTTGCGAAAGACTGGATATCGATTCCGTCATCGACATGTACGTCGAGCACCTGATCCTGGGCGCGGCGGACTGGCCTCACAACAACATCAAACTCTGGCGCAACAACAACCCGCAGGATCCGTCGGGCCTGGATACCAAATGGCGTTATGCGCTCCTGGACCAGGATACGACGCTCGGCCTTTCGTTCTCCTATTCGGAAGCGACCCGGATTTTCACCAACGCGTTCAACGAGAATTCGGTCACGGCTCTGATTATGATGCGTCTGCTTCAGAACGAATCGTTCCGGACCCAATTTTACAAACGGTATTACCAGGCCTGCACGCAGATTTATACCGAAGAGAAAATGACCGATCTGTTCTATGAGGTCTACGACCGGGTAAAGCCTCTTATCGGCCTGCAGGCCGAAAGATGGCCCGGCGATTTCAAGAACGGGGAAGACGGATGGGAAAGCCAGATGAACGTTATTTTGAAGTTCATCCAGAGCCGGAGCAAATACGCGCTTCCGACTTTCTGCGCCTATTTCCACGTAACTGAAAACGAACTGATGTCCTTGTTTGCAAAGGGGGAGCTGTATGAATAAGATGCAAAAGTGCCTGTCCTTTCTCCTTCTTTTTGCATTGCTTTTCACGGCCGTGTCCTGCGGGCAAGTCGGACCCGAAAGCCCCGAAACCGTAAGGGAAACCGAAAAAGAAACCGGGACGGAACAAAACCCGCCACCGGGACCGGATTTCACCGAATTGACCTTTGCCCCTTCCGCCGCTCCGCTCATTTACCAGGGCGAAGTGTCGGACGGCTCATATCCGGTGACTCCCGACGCCTGGCAATGCGTCTTTTCGGATCTTTCCACCCTGAAACAGGAGGTTCAGGACCTGAAAGGGCAGAACCGAAAGGTACAGCTGGTTCTGCCGCTGAATCTGGACCTCGGAAAGAGAAACAAACCCGACAGCTTCGCAAGCAAACATCCCGAGTGGATTCTGACCCGTTCGGGCAATGTGCGGTCCTATTTCGATGATCGGGCCCTGATGCTTCCGTGCCGGGAATATGCCGATCTGTATCTGGAGACTCTGATCCCGGTGCTGACCGAAGTCAGCCCGGACAGCCTGGTCCTGGACGCGGTGCTGTTCCCGAGCGGGGAAATCCTGAACCGTGCTTTTTTCGCAGAATGGGAGAACCGCTTCGGAGAACCCTTTCCCGAAGAAAACCGTCAGCAGGCCACAGCCATTCTTTGCGCCGGTCTTGCGGGCGACTTTACGCGTCAGGTGGTGTCCGCCCTGAAGGAACAATTGCCTGACACGCCCATCTATCTGGGTTTCGGGCGCCAGGATTACGGAAACAATTATGCGCAATACATCGGAACCGGCTCGGCGGAGTCCGGCATTTCCGGCATTCTGTCCCCGGTCTCCATGACCGATATGCTCAGGCGCACCCGGGACGAGCAGGCCCATCTGGGCGCCCTGTACGAGTATGCCCTGTGCGCCTTCCATCTCAATTATGCCGGCATGGAAAAAGGGCAGCAGATTGCGCAAATCCTGTACGGGTCCACCAATGCGAACTATTCCGACTCCTATCGGATGGACGCATACCGTTCCATCTTCGGCGCTATGCTGCAGGTCGGGCAGATTTCCTCCTTTGCGGTCTCAAGCCCGCTGGATGAACTGTACAGCATGCATTCCGCATCCGCCCGGGAGTTTTCCAATCTGCTCCAGCTTTACCGGGAGGTCGCGAACTATCCCGCGGTGGTGCAGACTTCCAATCCCGGCATCGGGATTCTTTTGCCCGACGGCATCCGGGATTCGGGAAAGGGAAACCCATCCGGGACACTGGCCCTGTCGAGGGGAGTCCTTTTCGCTTTTCTCAAAAAGGGAATCGTGCCCCGCATCCTGACCTCGTCCTCCCTGGACGGGCCGGAATCCCTGGAAGGGGTTCGGGTGCTCTGGATGCTTTCGGACGCGCGCCTGCTGGGTGCGGACGCCCTTGCGGTCCTGAAAACCTATGCGGAAAACGGGGGAACCCTGGTTCATGCAGGGGACAATCTGGCCCGGTCCCTTGCGGCTCTTTGCGCTTCCATGGAGAAGACGGTACAGGTGAACGATTCGCCCCTGAGTCTTGAAGCGGCCCTGACCCTTCAGGGAACCCGGGCCTATTCCTCCAACAATCCGCCGTCGTTTGTGCTCGATCCCGAAAGCGCGCTTGGGTGCGTGACCCTGGAAGGGGAGGACTGGACGCCCCTGATTGAGTGCGGGGACAGAGCACTCGTGTCCGCACTGGATATCGGCGCGGGGCGCGTGATGGCAGTGGGACTTGGCCCGTCTCTTCTTTTGGATCGTCAGGGAGCTACCTTCGTGCTGGAACTGACCCAAAACATCCTGGGGGAGAAAGGCATCCGCATGGAGACCCCGGGCGTGCTTGTCACCACCCGCGGTCCGTATCTGATCGTGCATGCGTTCGGTTCTGACTACCGGGTGGACAGGCCCGTCATCGATGTCCTGAATCCGTATCATCCCTATTGTTCCTCCTATACCGTCCGGGCCGGGGAAAGCGCCGTGTTGATGCTGACAGACTCCGGACAGGATCCCGGCGCGGCAGAGGAAGAGAATCCGGTCCGAGTCCTGTTTTCATCCGGTTTCTGCAGGGAGGCGGTGTCGAAGGAAGACACCTTCCTTTGCACGTTTTCCTCGTTTGAAGGGGAATCGCTCACGGTTTCGTTCGGCTTTGACGAAGACGTGACCCCGGGCTTTGTCCGGTGTCTGTCCGGCGGAAAGGAAACGATCCTGCTGTATCAATACAACGAGGCTGCGCGCGTCCTGTCGGTCGAAGTGCCTTTTGTGAGCGGGGAGGAGACCTTTGAAATCCAATCCGGAAGCGGGCTTTCGCTTGCCGCCTGCCCCTATGAGAAAAAGACAAAAACGGTCCCGGTCAACAACCAGAACCAGGACAGGGATTATCTGTATTTCTCCAACGCGGGCGTCAACGCGGCCTTGCGGTATGCCGACAAGGATACCCGCATCGTATACCGGTTCCGCACCGCCGACTTCCCGAATGGCTCTTTCGGATTTGAACTGGCTCAGAATTACATTCTGGAAATCGGGCCGAACGATTCGGATTACATTCAGATTGCAGACTATTCCCGGGGCGGAACGGTGGAACATACCCGTACGACCGCAAACATGACCGTGCTCTGGATTACGCCCGATATGTACGAAGGGTGGGAAGAACTCTTCGTGCGCGTCCGCAACTGCGACATCACGCAGGGATGGGGCGGAACCGTATCCTCGATTCAGATGGTCTATTTTATCCAGAAGTGAACAGAAAAAAGCATCCCGGGACAGTTCGTCCCGGGATGCCTGATTTGGGCTTGCCGGATCATTCTTCCGGCTGAGCGAAAAGGGTATGAACAAAATCGTTGACCTGCTCGAACGGAATGTTCCGGACCAGCTCGATTTCATGGTACAGGGAATTCTTGGCGGTCCGCTCGAACTCAATGTCGGTTTCGGGCAGGCGCTTTTTGGATTTGAAGAAGTTTTCCCGCCGGCTTTCCACGGTGAAGATCAGACGCAGATATTGCAAGGGGTCAAGCGACATGATGGCGGTTTTGTATACGTCGCGCCGGTTCTTTTCCGAGGCAACTGTCAGATAACGGTCTTTCCGGATTTCGGGAACCAGGTTTTCCAGTTCCTTTTCGGTGATCAGCGTGCGCATAGGAAGCGACGGATTGTCCTTGGGAATGCAAATGAAATTGTTGGTTTTCGCCGAAACCGGACGCAAATAGTAATACAACTGTTCGGAGGAGGGATCAACGGGGGACGCGGCTATTTTTTCAACCAGACATACGCCGAATATGCTGTAAATGATGTGTTCTCCGGCAGAAAACATGACCCGCCTCCTTGTTTTTACTTCTATATTATTGTAACATTGAAATGAAAAGTAAAAGAAAACAAAATATGAATTTTTTGTTAACCGCCTGAGAGGGAAAAATGACGAAAAAGCGTCCTCTACGTACTTTCGGATTGTTACAAATATAGAAATAAAGGAAAAGAAATTCTTTTTTGTTGACTTTGGCCGGGCGCTATGGTATACTCAAACCAGTGTCTGTAAGGGGGGATTTGGCGATGCGGTTTGTTCCTTTTTCTATTGCTGCTTTGACCTGCGTCTTGCTGCCCGGAAACGAATTGCGCCTCACTGCCTCTTCCTGCGGGGATAATACCTGCATCGACTCGGTTGAAAACGACAATCTGATACACGAATTCGGCTGCGCCTCTCTGTCGCAGCCTGTTTTTTTGGAGGAACTATGAAAAAGGTCGGAATCATTATGGGAAGCGACAGCGATCTGCCGGTCGTGGAAAAGGCAATCTCCGTGCTTGAGAATCTGCAGATCCCTTATGAAGTGCACGTGTATTCCGCGCATCGGACGCCCGAGCAGGCCCGTGATTTTGCGCTCAATGCTGCCGCACGCGGATTCGGCGTGCTGATTGCGGCCGCCGGCATGGCGGCGCATCTTGCGGGCGCAATCGCGGCCGTGACCGTTCTGCCCGTGATCGGTATCCCGATTGAGTCGGGTTCGCTCCGCGGCATGGACGCTTTGCTGTCCACCGTCCAGATGCCCGGCGGCATCCCGGTTGCCACGGTGGCCATCAACGGCGCGGCGAACGCAGCCTATCTGGCAGCCGAAATATTGGGAGTCGAGGACCCGGCCCTGCGTTCGCGTCTTTCGGCGGTTCGTCAGAGCGCAGCCGAAAAGGTGTTCGAAAAGAACCGCAAAGTGGAAGAAAAATACAACCAAGACTGAAAATAAAAAAGTGAGAATAAGGAGTTGGCTATGAACATTCAGAAAACCGAACAACTGTACGAAGGCAAAGCGAAAAAGGTCTTTGCCACGAACGACCCTGCGTATTACATCGTTTCCTACAAGGACGACGCGACCGCTTTCGACGGCCTGAAAAAGGGAACCATTGCGGGCAAGGGCGCGATCAACAACCGCGTCACCAACTATATGATGGCCATGCTGGAAAAGAAAGGCATCCCGACCCATTTCGTGGAGGAACTCAGCGAGCGCGAGACCGTCGTCCGCAAAGTGCAGATTGTTCCGCTCGAAGTCATCATCCGCAACATCGCGGCCGGTTCTTTCTCCAAGCGCTTCGGTGTGCCCGAAGGCGTAGTGCTCAAGCGCCCGACGATTGAGTTCTGCCTCAAGGACGACGATCTGCACGACCCGATGGTCAACGAGTATCACATTCTGGCCTGCGAGTGGGCCACCGAAGAGGAACTGAAGACCATTACCGATATGGCGTTCCGGATCAATGCCATCATGAAGGAATTCTTCCTGAAACTCAACATCGAACTGGTGGATTTCAAACTGGAATTCGGCAGAACACCCGACGGCAAAGTGATTCTGGCCGACGAAATCAGCCCGGATACCTGCCGCTTCTGGGATGCCAAGACGCATGAAAAACTGGATAAGGACCGTTTCCGCCGGGATCTGGGTCACGTCGAGGAAGCCTATCAGGAAATTTTGCATCGCATGTTCGGAGAAAAGGCCTGATGACAAGCGCAAGAACCGAACGACATATTCACGAGGAATGCGGCGTATTCGGCTTGTTTTCTCCCCGTCAGACGGATTTGGCGGCACTGGCTTACTACGGCCTGTTCGCTTTGCAGCACCGCGGCCAGGAGAGCGCCGGCATTGTGGTCAATGACGACGGCGTGTTCCAGACGCACAAGGACGTGGGGCTGGTCAGCGAAGTTTTCTCGCAGGAGAAGATTGCCGGCTTCCAGAAGGGAAACATAGCCGTCGGGCACGTCCGCTACGGCACGACCGGTTCGACCGAGCGGGTCAATTCCCAGCCTTTGGTGGTCAACCACGTCAAAGGACACATGGCGCTCTGCCACAACGGAAACCTGGTCAATTCGTTTGAACTCCGCCGGAAACTCGAGCTCAACGGCGCGATTTTCCATACTACGACGGACACGGAGGTGATCACCTACGTCATCACCAACTGCCGGCTCCGGAACGGTTCGATCGAGCAGGCGGTCAACGCCGCGATGGACGAACTGGACGGGGCGTATTCGCTTGTCCTGATGTCGCCCTCCAAACTGATTGCGGTCCGCGATCCGTACGGCTTCCGGCCTTTGTGCTACGGGCAAAGGGAGGACGGCACGTACGTGGTGGCTTCCGAAACCTGTGCGCTCGACGCCGTGAACGCCCGTTTCGTCCGGGACATCGAACCCGGTGAGATTCTGTGCTTTACGAAGGACGGACTGTTCAGCATCCGGGACCACTGCGGCAAAAAGCCCAAACACCTTTGCATATTCGAATACATTTACTTTTCCCGTCCGGACTCGGTGGTGGACGGAGTACCCGTCATCGAAGCGCGGATGCGCGCGGGAGAATTTCTGTCCCGGGTGAATCCGGTTGACGCGGACATCGTGATCGGCGTTCCGGATTCGGGCATCGACGCCGCCATCGGATACTCGCACGCTTCGGGCATTCCGTACGGCGTAGGTCTGATCAAGAACCGTTACATTGCCCGCACCTTCATCTCTCCTGGGCAGAAGAACCGGGAGGACAAGGTGCGCATCAAGCTCAACCCGGTTCCGGGCGCCATCTCGGGCAAACGGGTCATCATGGTGGACGATTCGATTGTGCGCGGCACGACCAGCGCCCGGATTGTCAAACTGCTGCGCGACGCCGGAGCCAAAGAGGTTCATATGCGGGTCAGCGCACCGCCTTTTGTCAATCCTTGCTATTACGGAACCGACGTGGACAGCAAGGACAACCTGATTGCCTGCCACCATTCAATCGAAGAAATTGCGAAACTGATCGGCGTGGACTCGCTGGCCTACCTGCCGCTTGACAAAGTCGACGCAATCACGGGACGTCCGGAGTGCGGATACTGTTCGGCCTGCTTCGGCAATCCGTATCCGACGCAGACGCCTCAGGCAGGGGCCAAGAACCGGTTTGAAACCCGGATTTCCGAAGGAACCCAGAAGGAAAAGACCGAAAAGGACAAGAACAATGAAGAGTTACAGTGAAAGTTATAAGGAAGCCGGCGTGGATATCACCGCCGGATACAGAGCGGTCGAACTGATGAAGCAGCACATTGCCCGGACGATGACAAAAGGCGTCGTTTCGGACATCGGCGGATTCGGCGGATTGTTTTCCCTGGATCTGGCCGGATATACCCATCCGGTTCTGGTCAGCGGAACCGACGGCGTCGGAACCAAACTGAAGATTGCCTTTCTGATGAAAAAGCACGATACGGTCGGCATCGACTGTGTGGCTATGTGCGTCAATGACGTCATCTGCTGCGGCGCCAAGCCGCTGTTCTTCCTGGATTACATCGCCTGCGGGAAAAACGATCCCGAGGTCATCGCTTCCATCGTTTCGGGCGTGGCGGACGGATGCGTTCAGGCAGACTCGGCCCTGGTCGGCGGGGAAACCGCCGAGATGCCCGGCTTTTATCCGGTCGACGAATACGACCTGGCCGGCTTTTCGGTGGGATTGGTCGACCGGGAGAAAATCATCGACCGTGAAAGGACCAAGGCCGGGGACGTGATTCTGGCCCTGCCTTCGAGCGGTGTGCACAGCAACGGGTTCTCCCTGGTCCGGAAAGTGTTCGACGTGGAGCATTGCGACTTGAACAGACCCGTGGACGAACTGGGAGGAGCGGGACTCGGAGAGACCCTTCTGACCCCTACAAAGATTTACGTGCGTCCGATGCTGGCCCTGTTTGACCGGTTGGAGGTGCACGGGGTTTCCCATATCACGGGCGGCGGATTCTATGAAAACATTCCGCGCAGCATTCCCAAGGGACTGGGAGCCAAAATTGAGAAAGCCTCGGTCAAGGTTTTGCCCATCTTCCGCTATCTGCAGGAAGTGGGGCATATTTCCGAGCACGATATGTTCAACACCTTCAACATGGGCGTCGGCATGAGCGTCACGGTTGCCGCCGAAGACGCGGACCGTGCCCTTGCCATTCTGAAGGAAAACGGACAGGATGCCTATGTGATGGGTGAAATAGTCCGTACGGACGAAGGAGTGATATTGGCATGAAACGCATAGGAGTTCTGGTTTCCGGAGGGGGAACCAATCTGCAGGCCCTGATTGACGCGCAGAAGGACGGCTCGCTCAAAAGTGGGAGAATTGAACTTGTCCTTTCCAACAAAGTGGACGCGTTTGCGCTCCACCGTGCCCAGCTCGCACGGATTCCGACCGCCATCGTAACCAAGGAGCAGTATCCGGAAAAGGAAGCGTTCGAGCAGACCATTCTGGCCCGGCTGAAGGAATACAGGATTGATCTGGTGGTTCTGGCCGGCTTTATGTCGGTGCTCAGCCCGGAGTTTGTGGCGCATTATCCCCGTGCCATGATCAACATCCATCCCTCTCTGATCCCGTCGTTCTGCGGAGAAGGGTTTTACGGATTGAGGGTTCACCGTGCCGCCATCGAGCGCGGCGTCAAAGTCAGCGGCGCAACCGTGCATTATGTGAACGAAATTGTGGACGGCGGGGAAATCATCGCCCAGAAAGCGCTGGCTGTCCGCAAAGGGGAAACGCCGGAGAGTCTGCAAAGGCGAGTCCTGGAAAACTGCGAATGGGCCATCCTTCCCAGGGCAGTGGAAAAAGTCTGCCGGGAGATGGAATCCGGTCAGACGGAAGAAGATGGATAGGAGTTCCGAAGGAGACGATATGAACGTACTGGTGGTTGGAAGCGGCGGCAGAGAATTCGCCATCGTGAAAAAAATAAGGGAAAACAAGAAGGTGGACAACCTGTACGTCCTGCCCGGCAATGCCGGAATGGACGGGATGGCAACCTGTGTTCCCATTGGGGCAAAGGACCTGGACGCCATTGTGGAATTCGCGAAAACACATCCGGTGGATTTTGCGGTCGTGGCACCCGACGATCCTTTGGTCCTGGGTCTGGTGGACCGGCTGGAGGAGCAGGGTATCCCCTGTTTCGGGCCTCGCGCGAACGCGGCCATTCTAGAGGGAAGCAAGGTGTTTTCCAAAGGATTGATGAAGCAATACGGTATTCCGACCGCTGCGTACGAAGTGTATGACAATCCGGCCGACGCCCTGGAATATGCCGGGCGCGCCCCGTATCCGCTGGTCATCAAGGCCGACGGTCTTGCGCTGGGCAAGGGAGTTGTCATCGCAAAGGATTATGCCGAGGCGCAGGCCGCCATCCATTCGATGATGGAGGATCATGTGTTCGGCAAAAGCGGGGACCGCATCGTCATGGAGGAATTCCTGACGGGTCCCGAAGTGAGCGTGCTGTCCTTCACCGACGGAAAAACCATCGTCCCGATGGTTTCCTCCATGGACCACAAGCGGGCCCTGGACAACGACGAGGGACTGAACACGGGCGGAATGGGAACCGTTGCGCCCAATCCTTACTATACGCCGCAGGTCGCCCGGGAATGCATGGAACGTATTTTCCTGCCCACCATCCGCGCCATGAGCCGGGAAGGCAGGCCCTTTAAGGGATGTCTCTATTTCGGCCTGATGCTGACGCCGGACGGCCCGAAAGTCATTGAATACAACTGCCGGTTCGGAGATCCCGAAACCCAGGTGGTGCTGCCTTTGCTGGACACCGATCTGCTTGAGATTATGATGGCGGTCCGCGAGGAAAGACTGGACCGGATGGACATCCGATGGAAGAATGAGAGCGCCTGCTGCGTCATCCTGGCTTCGGACGGGTATCCGGGTCCGTATAAAACCGGCTATCCCATCCGAACGGAATCCGGGATTTCGTCGGATGTCATCTATGCCGGGGTCAAGCGGGGCGAAGACGGAATGCTTATAACCTCGGGCGGAAGAGTCCTGGGGGTAGTCCGTACGGCTCCAACGCTTGACGAAGCCATACAGGGCGCTTATGAAGACGTAAAGAAAGTGCATTTTGAGAACGCCTATTGCCGTCACGACATCGGAAAAAGAGCGCTGCTGGCAGGAAGAGGATGAGATGGTATACAGAGTTTATGTAGAAAAAAGAGAAGGGTTTACGGCCGAAGCGGATTCGCTTTTGCGGGAGATCCGGGGCACTCTCGGGATTGAGAGCGTGACCGGCGTCCGTGTGCTCAACCGTTACGACGTGGAAAAGATCGACGAGGATCTGTTTAGGACGGCCTGCCGGTTCGTGTTTTCCGAGCCGCAGATGGACCGCTGCACCTATGAACTCGAAGACGGAGGATGCCGTCATATCTTTGCGGTTTCCTATCTGCCGGGTCAGTTCGACCAGCGGGCGGACAGCGCCGAGCAGTGCATCCAGATTATCAGCCGGGGAGAGAGACCGCTGGTCCGCACGGCCAAGGTTTATCTGCTCTTCGGAGACCTGACCGAGAAGGAGGAGCAGCGCATCAGGGAGTACGTCATCAACCCGGTGGAATGCGAACTGACGACGCTCGAGCCCTTTGAAACGCTGAAGATGGAAATCGTTCCGCCTTCGAGCGTCCCGACGCTGGACGGATTCAATCAATACGGCAAGGAGGAACTGGACGGGTTCGTCCGGAAATACGGCCTTGCCATGGATGAGGACGATCTTGCTTTCTGTCAGAGTTATTTCCGGAAAGAGGGACGCGATCCGACTCTGACCGAGATCCGCATGATCGACACCTATTGGTCGGATCACTGCCGGCATACCACTTTTCTGACCACCCTGGATCACGTGACCTTCGAAGAGCCGCTGGCCCAGAAGACTTACGAGACCTATCTGGAAAAGAGACGCGAACTCGGACGGAAAAAACCGGTCAACCTGATGGACATCGCGACGGCCGGCATGCGGTATCTGAAAGCGACCGGCAAGCTGCCCAAGCTGGACGAGTCCGAGGAAATCAACGCCTGCACCGTGAAAATCAAGGTCCGGGTGAACGGAGAGGACCAGGACTGGCTGCTTCTTTTCAAGAACGAAACACACAATCATCCCACCGAAATTGAGCCGTTCGGCGGCGCAGCAACCTGCATCGGCGGCGCAATCCGGGACCCGCTGTCGGGCCGTTCGTACGTGTACGCGGCCATGCGCGTTACCGGAGCGGCAGACCCGCTCAAGCCCTTAAGCGAAACCATTCCGGGCAAACTGCCCCAGCGGAAGATCGTCACGACCGCGGCAGCCGGATACAGTTCGTACGGCAACCAGATCGGTCTTGCGACCGGTATGGTGGACGAACTCTATCATCCCGGATATGCGGCCAAGCGTATGGAGATCGGCGCGGTAATCGCCGCGACTCCGGCCGAAAACGTGGTGCGGGAAGTACCCGAGCCGGGGGACAAGGTCATTCTTCTGGGCGGCCGGACCGGCCGGGACGGATGCGGAGGCGCTACCGGTTCCTCCAAATCGCACACCGTCAAGTCTCTGTCCAGCTGCGGAGCCGAGGTGCAGAAAGGAAATGCGCCCGAGGAGAGAAAACTCCAGCGTTTGTTCCGCAACAGGGAAGCATCCCGGCTGATCCGCCGCTGCAACGACTTCGGCGCGGGCGGCGTTTCCGTGGCCGTCGGGGAACTGGCGGACGGATTGTACATCGATCTCAATGCCGTACCGAAGAAATACGAAGGACTGGACGGAACCGAGCTGGCCATTTCCGAATCGCAGGAACGTATGGCCGTCGTCGTTCGTCCCGAACACGTCGAGCGCTTCTGCCAAATTGCGCAAAGCGAGAATCTCGAAGCGACCGTCATTGCGACCGTCACCGAGGAAAAGCGCCTCAAAATGGAATGGAACGGCCGCGTCATCGTGGACCTTTCCCGCGATTTCCTCAATTCCAACGGAGCCGAGAAACACGTCGACGCGCTGGTCGAGAAAGCCAAGCCGTATCATGTTGAGGTGCCGGGGGACGTGGAAGAGGCGTTCCGCGCCTGTGTGACCGATCTCAACGTCTGCTCCAAACGCGGATTGTCCGAGCGGTTTGATTCCACCATCGGAGCCGGTACGGTCCTGATGCCTTTCGGCGGAAAATACCAGCAGACTCCGATTCAGGCCATGGTTCACAAGATCAGCCTGGAACATGGCGACACCGATACGGTCAGCTATATGGCCTGGGGATACAATCCCTATCTGACCCAGAATTCTCCCTATCACGGCGCGTATTACGCCGTCATCGAATCGGTTTCCAAACTGATTGCGACCGGCGCGTCGTTCGAGGACGTCTATCTGACGTTCCAGGAATATTTCGAAAAGCCGAAGGCCGAGCCCCGCCGCTGGGGCAAACCTCTGGCCGCCTTGCTCGGCGCCCTTCAGGCGCAGCTGGATCTGGGCATTGCCTCCATTGGGGGTAAGGACTCCATGTCGGGCACCTTTGAGCAAATCGACGTGCCGCCGACGCTTGTTTCCTTTGCCGTGACCACCGGCAAAATCGGGGAGGTCATCAGCCCTGAGTTCAAAGGGGCAGGGCATACCGTGCTCCGCCTGTCGCCTGCTTACGACGGACAGACCAAACTGCCCCTGACCGATTCGCTTCTGAAGGAATACGGATACCTGACATCTCTTATCCGGCTCGGATGCGTGATTTCGGCTTACACCCCGACATACGGAGGCGAGGCCGAGGCCCTGTTTAAGATGAGTCTGGGGAACCGGGTCGGGTTTGCGCTGGACGCACACGTCAGCTGGCCCGAACTCTTTACCCATTCCTACGGCGGATTCGTCGTGGAATGCGCGGACGGTGTCAATCCGGCCGATTTGCCCGATGCGCCCGCCGGTGTCGGTATTCAGGTCCTGGGCACGACCCGGGAGCGGTATGAGTTCTGCGTCGGGGACCGTGTGCTCTCCCTGGCCGATCTGCAGAATCTGTACGAGGGGAAACTCGAGCCGGTTTACAGTTGCAACATCCTTCAGGATCAGGGCAAAGTGGATCTTCTGGAAAGCAGCAAATCCGTTCTTTCCAAGCCAAAAGTGGGATGCGCAAAACCCAGAATTCTTCTGCCGGTCTTCCCGGGAACGAACTGCGAGTACGATTCGGTTCGCGCGATGGAAGCGGCCGGAGCGCAGGCCGAGGTGTTTGTCATCCGGAACCTGACTTCTTCGGCCATCGCGGAGTCGGTTGACCGGTTTGCCGAACGGATCAAGGACTGCCAGGTTATCTTTATCCCCGGCGGATTCTCGGGCGGAGACGAGCCGGACGGTTCGGGCAAGTTCATCACCGCGTTCTTCCGCAACGCGCGGATCAAGGAAGCAGTGGAACGGCTTCTGAACCAGAGGGACGGTCTTATGTGCGGCATCTGCAACGGATTCCAAGCTTTGATCAAACTGGGACTGGTTCCGTACGGCAAGATTATGGACACGGACGAGCATTCTCCGACTCTGACCTACAACACCATTGCGCGCCACCAGTCCAGACTGGTCAGAACGCGGGTCACATCCCATAATTCTCCTTGGCTGGCACACACCGAACCGGGGCAGATTTACACCGTTCCGATCTCTCACGGCGAGGGCAGATTCTGTGCGTCGCCTGAGCTGATCCGGCAATTGGCTGAAAACGGGCAGATTGCGACGCAGTATGTGGATCTGGACGGTCAGCCTACCGCGGACGTTTCGTTCAATCCCAACAACAGCGCCTGCGCAATCGAAGGATTGCTTTCACCGGACGGACGTGTCCTGGGCAAGATGGGACACAGCGAAAGGATCGGTTCCGGTCTGTACCGCAATGTTCCGGGGCAGTACAACATGCATCTCTTCCAGAGTGCCGTAGACTATTATAAACTGTAAAATGATACCATCCGTTCGCAGCCGGCATCCGGCTGCGGACGGATTGGTTCGTTCTGGGTCATCCGGACGGATGGCAAAGGAGGCAAGAAATGAAAATGCGATTTTTGACATGGATTCTTCTCGCGGCTCTGTGCATTTTTCCTCTTTTGAGTTCCTGCTCAAGCCGAACCGAAACGCAGGAACAGACGCAAAAAGACAGCGAAACGAAGGAAGGACCCGGAGCAGAAAGCGAAACCGGGACAGAAAAGGAGTCCGAAACGGAGATGGATGAGCAAAACCTTCCGATTGAATGGGAAGCCTTGCGGCAAACCGGAAAAACCGCCCAGAGATGGCTCAGTGTACCCGGCTCGAGACTGGTCCTCAATCCTTTCAATTTCAACGTGCCGCAAACGACCACCGAGGCGGACTATTCCGACCGGCCCACCATGCCGCTCAACCTGGGCTTTCTGAGTCCGTATACGACGGGCGGAAGCGGGGAATGGCTCGAGGATCTTGTGACCGTGTACGAGCCCAACGGATCCATCGGGTTCATTGAATCTTTGTATGAGGCAAATCTGGACAATACCAAAACCTGGACCTACGCCAGCGGAAAATCCGATCTTCAGGTGGCGGACGGAAAACTGTCTTTGCGCGTCAGGGAAAACGCAAGCGAAGCATGGCAATACGCGGCCGAGCCGATTGACATCGATCTGAGTACGCATCCGACGCTGAGCATCACCGTGGATTCCTGCGAATCCCAATGGGCCCTGAAGGTCTGTGAAGCCGGTCAGGCCGACGTGGTGCTGATCAGCGACACGTCCAAGACCGGAACCTTCTCGGTCGATCTTTCCGGGAAACTGGGGCGGGAGAACCGGTTCCGCGGATTCGTCAAACTGTTTGAAATCGGTCTGGGCAAGACGGTTGTCATCAGCCGGCTGGACATCCAGATAGTGGACCGGGAACTGGAGGGAGCCAAGACATATGACGTTGTCTGGACGCCTTCCGCCCTGGAATGGACCGCCGAATACGCAAGTGGCCTTTCCCTGAAGGGAACGGACGTATTTGCGAACGAGAAAACCGTCCTGCGCAAAATCGAAGTGCAAAAGGAAGGGAGTATGGTTCTGGCTGGATGCCTGAACGGCCCGGCCGAATACGACAGCGCAAGCGGCTGTGTGGTTGTGAACTGCGGCAGGTACCGGTACCTGCTTTCTATGGGAACTTCACAAAAACCGGTCTTTTACGATTCGCTCAGCGAAGTCCTGTCCGACATGAACGGTTCGTCCTCTCTGCGGTCGGATTCCCGCTATGTGGTCTGGAAATTCAAGTCGGTCAAGGCAGGGGATTCGTTTACTCTGGCATGCGCGGCGGAAACCGACGCCCTGTCGGTTTCCGAACTCCGTGCAACCGCCCTTTCCGCGCTGGAAACCGGCGCCCAGGCGGCGCTGCAGAGCCGGGACGCACAATGGAAGGAATACCTGCGGAAGGTTCCTGTGCCCGAGAATTTCCGGATCCGGGTCGTTTCTTCCCTGAGCGTCAGGCCGGAACTGGTCAGACAGTATTATTACATCGCCTGGATTTTCCTGGCGCAGAACATTTTGCCTCCCAATCCAGAATTGGATTATCCTTATGCGCAGGTCTGCTGCGGCAAGCCGTCCATGTGGGCATACGGCGCACCCGAAGCCGCTTACAGCGCGTCCTGGGAAAGCTTCTTCGGCATCCAGCTTCTGGGATACGTCATGCCGGACGTGGCCTGGTCGGCGCTGGAAGGCCTGATCAGCCTGGTGGATGAGGACGGACTTCTGGGCGGGGAGAGTCTTCCGTCCGAGAAAGCACATACGGCCTGGCTGCTTTACACCCTGACGGGCGACAGGGACAGGCTGGAAGCCCTGTATCCAGGAATCGCGCGGTATCTGAACTGGAGAATCGAGAATCCGAGATGGATTCATCTGGACCACAATGACGTGAATTCGGCCGACGCGGATTTCGTCGCCTCCGCGCTGATTGACCTTGAATACATGAAACAGATTGCAACCGCCCTCGGAAAAGAGGCGGACGCCAAGTCCTGGCAGACCAAACACGACGACTTTTTGCAGATGTACTACATTTGGAATTTTGATGAGTCGGGCAATGTGTATCAGTATTGCAACAAGATCACGCTGTCCCGCACGCCGGGCTGCACCATCTGGACGACCAAAGGTCTTTTGGTGGACGGTCTGGACCAGACCCATGAAAAAGCACTTTTGCGGCGATTCAAGAGGGATTTCGATTCCTCCAAGACCTACGGAAACCTGACCGGAGTCAAGTATCCCGAAATCTCCCAGGCCGTTCTGGGCCTGGCCAAGGTCGGGGAGACGCTTCTGGCCGGGCAGCTGTGCGAGATATGCGTCCGGGATATGATCCGTTGCGGTATGTTCTCCGAAAACTACACCAACGACACGGTTCCCGCAGGAACCGGGGTGAGACCCGCCATGTTCGGATGCGCCCAGCTGATCGACGGCGTTCTCATGATGAACGGATTCTCCTACGGCCGGGCGGCCGCCTTTGAACTGCCCGATGAAAAGGGCTCGGTTTCGAACGTGACCGTTCATGGACAGGCGGTGTCCTTCGGACAGGAGTGACGGGCGAAGTCCCTCCTGAAAGGAACTCAAAAACAAGATGCGGTCCGCATTTGCGGGCCGCATTTCATTCATTCTTGTGCGCCCGGCGGCGCACGTTTCTAAAGGGTGAAAGACCCAAATCCGCCCGGTAGTGGGAAGGATATAGTCGAAGGCAAGGGTGTCCACTGCGAAGTGGAATCTGAAGGAAGCCGGATGCGACGAATGAGTTGCGGGGCAAACCTCTGGCCTGACGAACAGGAACCATATTAGGTCTATTGAGAGGGTAAGGTTGCAAGACAGACTGAAGCCCAATAGCTGTTATGTAAGGACCTTTGTCAAGCCCCTTCGTGATATTTGCTAACTTTTTTCTTCTACAGGGTGCAAGTCTATCGAAAGAATCTTGTGCAAACAGTTCTCGGCATTGGCCACTCTGT
>JAFTBN010000042.1 GCA_017455185.1 Clostridia bacterium
CAAACTGACACGAAAGCAATTAAAAATATTGGACTTGTGGGGTATAGACGAAAGATTCATTGACGAACGGATTTCCGATTTGTCTGAATGAAGCTTTATGCTTTTATCCATGCGAGGTTATATTTTTAAAGAAGTTAAGGTACCAATAGTGATTAATCCTTTTTTCGCGTTCCTGCTTTTTTTAACCTTTTTTACCGCTTTTTCCAATCACTCTAATCATCCTTATTATTGCAGCTATTCTTTGATCAGAATTATCTATTAATAGCTGTAGTTACTGCCGTTCCCAATCGATCACCTCACCGGTCACCCCATTAGTCACCTTGTCAGTCACCCAGATTATGCATTTTTCTGACCAGATTAAAATGTTCATCATAGACACTCAACTGGACTGTATACTCCAGTACGGGTAGCAAAAATCACAAAGGGAATACGTGCCCCATTACTTGTGCTTCCCTTTTATAAACCTCTTTAATTTATTGTAAGATTCTTCGCTTAACACTCTTCTAAGAATTCGCGCAACCCTGGTTTTTATTTTATCCTTTTTTGAAACCCAACTCCCCGCATACCAATGTATTGAATAAGAATTAGGTGAAATAATAACTTTATGGGTTGTCATATCCATGGGATTAAAATAATCCTTTGAATACACCAACAATTGATCTGTCACATAGTGAACGCTATTGTCTGACTTTAATCCAAGTTCTTTTAAGACCATTGACTGATAAATAGGGCAAGGAGTCAAATTCATTTTTCCATTTTCACTAAAGAATGACAATGATTCATATTGATCTAACATTGACTTAATTGTGGGATTACCGGCTTCAGCTCCAAATCCCAAGCCCAAAGCGACAATGCCAGGAATCTCTACTCCCGCAAAGCCCTTCTTATCCAGCAAATCATCCCAAGGCTTGAGCAACTCAACATCTGTATCCAAATAAATTCCGCCATAAGTATAAACCAGATCCAGCCTTGCGTAATCAGAAACAAAAGCCCATTTTTTACTCTTATAAGCATCATACATATACTTGTTTTTAGTTATATCATAGTTAGACTCATTCCATTCAATTATTTCATAATCTGGGCAGTATTTTTCCCATGATTCAATGCATTTTCGGGCCAATTTAGGCTTTTCGGCAAAGCCAAACCAGCAATAATGTATTTTTTTAGGAATCATTTTTCCCTTCCCTTTTATTCCAGCTTAGATATTGCTCTTACTTAGTGTCTGATGAAATCTTTCTGAACAAATTCTTCTCACTTAAGATTCAAATCAACCTCAAACCATAGCATTTATAAGGCATTCATACAAGCGCATAGTGTTGCTATAATACTTTCAAAAGCTGTCTTTTTATCACTGTTGCAAGAATCGTAAAGAAAACTATTTTCTGCTATCTGACAAATAGTAATCACACAATCTTTTCACTGCATTTTGAACATCAAAATCATCAATCAACTGCTGTGAAATACTTTTACTTCCCCTTGAACCTGATTGATTCATTATTAACTCTAATGCTTCTACCCACTTAGATACATTGTATGAGCAATAAATAGTATTTTCATATTTTACCAATTCATTAGTAATTGTGTCCATTAACACCAACGGAAGCCCGTTGAAAAGCGATTCGATTCCAACAATTGGATATCCTTCATATTTTGATGTCAGAATTGAAACATCAAAAGCATTATATAATTGATTAACATCTGATCTTGCCCCTAAAAAAGACACAACCGATTCCAGCCCCCGTGTTTTAACATCTCCTTTCAATTGTTCTTCATCAGGGCCATTTCCAACTAAAACCAATCTTACATTTTTATGTGCAGAAAATAGTTTTTCAAAAACTTCTATAGCAAAAGATTGATTTTTCTCGGGTGATAATCGTGCCACCATACCAATGACAAATTCATTCTTAAGATACAAAGACTCCCGCATTGTTTCACGTGTTTCTTGGTTGAAGGCAAATTTCTCTTTATCTACGGGGTTTAATAAAACTGTAGCCTTAGCCTTTTTCATATTATTTTTTCCAAACACCCTAGCACCGGCTAATTCCCCACATGCTATAATATGCGTTGCATATTTATAATTGAGAATATGACCCAATACCCGCTTTATCCTTTCCTGCAAAGTCTTCCCCGGACTGCTTGAATGAGAATGGGCAATTCTGCATCTAACCCCTAGCTTTTTAGCAATTCTAAGTGCTACAAAAGAAGTTTCATTTTCATGAATATGAATAGCATCATAATCACCCTTTTTTAAGATTTCCTTTAAGCCTTTTTTATAACCTCGATAATCTTTTGACTTAGCCGGAATAAAATAAAAATTACACCCTAAAGCACTTAACTTTTCACCATCGATTCCAAAGAATTGAGTTGTCAAAGCTATATCAAATTTGAATGTTTCTCTATCCATATTCGAATAAAGCGTAAATACAACAGATGACATCCCACCCACATTAGCCGCAGGCAAAATGTGCAGAACCTTAATCTTTTTTTCTCCACCTAACAATGATACCGAATCCATTCAATTCACCTTTACACATTTAACCCTTATAAGCAATCATCATTGAGAACCTCGATAAATGGCTTTACACTTTTTTTGCACTGCATTAATATCATGCGCACCATCCAGTTCAATAGGGCTCAAATGTGGTGAAGTCAATAGTTTTCTTAATTCATCAGTCTTTTCAACATTGAAGCAGTGATCACTCGGGACAAGATCAACATTTCCCCTTATTCTCGAAGCCACCGGAACACATTCGGACGCTATGGCTTCCATCAATGCAACCGGAAGGCCCTCACGCTTAGAGGGAAAAACAAATACATCTGCCATTTTATACAGTTCTTTTACATCTTCTCTGAACCCCAGAAGATGCAAATTGACATTAAGTTTCAAAGCAAGTTCTCTCAAATATTGTTCCTTGCATCCTTGCCCGGCAATCACATAGTGGATATTTGCATCGCCTAACTGCGCAATCGCCTTAATCACTAGCTGATGATTCTTATTATCATTCAGTTCCCCAACCGACAAAAGCACTTTGGCATCTTTTGGAATTCCAAGTTCTTCTCTCTTTTTATCTTTATCCACGGTTGCATTGGCAAACGTTTCCGTGTCAATTCCGACTCCGGGCACGTATTCCACTCTTCCAGCCTTCATCTTCCGCTTTGCCAGTTCGTAATCTTCCTGATTAATCGTTATAAGTTCATCTGTCCATTTGGAACAGATCTTCTCAATCGGATAATACAGAATCCAATTCTTTATGGGCGACCCTTTGCAAAAATGAAAACCATGGGCTGTATAAATAACCCGGGTGCCCTTATGACGGTATTTGCGGAAAACCCATCTGGAAACCAAAGCTCCAATCGGAGAATGGCAATGCACCAGGTCAAAATGCGTTCGCTTGGCAATGGCTTTCAGTTGGCGGATTGCCTTTTTCAACTGCAGCACATGAGCGGGAGACCTTGGAAAATCCACCTGCTCCAGTGTTACATTCAAAGCGGCCAGATCCCTTTTCAACACCTGGCACCTTTCGGAAGTAATGGTTCCGCATCGGACAAAATTCGTCGCAACCGTAACTTCGTAACCCAATGATTGCAGCAAAGCAATATTACGTCTGTTAAATTGATCAATCATCGACGCAACAGATGCAACAATCAATGCCTTCATTCGGTCAGCTCTCCGTTTCTTTTATGCTCTCTTCCAAACTGTATTTCCTGTATTCGTTTTTGTATTCGCTCAAACTCGAATCGTAAACAAGACTTCCGAATGCCTTGCGGACCGTTCCGGTAAAAAGACCCATCAGTTTCAGAGCCCACCCGAATCTGGGAACAAGCCGCACTTGCCTGCCTTTGGCTTTGGCAATCATCCGTACAAGCTCGCTCGTATTGCTGTATTCCCTGTTCTGAGGGAAGTATAGACCCCGCTCCTCATTCTCCACCATAAGGCGGACAAATTCCACCAGGTTGCCGATGTATAGCATAGAACGCGCGTTCTTGACTTTTGGAAACAGAGACATCTTCCCCGCATACTTTTCAAGAGCACGGAAATTGCCTTTCCCGTCTTTTCCGTAAATCATCGGGCAACGGAGAATACAAACCCGGAAAGTCTCCGAATCCAACTCCGCCAGCTTCAATTCCGCCTGAAGTTTGCTGTCTCCGTAACAATTCGAAGGATTCGGCACGGTGTCCCCGGTTATTCTTTTCATTCGTCCTATCGGAGCGCTGTCCCCATATACGATGATGGAGCTCATAAAGATGAACTGCCCTACCCCTTCGGCCTTAGCCTTCTTCGCCGTTTCAAAAGTCAGGTCGGTATTGATCCGGCGGTAGAGTTGTTCCTTTTCCTTTGAGATCTTACCCGAATCGGAATGGGCAATGCCTGCCACATGATAAACGCTGTCATAACCCGAAAAAGAATGCTCGCGCCAGTCTTCTTTCTCCATGTCCAATGTATCCACCGAGTACCGTTCCGGATAGAATGTCTTTATGTAATTTTCAAACGAAACGCCGATATAACTATTCGCTCCGGTTATCAATATCCTCTTCATTGTCTTCCGGGTCCTGCCCCCGCCCAGGCTGCTTCCGCTTTCCGGTACCGCCCTCCACCACAGACTCATCCTTCTTCAAAACGCGGAACGATCCGAAAAAGCATTTTACGTCTATCCGAAAGCCGAACCGGCTCACGTATTCCCCATCCAGCTTCGCCTTTTGGGGAATTTCCAATTCATCCCGGCCGTGGAGCTGCGCCCAGCCCGTCAGCCCGGGCAGAATGTCGTTGGCTCCGTACCGGTCCCTCTCGCTGACCAAATAATCCTGGGACCAGAGTGCAGGTCTCGGGCCGACGAAGGACATATTTCCCAGGAAAATGTCCCAGACCTGAGGCAATTCATCCAGCGAATGGACACGCAGAAACTTCCCGACCCGTGTGATATACCGTTCCGGATGGTCCAGCATATGCGTAGGGACGTCATGAGGCGTGTCCCGCCTCATGCTCCTGAACTTATGCAATTTAAAAAAGCGTTTGTTCTTTCCCACCCGCTTCTGTGTAAAGAAAACGGGTCCCGGATTGTCTATTTCCAGCGCAATCAGAATGACAAGGAACAGCGGCGAAAGCACAATCAGTAACAGGAAAGACAGCACGATATCCAGCAACCGTTTGAAAAGAGAATAGATTCTCCTTGAAGGCTCGGCCGGGCCGACCGCCTCCAGGTGTCCTCTCATTCCGTCCGCGTTCGGTTCATCCTCCGGATCCTCAACCAGCCGGACCCTTTTGCCCTCAAACGGATTCCTTTGCTCCGCATGCAGGCAATAGACCGAAAAAGGCTTATATACAATGGCAATCAAGCCGAGAAGAGCGACAACTCCTCCAAAAGCAATCAAAAAAATTTCCAATCCCTGCATGTCAATCCATTTATCCGATGCGGGCTCAACCCCGTTTCTTCTATTTTCAACCGATTCATAAGCCGGTCTCAACCCGGATCCTTATTATGTACAAATAAAATTATATTGATAATACTAAGAAAAGTCAATGGAATTCCCTCTTTTTCACGCTTCAGCCGGGAAAGCGAACCCTCCCGCCAACACAAAAGCCAAGAAAACGGCCGCATTCGGAAAACCAGTCGCGGCCGCTCAAAACAGCAGATTTCAGTGTATCTTCAGGATTCATTAACTCTCTTGCCCGTAATGTGCTCCGGGATGAGTTCAAGACAAACCGTATTGGCGCCCGAACGACGGAATTCCTGCTCGATGTAAAGCAGGTCGTCCGTGAACCGATAGCACAGTTTCCGGATCATCTCGTTTGCCTTTTCCGGGTCTTCCACTTTCCGGATCCGTCCGAAGACAATCACGCTCTGGAAATTCAGAGCCCACTCTCCGGGGCGCCGGAACCCTTCGTCGATTACGCAAAAGGACACCTTGTCGTCTTTTTCAATCGCATCCATCTTGTGCCCGGTCTTTCCGGAATGAAAATAAAGATGCCCGTCCTGCGGATTGTAATAGTAATCGATCGGAAGGGCGTACGGATACCCGTCATCCCCCTGCACGGACAAAACACCCCGCACCTGTGCCTTGAGCACTTCCGCGGATGCCTCCGGACTCAACGCCTGCTTGAAACGTACCACTTCACGAAACATAATCTCTCCCCGCCTGTCAGGCAAAATGCTGCAAATCTCGCAAAATCACTTTTATAACGAATAAATTAATTATCTAACAAGTCCTTATCATCCCATTCGTATTCGAACCCGGCCAGGTCGCTTTCAAACGAGAACAGAACCTCTCCGGCCCGGCAGAAGGTATATCTGGCCCGGCAGGCCACGCTTTCATGGATGACCCGTGTCATCTCCCCGCTCAAAGGAGCCTTGAGCGGATGCGCCTGCCGCTTCAGCAGTTTCGCCTCGAGTGTATAGGGACCCTGCGCGATGCGGACCGTCCCCTTCTCCACGCTGACAATCCTGCAGCCCAGATAGGTGGCCAGCCGGTATTCCTTTCCTTCAAACCAGACGTCGGCAATACATCCATTGAAACGCAAAGGTCCCAGCGGGATATCCGCCACCGACAAAAAGACGGACGTCTTCTTCCCCGGCGCCTGGGTCCAAACGTACTTTTGGGGGAAAGACCGTCCCCTGTCTCCCTCCAGGTATCCAGGGTTGTTGTGGAAGACGAACGTCCGTCCTCCTATTTCCAGTTTTCCGCATACCCGCATGGACAGGTGAAAAACCGAATGCCGGCACTGCATACCCGGAACCGCCGAAAACGGTCCCATGATATCATAAGCCGGACGGATCCGGTGCGAAAAGGCAACCGAGCCCCTGATGCGCAGCTCACCCTGCTCCAGGTCCAGGATCAGGCCGTTCTCGGAAAAAGTCACACCCTTTCCCATGGCCGAGAGCGGCTTGCGGGAATAGGCCAGATTCTCCAGGGGCATCTCCCAGGTCTGCTCGCGGGAGATCAGCTGAACGGATTGGGTTTGCGTTCCCTGCGGATCCCGGTGAATCGCCAGGATGATGGCGAGCGGTTCGGTCCCCGCGCATTTGATGTACCAGCCTTCAAAATAAGCTTCCTTCGATTCGTAATTCATCCCGTCCTCCGCCATGTAATAATTCAAAATGTCTCTATTCCATAGGGGCGTCTTTTCGAAATGTCCCTAAAAGCAGGGGCATCCCGTCCTATCGTACCGTGGACACAGTATATACAAAAAAAGAGTATTTGTCAACCGCAAAAAGTCGGGCGGCAAAAAGACCGGAATCCTTTGCTTGCACGCTCTCTGTTCCCGCCAACCCGCCGTTTTCCTGCCTTTTTCTGCTCTTCTTTTCAACTTTACGCAAGATAGCCCAATCGTTCACAGATTGTCATTGAATTATCCTGTTTCTTTCGCTATAATGTATAGAAGTGAACCAGGCAAACCCCATCTGCCGCCGAAAGGAGCCCGCTATGACGGAAGAACCGAAAGGCATCCCGTTCAGAATCATTCATTCCTCCCGCCGCACGATTTCTCTGCAGGTAAGTCCGGACGGGGTAGTCGTTGTACGGGCGCCTTACCGGACCGGTGAGACGGAAATCCGGCAGATTTTGCAAAGCAAACGGTCCTGGATCGAGCGTGCGCTGCAAAGGCAAAAGACGCAAAAGGAGAACCGGGCAAAAGTCCGGCCCCTGAGTCAGGCCGAAGCGGAACAGCTCAAGAAACAGGCCAAAGCCTATTTTGCCGGGCGCATAGCCTACTTTGAGCCCCTTGTGGGCGTGAAAGCCACCCGCCTGTCGGTCCGGCTCCAGAAGACCAAATGGGGCAGCTGCACGAAAGACGGCCACGTCAGTCTCAACGCCCTGCTGCTTCTGGCTCCGCCCAAAGTATCGGACTCGGTCGTGGTGCACGAACTGTGCCATCTACTTCACATGAATCATTCCCCCGCCTTTTACCGGGAAGTCCGCCGTGTTTACCCGAACTATGACGTCTGCCACGACTGGCTGCGCAAAAACGGGGCTCTGCTTCAGGCCAGGCTCCCTCAAAACAGCCGGTCCTGATCCTTTTTAAATTCTTTTCAACCTTTAAACTACAAATCAAGGAAAACCTATGAACCAAGAAAAGCGAAACCAAACCGGCCCGGACCGGATCCGGATCGAAAACAAAACCTACGACGAGGAAAGAGCGCTGTACCATCTGTGCCACGGAGATTTGGTCCGTGTCCGTTTCGAAGGCCCCGCAGACGGCGAATCCGTTCTCAAGGAAGCACGGGACGTAAATCTTCAGGACTGTTCCTTCTCTTTGCGCTATCCGCTCTGGCACGTCGACACCTTCACACTCAAGGAGTCCGAAATGGACGACAAGACCCGTGCCCCCATCTGGTATTCCCGGCACGGGCAGATTGAAAACTGCAAACTGTACGGCGTCAAGGCCGTGCGGGAATGTCAGGACATCTCCCTGAAAAAGTGCGAGGTGATCTCGCCCGAGTTCGGGTGGAAAAGTCAGGGAGTATACCTTAAAGACACCGAGATTACCTCGGAATACATTTTCCTGGACAGTTCGGACATCCGGCTTGAGAACGTGCACCTCAAAGGCAAATACACCTTCCAGTACGTGCAGAACCTGGAAATCCGCAACTCCATCCTCGACACCAAGGATGCTTTCTGGCACGCAAAGAACGTGCACGTATACGACAGCGTGGTCAAGGGCGAGTATCTGGCCTGGTTCTCGGACGGCCTGACCCTGACCCGGTGCAAAATCATCGGGACCCAGCCGCTGTGCTATTGCAAAAACCTGACCCTTGTGGACTGCACCATGGAAGGCGCGGATTTCGCATTCGAGTATTCCGACGTGGAGGCAGACGTGAAGGGAGACATTCTTTCGGTCAAGAATCCCCGCTCGGGACGGATCGTTTGCGACTCGGTCGGAGAGATCATCACGGAAAACCCGGTCATGGAATGCACCGGGAAAGTGGAACTTCGGAGGAAATGAGTGTATGGCAGATTCCCCAGGCGGGACGATGGAACAGCCTGCGGCCAAGAAGAAACTTCTCTTTTCCGAGCTGTCCGCCCCTGCCAAAATCCTTTTGACGCTGGCCGTTCTCGTTTTGCAGGGCCTGCTTTACCTCTACCTGTTCTTCGCTGCTCTGTTTGCCCTGAACCTGTACGTCAAGGCCGATGTGCGGGAGAATCTCTGTAAGACCTCGGATTTCGGGGAGGGCGGGAACATGGCCGGCACGACCTATGACGCCATCCTGATTCTGGGCTGCCGGGTCCATCCGTCGGGCCAGCCGTCGGATATGCTGAAAGACCGGCTGGATCGCGGGATTGAGCTCTACCAGGCGGGCCTGGCCCCCGTGGTACTGCTCTCGGGAGACCGCTCGCCGGATTACGACGAAGTCGGCGCCATGGAATACTATTGCCTGACGCACGGCGTTCCTTCCCGGGATATGGTCCTGGACACAAAAGGATATTCCACTTTCGAGAGCATGACCCGTGCCCGGGAGGTGTTCGGGTACCGCTCGGTGCTCGTCGTCACCCAGCAATACCATCTGTACCGCGCGCTTTACATCGGAAAAGCGCAGGGGCTTGAAGTCTGCGGCGTCGCCTCGGACCAGCACACCTACGCCCTGCAATGGAAACGGGATCTGCGCGAATTCTTTGCCCGCCCCAAAGACGTATTCCAGTGCCTGTTCAGATAAGAATGCTGCCCGACGCAGCATCCGCAGCATAAGACGAAACAGTCCCCGCACCGGGCTTCCCGGGCGGGGACTGTTTCTGTTGTTCGCTCTGCTGTCAGGCAGGGGTGTTCTATCCTTCAGCCGGGGCCAATCTTTTGCCCCGGCCGTCTTTTGCAAAGGCTTTATCCGTTCTTGCGTTCCCGGATCCTGGCAAACGCCTCCACGGTATCCCGGATTGCGCCCTCGATGGTATCCTCCTGTCCGGTGAACGTGGACACGAAATCCCCGTTTCCGCCGATGATCTTGGATACGGTCTGAGGCATCACCACTTCGTACCAATAGGTCTGGCCAAGTTCGAGGACCCGGTTCTTGTCCATCATCCGGAGCATGTTGCCGCTCTCCTCATCCCGAACGTTCTTGTATTCCAGGACGGTTTCCACGTAGGACGGAATGATGTTCTTCCAGGACAGATAGGCCATGGTTTCCATCACGACGCTGACCATTTCGGGATCCTGCACCGAACTGGGCACGAAATGTGCCACGACGCCCGTGATGTACGAGCTGTACGGGTCGCCCGGATTCTTCGGGTAATAGGTCGGGAACGGGCAGATGCCGTAATCCATGGTGGTGTTCCGCAGCCGTCCAAGGTAAATGGGAGCCGTCCCGGTGAACAGGGCCGTCTCGTTGGCGAACATGTTGATGACGTTCTCGTACACGTGTCCGACGTTATATTTGCTCTGCGCCAGGGCGCTGTCCGCAATGCGAGGGTCGGTCACCTCGTCCATGATCATGTCGAAGATGTCGTACAGAAGCTCGTTGCCCAGCGCCGCCAGATACGGCATGTCGTCTTTGTCCTTTTTGATGTAGTTCTCGCCGGACACCGTAACAAAATTGTTGAACCAGAACGTGCCGGTGTAGGTTGCGCCCCAGATCTTGTTCTCGTCGCTCGGATCGGTCCCGTACGAGACCACCTGCATCATGTCGACCATCTTGTCCATCGTCCACTGTCCGCGGCCCACCAGCTCATACGGATTGTCAAGGCCGTACGCCTCGACCATATCCTTGTTGAACGCCATGACGTGCATGCCGCCGAACAGGTCGATGTTGAAATAGCCGGCCGCGAAATACAAGTCTCCCCCGATGCTCAGGTCCTTGTTCATGTCATGGTACCACCAGGGGTTTTCCAGATTGACGTAATAGTCCTCGAGTTCGTTGATCGGCGTCACCATGTCCTTCATGGCCAGGGACAGGGCGAACCGGTCGATCCAGATGCCCATCTGGACGTGTTCGTCCCCCGAATTGACCGCATTCTGGAACGCAGTCGTATCCACCAGATGCCCGGAGGTATCCACCACCATCTCCACGCCGAGCGTTTCCTTGATGGTATTGTTCCGGTCGACGATCTGGTCGTTGAGCAAATCCCCGTTCGGTTCGTCGAACGAGGCATGAATCCAGTACATCTTGGTCGTCTCGTTCTCCCCGGGGCAGGTCAGAATGGTGAAGTCCGTATCGTATTTCTTATCCGGGACCTCGAGCGTATAGACCTTTTCCGTTTCGGACTCGGTCTCGGGCTCGGCCCCGCTTTCCGACGTGGAGGTGGGTTTTTCCCCGGTCCCGTCTTCGCTCTCCCTGTCTCCCTGCGCCCCGCATCCCGCAAGGGCTGAAGCGAAAAGCAAAAGAGACAAAAGGCATGCCAATATCCGTCCTGTTTCGGTTCTCATCTTGCGCTCCTTTGGATGTAGGCGCCAAACATGACGCCGAATTCGCGTGCGTAATCGGTTGCGCAACTGTGTATTCTCATTGTACCGCGGGTCGGGTTTTCCGTCAAGAGCCTTTTTCGTCTCCGTCCTTTTCCCCATCCGTGTCTTCTTTCTTTCCCTCGGCCCGGGAAACACCCAGTCTTGACCCGATCCTCCCCAAAAGGCGCCGGTTCAGGGTGCGGAACAACAGTCCAATGGCCGAACCCGAAAGGACGGCCGCGATCAGGAGAACCGGGTAATACCACAAAATGCCGTCCGAACCCAGAAGGAACAAAGCAGCCGCCATCTGGCCCGTGTTGTGCAGAACGGCGCCGATGACGCTGACCCCGAGCTCGTCGAAAAGAGAAACCCTCCTGAACAGAACCATGCCCAGATACGAGCAAAGGCCTCCCGCAAGGCTGAACAGAAACGAGGTCAGGTTCCCGAACACAAAGAAGAACAAAAGAATGCGCACGCCGCTGACCAGCGCAGCCTCGCGCCACCCGTACAGATACAGCGCGGCGAGCACCGCCAGATTAGCAAGACCCAGCTTGATTCCCGGCACGCCGACGGCGTCCAGGGGAATCAGATAATCCAGATATCCAAGCCCGAACGCCAATGCCAGAAGAATCCCGAGGCCTGCCAGACGTCGGACGGTCCGCTGCCTTTTTTCCCTATCCATGCGCCGCCTCCGTTAAGGACGCCCGCAGAACAAAGTCGGGCTCTCCCTCCCCGCAGATCCGGATTTCCACCCGCTGGGGCAGGCACAGAATGCGCTCCCCGACCCGGGAAATGGGGGCGTGACGCACGCAGCTGCCCTGCGGACAGTTGGATTCGGTCACATACACACGGCCCTGCTCGACCCGGACAGTCAGACGGTCCTCCACCTGCACGGTCCGCTCGACGCCGAGCGCATAGCGTCCGTACAGGTTTCCGTCGACCCGGATTTCAAACTGCGTGCCGGGCTCGGCCACGCATCCGCGAAGCGCGAAAAAAAGGAGGACCGCCGCCAGAAGAAGCGAGCCGACAAGACAAATGTTTGCGATACGCTCACGCTTCATAAGCAGCAAAGCCCTCCGTTCTCTCGGTATGCCCGTCGGCATACACCCACAAAACCTCGGCGCCGTACTTTTCGGCCAGCGTCCTGCCCTGAGTCTTTTCCATGCAGAACAGGGAGGTCGAGAGCGCGTCGGCCAGTGCCGAGGACGCACAGAGCACCGTCACCGAACGGTACAGAGAGGCCGGCGCATACGTGTCGGGGTCTATGATATGATGGTAGGTCCGGCCGTCCACGGTCATACAGCGCTGGTAATCCCCGCTGGTCACGGCCGAAATGTCGCACAGCGAAAGCCGGGTCAGGATACCGCCCTTTGGGTTCTGCACGCCTATGGCCCAGTTTCCGCCGGGCTTTTTGCCCGAGACCAGGACGTTGCCCCCGAGATTCAGGGCGTAATCCTTCACACCCAGTCCGGAAAGCAGTTTTCCCGCGGCGTCGGCCGCCGCCCCTTTGGTCAGGGCGCCCAGGTCAAACCGGACCCCGCTGTCCCCGATGCGGATCGTTCTCTTTTGGGCATCCAGCGACACCGACGAAAAGCCGATGTGCCCGCCGGCCTGCTCCAGCGCTTCCGTTTCGGGGATCCGGTCCCCGGACTTGAAGCAGTCGTGCCAGAGGGACAGAACGCTTCCCATCGCCACGTTGAGCTTTCCGCCCGACTCGTCGTAAAACGTCCGCCCGAGTTCGAACAGGGAGAACAGTTCGGGTTCGAGTTCAAACTCGGTCTTCTCTCCCCTTTCGTTGATGGCATACAGGTTGACAAGTCCCTCATACGCATGGTACGGGTCTGCCAGGGTATGCCAGCGGAACAGTTCGGCGTGCAATTCCCTTGCGGCCTTGTCGAACGCCTCCCGGTCAAGGCCATAGGCCGTGAACTCGGTCTGGGTATCGAAAAGGTCGAAATAGGTAACGCTCCGGCGCTCGGGGGTTCGGGCGCATCCGGCCGCAAAAGGCACAAGGAGCAGCAAGACCAGCGCGAAAGAAAGTATGCGTGCCCGGTTACGTGCGGGGCGCATGATTTGCATTCCTTTCGATGATGATGTGCGAAGGACACCGGGCCGCGCACTTTCCGCAGCCGATGCACCTGGACTGGTCGATGCGGGCCAGGTTGTTGACCACTTCGATGGCCCCGGTTGTGCAGACCTTCATGCACATGCCGCAGCCGATGCAGCCGTCGGCACAGGCCGTCTTGACTTCCTTGCCCCGGTTGTGGGACGAGCAGCGTACGATGTATTTCGCGCTGACCGGAATGATTTCAATTAAGTGGTTCGGACAGGCGGCCACGCACTTTCCGCAGGCCTGGCACTTGTCCTCGTCGACCACCGCAAGGCCGTCCATAATCCGGATGGCGTCAAACGGGCAGACCGCCGCGCAGGCGCCGAAGCCGCAGCACCCGAAGGGGCATTTCTTGGAACCGTGCCCCGGGGCGTAGTAGGCAATGCGGCAGTCCTTGGTGTCGTTGAAATTGTAATTGGCATTGGTTTTCTGGCAGGTGCCCGAGCAGCGGACGAACGCGACCCGCCTCTCGGCGGCCGTGACCGACCGGCCCATGATCTGCCCGATCTTTTCGGTGTCGGACCCGCTGCAAAGGCCGGGGTCCGCCCCTTCGACGATCGCCTTGGCATAGGCGTCGCACCCGGCGTAACCGCACGCGCCGCAATTGGAACCGGCCAGGCACTCCCTGACCTTTTCCTGCCGCTCGTCGGTCTGCACCTTGAATTTTTCCGAAAAGATGCCCAGCACAAGCCCGATGATGACGCTGACGCCTGCGATGACGCCGCAGGCAATAAGAATGGGGATCAACATACGCTCACCTCAAAACGCCACGCCCTTGAAGCCGAAGAAGGCGATGGCCATCAGCCCGGCGGTCAGAAGGACGATCGGCATGCCCCGGAAGGCTTTGGGAATCTTGTTGTGCTCGATTCTCTCCCGGATCCCGGCCATCAGGACGATGGCGATCAGGAACCCGACCGCCGTCCCGACCGAGAAGACCATGGTCTGGAAGAAATTGTACTGCTTCTGCGCGCTGTCGATGGCGACGCCCAATACCGCGCAGTTGGTGGTGATCAGGGGCAGGTATACGCCCAGGGCCGAATAGAGCCCGGGCATCTTCTTGCGCAGCACGATTTCCACGGTCTGCACAAGCCCCGCGATGATCAGGATAAAGACGATGGTTCGCATGAACACCAAGTCCAGCGGAATCAGGATGAACCGGTTGACCAGATAGGTCACGGCCGAGGAGACCGTAATGACCGACACCACCGCGGCGCCCATGCCGGCCGCCGTCGAGGTCTTCCGGGAAACACCCAGAAACGGGCAGAGTCCCAGGAAACGGGACAGGACCACGTTGTCAATCAGGGCATGGTTGAGAATGCCCAGGAAAAATGCGCCGACGTAATTCATGCTCCCGCATCCTCCTTTCCGTCCGCTCCGGACGCCTTCTCCTTTTTCTCCTCGCTCCGCTCCCGGGTTCCGATGTGGCACCCGGCGTCCAGGCAGGACGCACAGTTCCCGGTACAGAATTTTTCGGGAACGGCGGGCGCGCGGCGGGCCTTGAACTTGTTCTGCAAAGCCGTCAGGCAGGCCAGCACGAAGAAAGCACCCGGCGCCATGACCATCAAAGCCACGGGCTCGTACGCATCCGGCAGGACACGGAACCCGAACACGCATCCGGTTCCGAGCAGTTCCCGGAACGCCCCGATGATCGTCAGGGCCACAGTGAACCCGAGTCCCATCCCGATGCCGTCAAAGAGGGACAGCACGGGTCCGTTCTTGGAGGCATAGGCCTCGGCGCGGCCCAGGATGATGCAGTTGACCACGATCAGGGGGATATACAGCCCGAGCGAAGCATACAGCGGCCGGGCGTAAGCCTGCATCAGCAGGTCCACAATGGTTACGAACGAAGCGACAATGACGATGTAGGCCGGCATCCGGACCCGGTCCGGAATCACCTTGCGAAGCAGGGAGATGAGCAAGTTGGACATCATCAGCACGGCCAGGGTGGACACGCCCATGCCCAGGCCGTTGACCGCCGAGGTGGTCACGGCCAGCGTCGGACACATGCCCAGCATGAGGACGAAGGTCGGATTTTCCTTGATCAGTCCGTTGTAGAGCCGTTCCCAGGGAGAAGGTTTCAGAGTTTTCTTTTCTTTCTCTTTCATACTCTCACCCCCTTGCCTCCAGGGCCTGCAGAGCATACGCAAGTCCCTGATTCACGGCTTCCAGCACGGCCTTGGTTGTCAGGGTCGCGCCGGTAATCGCGTCGATTTCGCCGGGTCCCGGGTTGCCGTTCTTGACGTAGCCCAGAGGCCCTTCCTTTTTTCCTTTGAACTGGGCGGCCCAGTCCTTGTCCTGGCAGTTGGCTCCCAGGCCCGAGGTTTCGCTCATGGACGTGACCATCACGCCCGATACGGTGCCGTCCTTGTTGATTCCGACCGAGAGCACGATGTCCCCGCCGTACCCTTCATGGGAAACGACCGAGAGAACCACGCCGCTTTCGTTCCCTTCCCGGTCGAACGTCCGGTATCCTTCCAGGATCTCGGCGCCGGGATGGGCCTGATTGAAGGCGGTGAGTTCTTCCCCTGGGATCGGGTCGAACCGGTCTGCGTCGGGGCAGACCTCGCGGAAGGACTGCATCCGCTCGTCGGCCTCGGCTTTTGCGATGGTGTCCTTGGTCAGCTGATAGATCACGGCCAGTCCCAATGCCGCCACCAGAGCGATCAGGACCAGCGCAAGCGTATGCTTGAAAATGGTACGGTTCATGCTTTCTTTCGCTCCTTTTTCGCCTTTTCCAGGCCGAAAGGCCGCGGATACGTCACTTTTTCGATGACGGGGGTCAGCAGGTTGGAAATGAGGATGGCAAACGACATGCCCTCATACGAACCGCCGAAGCACCGGATGACGGCCGTCAGAAGTCCCACGACTACGCCGAACAGGATCTGTCCCCAGAAGGTGACCGGCGTCGTCGCGTAATCCGAAGCCATGAAGACCGCCCCGACCAGAAGTCCGCCGCCGAAGGCGTGGACCGCCAGATAGTTCAGTGTCACGGCGTCTCCCCGGATCCAGGTAAAGAGCGCTACGAACGCGACGGTCGAAAGGACGACCGTCAGGGGCGCGCGCGGGCTGATGACCCGGCGCACGAACAGATACAGGGCCCCGGCGAGAATGGCCAGCACCGAGGTTTCCCCGATGGTGCCCGAATGCGTGCCGAGGATCAGCTGCCCCAGAGGCACGATCTCGCCGGCCGCCGCCTGCTGCAGAGGCGTCGCGCTCGTCACGCCGTCCAATACCGGATAATCGGTCATGATGCGGGAGAAGGACAGAAGCAGGAAGCACCGGGCCGCAAGAGCCGGGTTCATGAAGTTCTGCCCGATGCCTCCGAAGAGCATCTTCACGACCAGAATGGCGAAGACGCCGCCCAGAACCGGAATCCACCAGGGAGCCGTCGCATACAAATTGACCGCCAGGATCAGCCCGGTGACCACGGCCGAAAAGTCCCCGACCGTAACGGGCAGTTTCATCAGTTTTTCGTAAAGGAACTCGGTCAGGACGCACGAGGCGACCGACAGAGCCGTAATCAGCAAGACCCGCCAGCCGAACACATAGACGCCGACGCCGATGGCGGGCAAAAGGGCGATGCAGACGTCCAGCATGATGCGCCGGGTCGTTCCGCCCGAACGGATGTGAGGCGACAGGGATACGTTGAGTGTCTTCATTCCTTTTTCTGCGCCTCCTGCTGCTTCATCGCGGCCCTTCTCTTCTCGGCCAGGATGTGATTCTTCGCCGCCGTGATGGACTGGGAGATCTTTCTCCGGGCCGGACAGATGTACGTGCAGCATCCGCACCCGATGCATTCCAGTCCGTGGAGTTTCTCCACCACGTCGTACTCGCCCGCATCCGCCGCGTTCTTGAGCTTGATCGGCATCAGCCGCTCGGGGCAGACCGTCAGGCACTTGCCGCACCGTATGCATTCCTCGGGCTCATAATTGCCCAGTTCGTCCTTGGTCATGCAAAGCAGGCAGGACGTGGTCTTCGTCACGGGCAAATCGGTGGTATAGACGGCGGCGCCCATCATGGGGCCGCCCGAGATGATCTTTTCGGGTTCGCTCACAAAGCCGCCCGCCTTCTCGAACAGGATCCCGAAGGGAGTCCCCAGGGGCACGTCGAAATTGGAAGGCCGGGCCACGGCGTCGCCCGTGACGGTGACCACCCGGTGCATCAGGGGGATCTGGAAAGCCACGGCCTGCGCCACTGCTATCAGGGTCGAGAAGTTGACCACGACGCACCCGGCGTCGGCCGGCAGCTGCCGGGCGTTGATCTTCCGACCGGTCACGGCATAGATGAGCATGCGTTCCCCGCCCTGCGGATACTTTTTCTTCAAGGATTTCACGACCATCGTCCGGCCTTCGGGATTGTCCGCTCGCCCGATGGCTTCCCGGACCTTTTCCATGCCGTCCTTCTTGTTGTC
Organism: Clostridia bacterium; assembly: GCA_017455185.1. Taxonomy (GTDB): domain Bacteria; phylum Bacillota; class Clostridia; order Oscillospirales; family CAG-272; genus RUG14240. The sequence goes on from JAFTBN010000042.1 coordinate 17,887, forward strand.
CTCGATACCGAATACGCCCGTGGCGTCCGGAAAAAGGGACAGCAGGATCTGCATACCCAGCACGGACAGATCGGCCCGCTCGAGCATCAGACGGTAATCGCAGGTGATATAGGGCTCGCATTCCGCCCCGTTGCATAAAATCGTATCAATATGCACGTCGGGTTTCACCGAAAGCTTGACGTGCGTCGGGAAGCCCGCACCTCCCATGCCGACGATGCCGGCATCCCGGACGGCCCCGATCAGGGCCTCTTTCGGCATCCGGCGCCAGTCCCTTTCCTGCCCGAACCCGGGCACGGCCTCATACAAACCGTCGTTTTCCACGGTCACGGCCAGGCCGGTGTCCCCGTTCTGGCACAGATGCGGTCCGACCGACTTGACCGTTCCCGAAACCGACGCATGAACCGGAACCGACACGAATCCGCCCGGATCGGCCAGTTTCTGCCCGACCAGCACACGGTCTCCCGCCTGCACGACGGGCACCGCCGGGGCGCCGATGTGGGCGTTGAGCAGATAAACCATCTCCCCTTCGGGGCGCAGGGCTTCAATCGCCGAACCCGAGGAAAGGCTCTTATGGTCCTTGGGATGGACGCCTCCCCGGAATGAAGGATGAAACATAATCAGATACTCCTTACGCGTGCGCATGCGCACACGCACACGAAATTAATACGTAAATAGTAGCATGAATGGAATGAATATGCAAGACTTTTTCCAAAAGAAGTTTTCGTCAACCATTGGTTTACGAACTCCTGTATTGTAACTTATATTCAAACAATATACGACAATGGCTTGCAAAATTCAATATTTATGGTATAACTCGAGTTTGACAAAAAATTGGGGGGGCTCATGCCATTTTTGGGCATGGGACCCCTTGTCGTTATTGGGATTCCTTGATTTACAAGACTTCCCGGAAGGTTGACATTATGTACTACAAAATATACTTTGGTATTTAATCCTCAAATATGAGATGCAGTTTCTTTTTGTTGATCAAGAACCTGCTCTTTTTTAATATCCAAAACTTTCTTTGAATATTCTTGTTGTAGGTTTACCCAAACATCAATACTCATTCCAAACATATTGGAAAGTTTTAATGCCATATCTTCGGACAAATCAGTTTCTCCACGAACAAGCAAGCTAATTGTTTTGGCAGATACTCCCATGCGAAGAGCAAATTCTTCTTGCGTAATCTCCAACTCGTCAACCTAAATTCACGCATATATGTTCTAACTACGCGCATTCCTAACTTCTTAAACTCAAAATAACGGCCTTTTATGCCAAAACAATAATATTTTTATACCACATATTGTTTTTTTCACTTGACTCACCCCGTTCTTTGTGGTATATTTGTAGTTAGAGTTGAATGCTTATTCTAACTACAGCTATAAGGGGTGAGGGTATGAATATTTGCATTGAGAAAAAGGGTAACTATCAGTATGCCAAGATTCCTGGGGAATCATTCCGTGAGGGTGGTAAAGTTCGCAAAAAAGGCGTTGTCTATTTGGGACGTGTAATCGATTTGGACAACCACATCTTTTACAATCAAACGAGAGGAGTTTTCTCTTTCGACCCAAAAACAGGCCAATTTAGCGCTGCAGATCCAAAGTATCTCGGCTGTCTCCCTAACGACAAACGGAAAAAGGAAAAGTTGATTCTTGATTTCGGAGATGCTTTTCTTGTTGACAAGTTCATTACTGATATCGGTTATGATGAAGTCATCAAATCAATCGGGTATGGAAATCTGGATACATTAAAAGCAATGGTTCTGTACTACATCGTTTCGGAACGTGCGAATGCCCATGCAAGTATTTGGTATCAAGGTAGTTTTGCAAGTGTGCTGTATCCAAAAGCGGATTTGCAATCTCCAAGAATCAGCGAGTTTCTTGAAGCTCTCGGCCGGGAAGAAGTCCGACGTGCCTATTTTAAA
>JAFTBN010000004.1 GCA_017455185.1 Clostridia bacterium
AGGAGCATCACCTTTCTTCTCTTGGGAGAAAGAATCTCCCCATAGAAATCCAGAAGATAGGAAATGTGCAAATCTTTTACAAACATAGGCCCCTCCGGGGTGTAAAGGAAATTACTTTACGGATTATAGCAGAAAGGGGCCCGCTTGTCAAGCCCCTTTCTTTTATGTTTTTTCATCCATCGGATCCGCACCATTCCCGAAGGGCTTCTTCCCTATACGGCCATCCCGGTCCTCCTTCGGCAGCCCGAAACCGCGACCCATCCGAAAGGCCCAGGCAGAGTTCGGAACGGGAAAAACCGGCCAGAACGCACAAGGCGGGGACCTTCCCCGCCTTGCGTCCTATTCCGAATCCATCCGTGCCTGCGCTCAGTCCGGCCGCTGTTGCTCGTTTTCCCGACGCCGGCGCGCGAAAAAATCCCGAAGCAGTTCCCCGCTCTCCCGGGCGCAGACTCCGCTTGTAAATTCCGTATTGGTATGCAAAGGATAGGCGCGCAGGTCGAGCACACTGCCGCAGGCACCCATACTCGGGTCCTTGGCTCCGTACACCACCCGGCCCACACGCGCGTTGAACACGGCGCCCGCACACATCGGGCAGGGTTCCAGGGTTACATACAGCGTCACGTCCTCCAGCCGCCAGCGCCCCAGCGTCCGGCAGCACTCTTCAAGACAGAGCATTTCGGCATGCGCCGTCGCCATCCGGCCGCTCTCGCGGCGGTTTCCCGCACGGGCCACGATCCTTCCGTCCGCCACCGCCACGGCGCCAACGGGAACCTCACCCAGGCGGGCTGCCTTTTCGGCTTCGGCCAGCGCTTCTTTCATAAACATCTCATCGGTCTTTTCCATGTGCCGCACCTACAGAATCAGAACCATGGTCAATCCCTCGAGCACAGCCAGGACCACGAACAGCATCATCGGAACATTGAAGAACAGACGCAGTTGGATCGCCCCCGGCAGTTTCGCGCTTTCCCGGTCGGGCTGCCCCGCCGCCTCGGGAACCGAATCCGGCCCGAATGCGCCCTCGATGCCCGTCTTTGCCGGTTCCTTTTTATCCCGGACCCGGACATAGAGCAGATAAGCCGCAGCGCAAAGGCCCGCGACAAGAGTCAATAGTTCAAGCGCCAGATACAGCGGCTCTCCCACGACTCCCGTGGATGAGGCGAGAACTTCCTCGGTGACCGACAGAAAATTGTTCCAGAAATGGGCCAAGACCCCGCACCAGATCGTGCCCGTTTCGGTATAAAGAAAGCCGAGCGCCAAACCTCCGACAAAGGTATACAGGAACTGCTGCCCGTTCTGATGCATCAGGGCGAACAGCAAGGAGCTGACGAGGATCGCGGGCATGCGCCCGAAACGCATCAGCTGGGTGCAGATGGCGCCGCGGAACAGAAACTCTTCGCAAAACGCGGGAACCAGCCCGACGGCAATGAACTGCAGCACAATCTGATACGGCTCAAGCGACACAAGCCCCGTGCCCGATGTTATCTTGAACGGAACGAGCGAAACCAGGAAGGAATTGACGTACGCCGCCGAACGCAAAACCGCCAGGACCACCAGGACGTACGCCACGGCGCGCCAGCCCGGCACCTTTGCCTCGGTGTGCATCGGCCGGTACAGGGAAACAGGTCCCACCCGCAGGAAGCGGCGAAGGAAGAAAACCGGAATCATAAAGCAGGCCGTGTAGCCGATGACATCCCGCAGGATGGTAAAGACGATCTCACCGGTGCGGGAAAGATTCTGCCCGAAAGCGATCAGACGCAGACTCTCCGACAGCGACAAAAACATGAACAGGGCCAGAAAGATCAGCATCGTAGCCCCGATGGCCACCATGGTCCGCCGGTATTCAAAATAGTAAAGCGGTTCCGATTTCTGTTTCATACGATTTCTTCCTTCTTGTATTTCTGCCTGAACAAGAAAAGCCGGTCCTGTGACCGGCTTTCCCTTATCTGCCTTATCAGTGCAGGATGCAGCGCTCCGTATCCACGTCGAAAATGTGGAACCGGGTTGCGTCCAAAGCGATCTTCACTTCCTCGCCGGCTTTGCTCTGCGAATGATTCGGAACGCGGGCGGTCAGGTTGGTTTCCTCACCGACCTTGAGATACAGATAAATCTCAGCGCCCATCAACTCGGTGACTTCCACGTTCGCGGTAATGGTGCTGTCCACGTGGAGATTCAGGCTGGCGGGATCGTCATGCAGACATTCGGGACGAACGCCGACGGTAACTTCCTTGCCGATGTAATCCGCCAGTTCGGGAGCCTGCGCCTTTTCAGCCGGAAGCTTGACGCTTTCCTGCTCGAAATTGAAGTATACATCCTCGCCCTTCTTCTCAAGCGTACCGTTGATGAAGTTCATCTGCGGTGTGCCGATGAAGCCGGCGACGAACAGGTTTACGGGATAATCATACAGATGCTGCGGGGTGTCAACCTGCTGAATCAGACCGTCTTTCATAACCACGATACGGGTTGCCATGGTCATAGCCTCGACCTGGTCGTGCGTAACGTATACGAAAGTGGTACCGACGCGGTTGTGCAGTTTGGTCAGCTCGGTTCTCATGGTTGCACGGAGTTTTGCGTCCAGGTTGGACAACGGTTCGTCCAGAAGGAAGACGCGGGGGTTACGCACGATGGCGCGGCCCAGAGCCACACGCTGTTTCTGACCGCCGGACAAAGCCTTCGGTTTGCGTTCCAGAAGATGGGTGATGTCCAGGATGCGGGCAGCCTCTTCCACCTTCTGCTTGATTTCACTCTTCGGAGTCTTGTTCAGCTTGAGCGCAAAAGCCATGTTTTCATACACGGTCATATGCGGATACAAAGCGTAGTTCTGGAACACCATGGCGATTTTACGATCTTTAGGAGCCACATCGTTGACCAGCGTATCGCCGATATACAGTTCGCCCTCGGTGATTTCCTCCAATCCTGCAATCATACGCAGGGTCGTGGATTTACCGCAGCCGGAAGGACCGACCAGGACCAGAAATTCCTTGTCCTTGACTTCCAGGTTAAAATCCGAAACGGCCGTTACGCCGCCGGGATATTTCTTATAAATGTGCCTGAGTGATAAACTTGCCATGCAACTTGACTCCTTACTGAATAGTTTTCCCGATTCTGCCCCGGTTTGACCCGGAGCATACAGATTTAGACAATTTTTGACTTTCCCATTATAGCAGAAAAAAGTCAAAAAAGAAAGGGTTCAAAACAACGAATTTTAATGGTTCCAATTGTGCACTTTTGACAATTTTATGTAAGCTTTTCAGGCAAAAGCGCTTTTGGATTCGTTCACTTTTGTTAATAGATTAATTTTTGGCCTTTCCCTGCTCTTCCTCTTTGGGCGCTTTGGGCTTTTTCATGGTCAGCGAGATCCGCTTTTTCCGGACGTCCACGCCCAGGACCCACACCGTGACGATGTCGTTGACCGAAAGGACTTCGGAAGGATGCCTGATGAATTTGTTCGTGATCTCCGAGATGTGGACCAGTCCGTCCTGATGTACGCCGATGTCGACGAAAGCGCCGAAGTCCACCACGTTGCGGACCGTTCCGGTCAGTTCCATGCCGGGCTTCAGGTCCTCCAGGTCCATGACGTCGGAGCGGAGTTCGGGAGTCGGATAGGAGTCCCGGATGTCCCGGCCCGGCTTCTCCAGTTCCTTGACGATGTCGTCCAGCGTCGGAACGCCGACGCCCAGCATCTGGGCCACCTTTTCACGGCCGCGCTGGGTAATCTTCAGGGGAAGCAGTTCGATGCCCCCGTCCCGCACGTCCTGCTCGGTGTATCCGAACGTGGAAAGCAGTCTGCGGGTCGCCTCGTAGGATTCGGGGTGCACGCCGGTGTTGTCCAGGATTTCGTCGGACTCGGGCACGCGCAAAAAGCCTGCGCACTGCTCGTACAGCTTCTCCCCCACGCGGGGCACGCGGAGCACGTCCTCGCGGCGGCGGAACAGTCCGTTCTCCTCGCGGTATTTGACGATGTTCTTCGCGGCGACCTTGTTCATGCCGGATACATAGGAGAGCAAAGCCCCCGAGGCGGTGTTGAGATCCACGCCGACCGCGTTGACGCAGTCCTCCACGACGCCGGTCAGCACGGTGTCGAGCCGGGCTTCCTTCATATCGTGCTGGTACTGCCCCACCCCGATGGCCCGGGGTTCGATTTTCACCAGTTCGGCCAGCGGGTCCTGCAGCCGGCGCGCAATCGAGACGGCCGAACGCTGCATGACGTCAAAGTCTGGGAATTCCTCGGCGGCCAGTTTGGAGGCCGAATAGACCGAGGCACCCGCCTCGCTGACGATGATGTATTTGCAATCCAGACCGAGGTCGTGAATGGTCTGGGCCACGAAATGCTCGCTCTCCCGGGATGCGGTTCCGTTCCCGATGGAGACGATGTCCACCTTGTGTTTGCGGATCAGGCCGGCGAGAACCGCACGGGATTTTTCGGTCTGCTCCTGGGGTTTGTGCGGATAGATGACGGCGGTGTCCACCACCCGTCCGGTCTGGTCCACCACGGCCAGTTTGCATCCGTGTCCGTAACCGGGATCGAAGCCGAGCACGGTCTTGCCCTTGATCGGGGTCTGCATCAGCAGATGGTGCAGATTGTCCTCGAAGACCTTCAGCGCGCCCTCGCAGGCCGCGTCGAACGCATTGGAGCGGACCTCCCGTTCGATGGACGGCTCGATCAGACGGCTGTAGCTGTCCTCGATTGCGCCCTCCACATATTTCAATGCCGGGCTGTCGTTGTTGGTGATCACGTTCTTGCGCAGATAATCCAGCGGAATGGAAGGCTCGACGGTCACGCTGACCTTCAGGAACTCCTCCTTCTCGCCCCGGTTGATCGCCAGGACCCGATGTCCGGGAATCTTGCGCAGCGGTTCGGAAAAATCGTAATACTGGGTATAGGGCGACTCCTTTTCCGCGTCGGCCGCCTTGGAGGAAATCTCTCCGTTGGAAACCGTCAGGGCCCGGATGTACTTGCGGAATTCGGCGTTGTCCGAGATGTCCTCGGCGATGATGTCGCAGGCGCCCGAGAGGGCCGCCTCGGCCGTCGGCACACCGGCCTCCTCGCTGACATACTTCAAAGCCTCCTCCTCGATCGGGGGCTCGTACCGGTCCCGCATCTCCATCATCAGCTGAGCCAGAGGCTCCAGCCCTCTCTCGCGCGCCACGGAAGCGCGGGTCTTGCGGTGCGGACGGTACGGACGGTAGATGTCCTCCACCTCGGTGACGGTCCGCGCGTTGGCGATGGCCGCCTCCAGTTCGGGCGTCATCTTGCCCTGCTCGGAAATCAGGTTGAAGACTTCCTCCTTGCGCTTGTCCAGCGCCCGGTAGGACGTCAGCTTGTCCAGAAGGTCGCGCAGAATATTGTCGTCCAGACCGCCGGTCACCTCCTTGCGGTACCGGGAGATGAACGGAATGGTGTTTCCTTCGTCGATCAGGGCGACGGTTTTGTCCACCTGATCCAGTTTCAAATGAAATTCGGCTGCCAATCTTTCGTTAACGGTCATAATCATCCTCGAGTTTCTGTATTTGTTTTCTTTTTTATTTTATTCTTTCTTCCCGTCCGGCCGCATCACCCGGCTTTCCAGGTAATGCCCGACGCACTCTTTTCCGGTCACCACACCGGCAAGGCCCCGGCACAGCACGCCGTCGAGCCACAGGGTTCCGACCCTCGCCCGCTTGTGATTGGCCAGCAGCACGCCGTCGGGCTCGCCCGGGGTCGTGCGCACGGCCGAGACGTTGCGCAAAACGAACGTATCCACGGTTCCGTAGTTCGAAATCCACTCGGCTCCGTCGGCCTCATGCCCCTTCTGGAGCAGCGTCAGGCCGTCGACTTCCAGATAATCCACGTGAGGCTGAATGCCCGGGAAGACGTAATCGTCGATGGTGGCGGGTGTCGTCGCATAGAACGGCAGCCCGATTTCCAGCAGCGCCCGGTTGTCCGCCGGGTCG
>JAFTBN010000043.1 GCA_017455185.1 Clostridia bacterium
ACAGTTCGGTCCCTATCTGTCGTGGGCGTTAGATATTTGAGAAGGGCTGACCTTAGTACGAGAGGACCGGGTCGGACGCACCGCCAGTACACCAGTTGTTCCGCCAGGGGCATAGCTGGGTAGCTGAGTGCGGTTATGATAAACGCTGAAAGCATCTAAGCGTGAAACATGCTTCAAGATGAGATATCTTTTAAGGTCACTTGCAGACTACAAGTTTTGATAGGTCAGGTGTGAAAGCGCCGTGAGGCGTGAGCTAACTGATACTAATAGACCGTAGCTTTCATTTCTGAGTGAAAGCTTTGTAAAAACACTTGAGTTTCGGTTTTACAGATTCTCCCTTTATTCGATTTTCAATGGGTATGTCGTTTTTCTATGCAAAAAAGGCGCCGCGGTGGCGCCTTTTTTCTTTACGGATCGCTGCGGACCGTCTCTGCGCAGGAAGGAAATCCTGCGGAAACAGGGACGGTTTGCAGTTCTTTTTATGACGAAGGTAAATTTCTTTATTGCTTTTGGGACAGATACCGGTCGATGGCGGCGGAAGCGACTTTCCCGGCTCCCATGGCGGAAATGACGGTTGCCGCTCCGGTTACGGCGTCACCGCCTGCAAAGACGGCATCGCGGGAAGTCAGACCTTCCTCGTTGATGATGATACCGCCCCGTTCGTTGACCTGAAGCCCTTCCGTCGTGCTCTTGATGAGCGGGTTGGGCGAGGTTCCGATGGCAATGACGACGGTATCCACGTCCAGGGTAAATTCTGAGCCGGCTACCGGAACGGGTCTGCGGCGGCCCTTTGCGTCGGGCTCGCCCAACTCCATCCGGATGCACTTGATGCCGGTTACAAAGCCGTTTTTCGGATCGCGAGGATCGTCCGGGTTTTGATAACCAAATATTTCAAGCGGGTTGCACAGAAGTCTGAAATCGATTCCTTCTTCCTGTGCGTGTTCCACTTCTTCCCGGCGGGCGGGAAGTTCTTCCATGGAACGGCGGTATACGATATAGACTTTCTCGGCACCCAGACGCAGCGCGGTTCTCGCCGCATCCATGGCGACGTTTCCGCCTCCCACAATGGCAACGTTTCCGCCTTTCATAATCGGGGTGGTCGGGTCATCCCGGTATGCTTTCATCAGATTGGAGCGGGTCAGAAACTCATTGGCAGAGTAAACGCCCTTCAGCCCTTCGCCCGGGATGTTCATGAAATTGGGCAAGCCGGCACCCGAACCGACGAAGACAGCTTCATAGCCGCTTTCAAACAGTTCGTCAATGGTCAGGGTCTTGCCGATGACAACGTTGGTCTGGATTTCAACGCCCAGCGCTTTCAGGGTCTCGACTTCCTTTGCTACAATGGTTTTGGGCAGACGGAATTCGGGAATTCCGTACACCAGAACGCCTCCGGCTACATGCAAGGCTTCAAAGACGGTTACGGCATAGCCTTTCTTGGCCAGATCTCCCGCGCAGGTCAGGCCGGAAGGACCCGAGCCGACGATGGCGACCTTGTGTCCGTTGGCAGGGGGCGGAACGGGAACGGCGGTTGCGTGCTCGTTGTGCCAGTCCGCGACGAACCGCTCCAGTCGGCCGATGCCGACGGGCTCGAATTTGATGCCCATGGTGCATTTGCTCTCGCACTGGGACTCCTGAGGGCATACACGGCCGCATACGGCCGGAAGAGAGGAAGTCTGCGTGATGATCCGGTATGCTTCCTCCAAATTGTCCTTCTTGATTTCATTGATAAAATCCGGAATCTGGATGTTGACCGGGCAGCCGGCCACACACGGACGGTTTTTGCAATTCAGGCAGCGTGCCGCTTCCTCTTTTGCGATTTCGGCGGTATAACCCAGGGCGACTTCCTTGAAATTGTGTGCCCGTACGGCCGGTTCCTGTGTGGGCATGGGGTGTTTTGTAGGATTCAGTGGCATTTCAGTTTCTCCTTATGCTTTTCCAAACAGATTGCAGGCCTTGTCATAGGCGTGGCGCTCTTCCGGGAAATACATTCTTCCGCGGGACATTGCTTCGTCGAAGTCCACCTCGTAGCCGTTGAAATCGGGGCCGTCCACACAGGCGAATTTCATAACTCTTTTTCCGTCCTGCGTCAGGGTCAGGCGGCATCCGCCGCACATGCCGGTTCCGTCGATCATAATGGGATTCATGGAGACCGTAACGGGGACATTGAAGGGCTTGGCGGTCAGGACGACAAATTTCATCATGATCAGAGGCCCGATGGTAATGATGGTATCAAACCGCTCTCCGGCTTCAAGCAGTTCCTTCAGCGGAACGGTTACGTTGCCGTGACGGCCGTACGAGCCGTCGTCGGTCATCATGAAAAGCCGATTGGAACAAGCGTTGAATTCTTCCTCGAGGATCACCAGGTCCTTGGAGCGGAATCCGATGATACTGGTCACGTCCGCACCGAGTTTGTGGAACTCCTGTGCGACCGGCATCGCGATGGCGCAGCCGACTCCGCCGCCTACGATGCAGACTTTGCGGATGCCCTGCGTATGGGTGGCAACGCCCAGAGGGCCGACAAAATCGGAAATCGAATCGCCTTCGTTTTTCTGATTGAGTGCAAGAGTTGTCGCACCGACAATCTGGAAAATGATTTTGACGGTTCCTTCGTCCGGATTGGTTCCTGCGACGGTCAGGGGAATGCGTTCTCCGTCTTCACTGACCCGGAGAATGATGAACTGTCCGGGCTTTGCTTTCTTGGCAACCAGCGGAGCCAGGATTTCCATCTGTGTGACGGTTGGATTGAGTTCTTTTTTTCGGATGATCGGATACATAGGTTGTTCCTTTCTTTATGGCAAAACAAGAGATTTGTTTTTTCGGTGATAGGCCTGCTTGACGCGTTCAAGATAGGCGTAGGGACCGCAAAAGAGAAAAGTGGTCTGCGGTCTTCTCAGCAGGGCGTGAAGATGTTCCACGTCCGCCTTTTGCTGCCGCGTGACGGACAGTCCGTCCTGCGGACCGGGGAAATAGGCTATCTGATACCGCTGAGGGTCTTTTTCGCACAGAGCGGAAAGCCCCGGGAGCAGAAGTCCTTCGGGAACACAGAAGCACAGAGTCTCCTCGTTCTTGGATTCTTCGCTCCGGATGGCCTCATGGGTGATCCGGAGCAGCTGTAAATCTCCGGGTGCGCATACGGCATGCAGGATGCTGGTCGGAAAATAGGAGAGCGCTTCATACTGGAATGGGGACATAAAGTCCTCCAGCACGTGATGCAATGTCTCCAATGAGATGACGACGCCGTGCTGTTCTCTCAGAACCCGCGCGGCTTCCAACGTAAGGCAGGAAGCCTGAAAAACGGCCTCGGACAGAGAATGAAGCCGGAAACAGTCCTGATTCTCATAGGAAAACCGGATTGTGCCGTCCTTGCGGCTGACGCCCGAAATGCGGCTGGGAGAAATCTGGGTAAAGCGGGAGTCCAGGTTGGCGCATTGTTCCAGGATGGATTGCAATTGAGAAACCCCGGCCAGGCTGTTGATGACGTGCATGCTTTGCGAGCGGCCGTGGTGTTTGGAATAACCAAGGAAAACGGACTTTACCGATTCTCTTGAAGAAAGCGCGGATATCAAAAGAAGATTCGGTTTCCAAACCGAAGTGAGCAGGGGCATGTAAGGGCCGAGACGAGGGACGCCGGTCAGGTCAATCAAAAGGGAATTGCAGCGCTCTTCCAGAAAGATTTTGGCTGCGAACGCCAGTTTTTTCTCCATAGGGGACAGAGGCTCGGGTTCGAGCATGTCTCCTTTCGGCGCATTTGCGTCTGCAGGAGCGGGAAGAGACGTTTGAAGCTGTGCGCGAAACGATTCGGCCAGGCGGCAGAATTTTTCCTTGGACAGGCAGCGGGAATTGACGAGAATATCGCCCCGCATCTCTTCCGCACCCGGGTTGGTATCATCCAGACGCAGAAATCCGACGTTGGTCTGATTGGATGCGGTCAGCGCGTCGGAGAGCATTTTCCCCGCCAGACGGCCGTCCGCCTCGCCGTTGATGTACACACAGCAATCCATATACCGGGTCTGCAAGGAGCGGAACAGGGCCTGAAAGAAGGGGGAAGGTCTGGTTCCGGGCGCTTCGTCGGAAGGAGAAGCCTGCTGCAAAAAGGCCAGGGCGTGTTTGTAAATCATAAGGCAGATCCTTCATCCATATTCTGCATCAGAAACCGCTTGGCGTGTTCGTATTCGGCCAGAAGGCGGAAGGCTTCCGGACTTGCGGGATTGAAATCCTTTCTCCGGATTCCTCTGAGCAGAATGTTCTTCGGGGTTTCCTCGGGAGAGATCAGTTCCAGGTCGCGCACTTCGTAACCATGCGCCTCCAGTTTCATCAGACGGACCGCGTCGGTCGCCGCTTCGCACAGTTTCTGCCTGAGCATGCTGTGTCTGGCGATGAAATCCAGCGGAGGGCAGGACAGTTTGCGGTTCAGTTCGTGCTGGCAGCAGGGAGTGGACAGAATGACACGGGCCTGCCACAGAATGGCCTGGTCCAGCACGATGTCGGTGGCAATGTCGCAGGCGTGCAAAGACAGGACCAGGTCAACCGGCGCGTCGGCTTTGCAGCTCCGGATGTCCATGGCAAAGAAGGACAGGTTTTCAAATCCGCAATCCTTGGCCGTCTGATTGCAATACAGGACAACGTCTTCCTTCAGATCCACGCCGGTCATCTCAACAGAGCGGCCGCGCAGAGAGGTGAAATAATAATAGACCGCGAAAGACAGATAGCTTTTTCCGCAGCACAGGTCCCAGATATGGAGCACGCCTTCCGACGGAAGGAACTTCTCTATGTCCGCGACGATTTCCAGGAATTTGTTGATCTGGCGGAATTTGGCCTGTTTTTTGTCGTAGACCCGTCCGTTTGCGTCTGCAATGCCCAATGCGTGCAGGAAGGGCTCTTTGCCGGAGAGAAGATAGGATTTCTTTTTGTTGTTTTCCTCGGGTGCCCGGGCGGGCTGAGCCGAGGAAAGGGCGAGAGCACGCCGCAGCTTTTCCCCGCCGATCAGGGAAGCGGTTTGCCCGTTCCGGGATTCTTTGTATTCGCAATTGCCTGCGGTGCTCATCAGATTGAGCTGCTTGAAGGGCTGGAGCAGACCGCCGAGCGCGGGGTCGTCTGTTTCGATGTTTTTCTGGGTTGCCTTGTTGTCCGTGCCGAAGTATTCCAGCTGCAGCATCGGATGCTTGCGGATCTGCCGGATCGAGAGAACCATCTTCCCGACGGCCGGGTCCTTCGATTTGGAGGCTGTCAGCTTGATCAGACAGTTTTTCCGGATACAGAGCTGCAAAAGAGAAAGGAGTTCGGTTTGCGGAAGGTTTTGTTCCATGGCTATTTCCCTTTCTTCTTCGGTTTTTCCTTCAGCCCGATGTCCGGCATAGAAGTTTCCTGCTCCTTCTTACGGAAGGAGAACTTCGCTTCTTCGTTGTTCTTCAGGTTGCGGATGTTGTTCCGGTGGGTAAAGGCCACGAGCAAGGCGGTCAGGATGGCCATATAGAGAAACCAGTCCGCCTGGAACGTGTTTTTGGTAAACCGATTCAGCAAAACGGGATATAACAGTCCGTACATGATGGATGCGATGGACAGATACCGGCTTGCAATCAGAATGGCGAGGAAAAAAGCAAAGAGAATCAGAAAGGTCCAGGGGTTGAGCAGTAGCGTCGAGACAAACAGGCAGATCAGGCCTTTTCCGCCCTTGAATCTGAAATAGATTGGAAACGCGTGCCCGAGCAGGCAGAAAAAGGCGCTGATCGCCATTCCGCTCTGGGCATAAATCAGAAAGCCGGCTCCGAGAGCGGCAAGCGTCTTCAGGACGTCGAGGGACAGAACCGGTAGGGCCTCCTTAAGGCCGAACACCTGATAAACCGAGATGGCGTCCGCGTCAAAAACACCTCGTTCGCGGATGTCCATATGGTATTTGATCCGGGTAAAAAGGATGGCTCCGTTCAGGGATCCCAAAAGGTACCCGGCCAGAATGCAGAGAAACACGCCCAGGACCAGAAAGCCCATGGTGATTCCGGCTTCTTTCCCGCTCGCCTGTCCCCATGCGTAAATCAGGCACCAGGGCAGGGAAAAGCCTTCAGAGGCGGCCGGAGCAGAGGCTTCTGCCGCTTGCTCAAAAAGGCGAAAGACCATCGTGTCCATCGGCAAAACCCCCTTTTACAAGATGCTATCATTATAGCACACAGGACAGCAATCCGCAAGGACAGACCGATTTTTCTGTTTGTGATGCGCAGACAAAAAAGAGCCCGGAGACCGGCATGAAAGCCGGCCCTCGGGCTATGTTTATGAATCAGGGATCAGCCGATTTTCTGCAGTGCTTCGACGGTCTTACCCAATTCTTCGTCGATGACTTCCTCGTTCGATGCCCACAGTGTGGAAACGTTCTGTTCCTGGTGCTTGGGCAAACGGAGAACGCCGTCAGCGAAGCGAGCGAAGTCGAAGATGATGCCGATGTCATACATACGGGTATCGAAGATCAGCTTCAGCATTTCGCGGGACTGAGGATCGCGGGTGCCTTTTCCTTCCAGAACTACGTTGTACAGTTCGGGATAGACATCCTGACTGGAAATGTAGGACATGTATTCGAGCGCTACGCCGATTTTGTTTGCTTCCTCGTCATCCTGGACCGAAGTGCTCGGAACGGCAAACAGGGAACCGTGGTGCGGAGAAATTTCGGAGTAATACTGATGCTGGGATGCCTCGTACTGAGGAATCGGCAGAATGCCATACTCGGAAACCATGCTGCGCAATTCGTTGACGCCTTTGATGCAGCTGAAACTGAAGAACACCAGATCCGACTGGAAAGGATTCGTCAACTGGCTGGCTTCGGAATAGTTAACGTCAGAGAAATAAGCTTTGCTCAGGCACAGGTCGTTGAGCGTGTCTTCCACGATGTCGATGGCGCGCTCGCTGTAGAACGTGTAAACCAGATACTTGTCCGGATCGGTTGTGCAGAAGCGTTCACCTGCTCCGTTGAAGATGAAGTGCATCGGGTCGTCGCCGCCGGTACAGCCAAAGATATCGTCAATGGTGTATCCGTCTCCGGTGGTATCCTTGTAGGTGTTCTCCATGACTTCGACAACTTTTTCCAGAGTCCAGGTGTAATCGTTGACCATGTTGTAGAAGTAGTTGTCCGCGTAATCGTGCTCAGCGGCCAGGTTCTTGTTGTAGAACATGCAGGCGGTAGCGCCTTTGTCCAGCAAAAGCAGATCGGAGGCAGCCATGATGGTGTTTCCGCCGAAGGTGAAGGTGTTGACCGAGTCCTGGTTGTACCAGGGCTTGGAAAGATCCATGGTGCGGATGTCGGACATATCGCCGAATGAATTGGTGGTCATCAGGAACTGGAACTGGTAGCCTCTCTGTACCACGAGCTGGTAAGCGTCGTCGTTGGTGGAGACCAGGTTCTTGATGGTGGCGGTGATGGGATCTGTATCCATGTATTCGGTGTTGACGTGAATGCCGTAATCGGTTTCCAGCAGGTTGTTGCGTTCGAAAACGGCACGGACGATACCGTCGCCGGTGTCTTCCTCAACGGCGATTTCTTCCCACGGAATCCACTTTTCACCGACGCCCTGTCCGCCGACGGTCCAGTGCAATACGTTGAGTTCAAAGCCGTAATCCTGTTTCTCGGGAAGAGTGGTCGGGACAATGGCGGGTTCGGTTTCCGACTCGGTCTCGGACGGCTCTTTCTTTGTTTCCTGCGATGTGGGCTGCTTGTCGCCCTGGGTGGTGTCTTTTTCGCCGGGTTTGTCACCGCAGGCGGCAAAAACGGTTAATACCATCAGCAAGGCCAGAAGCAGGCTGCAAATGCGTAAAAACTTCATATTTCCTCCTTGAAAGGGATTGTTTTTATCGATATAAAGAGTAGCACAAAAGTGCGTTTTTGTCAATAAGAGCGCCGGGCTCAGATTTCAAACAGTTCTTTGGGGCTGCCCGTGAAATCATAGAAAGTGCCGTCGGGCAGAACGCAGGTCATGTCTTCAATCCGGCAGCCGTATTTGCCGGGCAGATAAATGCCGGGTTCAACGGTCACCGTGTTCCCGCGCATCAGCCGGGCTTCCGGGCTGACTCTTTGGGACAAACGGGGGGATTCATGGATGTACAGTCCGACTCCGTGTCCCAGGGAATGACCGAAACAGCCCCTGTATTTCGGGTTTGCGTCGATGATGTTGCGGGCGATGGCATCCAGTTCCCGGCAGGAGGCGCCTTCGCCGGCTGCTTCCAGTCCGGCGGTCTGTGCCCGCAGGACGGTAGCGTAGAGTTCTTTCATCTCGTCGTCGGCTTTCCCGATGGCCACCGTGCGCGTCATGTCCGAGCAGTACCCGTCGCATTTGCATCCGAAGTCCATGGTCAGAAAGCCCTTTTCCAACTTAACCGGCCGGGGCTCTCCGTGAGGAAGAGCGGACTGCGTGCCCGAAACGGCGATGGTCGTGAAGGCCAGGGCTTCCGCTCCGTGGGAACGCATGAAGAATTCCAATTCCAGGGCTACGTCCACTTCGGTCCGGTCGTAATTCAGATAGGACAGAATGTGGTCGAAGGCAAGATCGGTGATTTTCTGGGCCTTTTTCATCTTTTCCACTTCTTCCCAGTCCTTGTACAGACGGAGTTCGGTCAGAACGGCGGAGGCCCCCTCGCTCAGTGTGCAGGGCTGCAGCGCCTTTTGCATGGCGTGGTACTGTCCGAAGGAAAGAACGTCTTCCTCGGTGACGGCCGTATGCAGATGCCCGGCTTCCAGCACTTCCCGGATGGCGGCATACATGCCGTTCTCTGGAAGCAGGATTTCGCAGTCCGGCAAAAGGGCCTTCTGCGCTGCCTCTTCGTAGCGAAAATCGGTTAGGACGAAGACCTTGTCCTGCGTGACGACGACATACCCGTCGTCAAACAGGAAATTTAAAAGATAACGTACGTTTTCGTGTGAAACAAGAATCAGGGCGTCATAGCCTTTTTCCTTCATTTTGGCCTGACAGTTCTGAATGTGGGTTTGATTGACCATAGGGTTGTCCTTCCTTTGCTGTATATGAATCGGTTTCTTTTTTCATCTGCATGGCGTCATCGGTCTGGGTGCCGGCGGATTCGCAAATGATCCGGGGGCAGAGTCCGTTGTCGGCGATGACCCGGGCCAGGGGCCCGAATGCGGGGCCGTATTGTGTGTCTTCGAAGGTCAGATGCCGGATTTCGCCCGCTTTTCCGTATTCGATGTGGGAAAAATGGCAGTGCAGGTATCTGGCCCGCTCGTCGTTCAGCTTTTGCGCAACGGCATCAAAGACGGCTTCGTAATCTCCGCAGGTGCGGAAGAATCCGCCCCGGTTCCTCGCGTTCAGATGGCCGAAATCCACTACGGGGACCACCCGCTCGGGACAGAGCAGGCAATGCTCGAGCACTTCTTCCAGTGTGCCCAGCTGTCCGATGCGCCCCATGGTCTCCATTCCGATGCTGACCGAAGGGCAGACGTCCCGGGTCTGCTCCAGCAAAAAGGCAAGATTGTTCAAAGAATGGCGCATGGCTTCATCCCGTCCGTGCAGCCCGGCGCTCCCGCAATGGACGACAATCGTATCGGCACCGATGCGTTCGGCAGCCTGCAGGGAGGAGAGCAGATAGGACAGGTTTTTCTTTTGCATTTCAGGGTCCGGGTTGGACAGGGAAATGTAATACGGCGCGTGAAGAGACAGGCTGATTCCGTGTCTGCGCGCATTTTCGCCCAGCCGGGTCAACAAGTCCTCGGAGGCCTGCACGCCCTTGACGCATTCGTATTCGTAGGCGCCAAGACCGTTCTCTGCGACAAACGCCGGCGCGTCTGCGCTGGAACGGTGTCCTTCGGCCGCAAAGCGCCGGCAGTTGCCTCCCGGTCCGAACAGAGGATGGTCGGAACGAAACATAAGGGATCCTCGCAAAATAAAAAAGCACTCACAAGGAGTGCATCTTAAAGGGTGAAAGATGGGATTCGAACCCACGGCCTTCAGGGCCACAACCTGACGCTCTAACCAACTGAGCTACTCCCACCATGTGGTTGGTCGAGAGGGTACGTGCCTTGGGGGACTCGAACCCTCGACCTACTGCTTAGAAGGCAGTTGCTCTATCCTGCTGAGCTAAAGGCACATATGGAGCGAGTGATGGGAATCGAACCCACGCGGCCAGCTTGGAAGGCTGGAATTCTACCATTGAACTACACTCGCATAAATGAACTGCCAACCACCTAAGTATATTAGCACAGGCAGGGGAATTTGTCAAGACTCTAAATTGATTTTTTCGACGGGCTTCCCGCTCTCTCCTCAAACGGATGGGGAAAGAGCGGGTGAAAAGCGGGTCCTGTTACCAGACCAGGGTCGCAAAATAGTCGTCCGGAGTCTCTGCCCGGCGGATCTGCCGGAGGGAACCGTCTTCGCACAGAAGCAACTCGGCGCTTCTCAGACGCCCGTTGTAATTGTATCCCATGGAAAAACCATGTGCCCCTGTGTCATGGATGGCCAAAAGGTCTCCCATTTCAATGGCGGGAAGGGGACGGTCCACAGCGAATTTGTCGCTGTTTTCACACAGGGAGCCGACTACGTCGTAGACGTGGTCTGCCGGTGCGTGTTCCTTTCCCAGCACCGTGATGTGGTGGTAGGCTCCGTATATGGCAGGCCGCATGAGGTTGGCCGCGCAGGCGTCAACGCCGATGTATTCCTTGTAGATGTGCTTTTCGTGAATGGCGCGGGTAATCAGCAGGCCGTTGGGCGCCAGCATGAACCGGCCGAGTTCGGTGCAAAGGCGGACGTCGCCCATGCCCGCGGGCTGGAGAATCTCCTCAAATTTCTTTTTGACTCCCTGCCCGATGGCATAAATGTCGTTTTCGGGCTGATCAGGACGGTAGGCGACCCCGACTCCTCCGGACAGATTGATGAAGGAGATGTGCGCGCCGGTTTTGCGGTGCAGATCCACTGCCAGTCCGAACAGAATCCCGGCCAGTTCGGGATAATAGTCGTTGGACAGCGTGTTGGAGGCCAGGAACGCGTGCAATCCGAAATCGCGGGCGCCCTTTTTCTGAAGCAGGGTGAATGCTTCAAACAGCTGTTCCCGGGTCATGCCGTATTTGGCGTCGCCCGGATTGCCCATGACCTGAAAGCCCTCTTTTCCTTTTCCGAGCTGGAACATGCCGCCCGGGTTGAACCGGCAGCTGATGGTCGGGGGAATGGAGCCGATGGTCCGTTCCAGAAAGTCGATGTGGGTGATGTCATCCAGGTTGATGATGGCCCCCAGTTTGTTCGCCAGGGCGAATTCTTCAGCCGGGGTTTCGTTGGAGGAGAACATGATCTCGCTGTTGCAAAAACCGCACCGGTCGCTCATCATCAGCTCGGTCAGGCTGGAGCAGTCCACTCCGCAACCCTCTTCCCTCAGAATTTTCAGAATTGTGGGATTCGGGGTGGCCTTTACGGCGAAATATTCCTTGAATCCCCGGTTCCAGGAAAACGCTTCGTTCAGCGCACGTGCGGTTCTGCGGATTCCTTTTTCGTCGTAGATATGGAACGGAGTGGGGAAGGTCCTGGAGGCCTGCTCCATCTGTTCTTTTGTAACAAACGGTATTTTTTCCATGGTTTAACCTGATTTCCGTATGAAGTATGGCGCAAGTATAGCACGCAAAAGGATGGTTGTCAAGGAGACCTGACCCTTTGAAGTTGTTCGCTTTTCTATGGACAAAAACGGTCCTTTTATGTATAATGAAAGGAGAAAAAAGAGCAAGGAAGGACGCGCGTATGGGATTGATTTTCACACCGGACCTGATGCTGCATACCTACGGGGAACTGACGCCGGACTATCTTCTCTCCAAGGGAATCCGGGCAATCCTGACCGACCTGGACAATACGCTGGCCCCCTATGAGCAGCCCGAGCCCGACCAGAAAATCCGGGACTGGATTCGCTCGATGGAAGAAAACGGCATCCGGGTAGCCATCGTTTCCAACAACGACCCGGAGCGGGTGGAGCGGTTTAACCGTACGCTCGGTCTTCCCGCTTTTCCAAAGGCGGGTAAGCCGAAAAAGAAGGCGATGAAAGCTGCCTGCAGGGCGCTCGGGGTGGAGCCCCGGGATTGCTGTGCTTTGGGAGACCAACTGCTGACGGACAGCTGGGCCGGACACAGAATGCATATGCTGACCGTTATCGTCCCGCCGATTCGGGATAAGCTGACCTGGTTTTTCCGGTTTAAACGCCGGCTGGAGCGGCCTTTTATGAGAAAATACAAGAAGATGCATCCGGAGTGGAATCCGTAAGCGGATGCGGCAGGGAGGAACCAATGGACGATTTTAAACTGCCTGTTTCCTCCTTGCGCGGGATCGGACCGGTGAAGGCCGCGGCCTTTTCCAAACTGAATCTGAGAACGCTGGAGGATTTGCTCTATCATTATCCGCGCGGATATGAGAACCGGGGAGACGTGGTTCTTTTGGAGCAGGCCGCGCAGAGCGCCGAGGAGGCCGGGCAGACCGGAGCAGGAAAGAAAAGGGCAACGGTGCTGACGATTTCAAAGGCGCCCCGGGTTGCCCGGATTCGCCGGGGGATGGACTTGCTGAAAATGCAGGCCTTCGACGAGAGCGGGTTTTGCGAAATCACGTTCTTTAATCAGAATTACCTGAGGACCCTGTTTTGCGTCGGGCAGGAGTTCCGGTTTTTCGGCGCGGTGGAAAGACAGGGCCGGAACTTCAAGATGGCCAATCCGGCCTTTGAATTGTATACGGCGGATAAACCGCTGATTTCCCTGTTTCCCGTGTATCCCCTGAGTACGGGAATCTCCCAGAAGCTGATGCACAACGCCGTCACAGAGGCATTGCAGATGCTTTTGCGGCAGGTGGAAGACCCTCTTCCCGAAACGATTCGGGCGGGCAGGGGACTTTGCACCCTGTCCTGGGCCATCGAGAAAATCCACAATCCTCAAACCATCCAGGACGTCGTGAGAGCCAAGCGGCGGCTGGCGTACGATGAGTTTTTCCTGTTCAGCCTGTATATGGCCCGCAGTCAGAAACGGATACGGAGACAGGGCGCGCCGGTTTGCCGAGGGGTTCCGATCGAGCCCTTTCTGGCCCGCCTACCGTATGCCCTGACCGGGGCGCAGGAGAGGGTTCTGGAGGAAATCCGGGGCGATATGGAGTCCGGCTTTTCCATGAACCGGATCCTGATCGGGGACGTGGGCAGCGGCAAAACCGTCTGTGCGGCGGCCGCGATGTATCTGGCGGTGAAAAGCGGCATGCAGGCGGCCCTGATGGCCCCGACCGAAATCTTGGCGCAGCAGCATTTCAAGGACCTGTCCGAACTGTTTTCCGGACTTGGCATCCGGACGGCTTTGCTGACCGGGTCGGTCCCGGCGGCGCAGAAAAGGAAAGTGTATCAGGGGCTGGCCTGTCCGGATCCCGATAAGCGGATCGAAGTGGTGATCGGAACACAGGCGCTGCTGTCAGACGGCGTGGATTTTTCGTCACTGGGACTTGTTGTCGCGGATGAACAGCACCGCTTCGGAGTCATGCAGAGGACGGCGCTGTACCAAAAAAACGCAAGCACGCATGTGCTGATGATGAGTGCGACCCCGATTCCGCGCTCGCTTGCTCTCGCCTTTTACGGCAATCTGGACGTGTCCAAATTGGATCAGATGCCGCCCGGCAGGCAGAGGGTGGATACGTATGTCGTGGATGAAAGCTATCACCGGAGACT
Organism: Clostridia bacterium; assembly: GCA_017455185.1. Lineage (GTDB taxonomy): Bacteria > Bacillota > Clostridia > Oscillospirales > CAG-272 > RUG14240. The sequence continues at coordinate 13,651 of JAFTBN010000043.1, forward strand.
GGTGGATTTTATGGACCGTCAGATTGAGGAGGGCGGGCAGACCTACATTGTCTGTCCCTCCATTGAGGACCAGACGCCCGACCCGGACGACGACGGACAGCAGGATCTGAGGATGGAAGACATCGGTTCTTCGGAGCCCGATAAACCGGCCTTGCAAAGCGCTGTGCGGTTTGCCGCGCGGCTGAAGGAGGAATTGCCGAACCGGAACGTGGCGTTGATTCACGGAAAGATGAAACAGGCCGAAAAGGACAGGGTCATGCAGGCGTTTGTCCTCGGTCAGGTTCATGTCCTTGTTTCCACTACGGTCATTGAGGTCGGCGTAAATGTCCCCAATGCCAACGTCATGATGGTGGAGAACGCAGAGCGGTTCGGTCTGTCCCAGCTCCATCAGCTCAGAGGACGTGTCGGGCGGGGAACCCGGAAATCCTATTGTATTCTGGTGCAGGGAGGAGAGGCCGGACACGGGTTGAGCGAAAACGCCAGAAAAAGACTCGAGACGATGAGGACAACCTACGACGGATATCAGATTGCCGAGCAGGATCTTTCCCTGCGGGGTCCGGGCGATTTCTTCGCGATGGAAACCGAGGGCGGGGTACGCCAAAGCGGGGGCTTTGCATTCAAGATGGGGGCGCTCTCAACCGACCGGGATCTGTTCGAACTGGCGTCGGCCGATGCGGCCGGCCTGCTGGCCGGGGACCCTGAACTGAAGGATCATCCGGATCTGCTGGTCCGCTGTACGGATCAGGTCTTTGTCTCGGACTGAAAAAAGAACAAAAAAGGCCGGCTCAGACCGGCAGGAAGGAATATAAGAATGGAAGAAGAAAAGAAAGTGGAACAGGAAGAAGAGAAGGAAACGGAGCCGAAGGATTCCGAGCAGGGCCAGGAGGGCGCGAACGAAAAGGAAGAAAAAGGAGAAAAGAAGGAAAACGCCTTTTCCAAGTTCTTCAAGAAAACCAAGGACAACATCAACGCCTCCGTCCTGGAAGGAAAAATCGAATCCGCGTTCAACAAGGCGCATTCGGAGTATACGATTTACACCAAGGGAAAGACTTTTCCTTCCCGTGCGTTCGGCTTTATTGAAAACGGCGCCCTGACGATTTTCGGGGAGGAGCAGATTGACGCTTTCTCGGTTGTCATCGGCGAGGACAAGAAAGCCTATTATACGGGAGAACTCAGCGCAGCAACCGTTAAGTCGGAAGTGGAGGGCATCACCTATGAACGGCCCGGAACCACCATCGCGCTGGATGAGAACGTGGAGGAAGTGGTCGTCGTAAAAGCAGGCGACCGGTATTTCCTGTACAAGGGTGAAACCGAAAAGAAATAAAACCAGCCGGGTGTGACCCGGAAAAATCAAAAAAGGGGCCCGCCGCACCTTTCATGGGGAAACTTTCGTTCAGTGTTCCCTGCAAGTTCATAAAAAAAGCAACGAGCCAACCCGAAGATTGACTCGTTGCTTTCGTTTTCTGTTTGCTTTTTCGTGCCGGCTTGCAGACCTGTCATAGAGTTGCCCTATGAGACGGTGCCCACTGAAAGCCCCTTTTTTGTGCCGCAATCTATGCGAAAGGGTTATTCCTGCACAAGACAACCGTCGGCGACTGAAATCAGACCGTCGCAGTTGATGGCCTTGTCGCCCGCATGGGTGGTCACAAGACCGCCTTCGATGGAGACCGAGGTGATGCCCTGAATGGCGTCGTCCGAGCAGGTGATGTTCACGTTTCCGCCTTTGATGAGGACAAAGCCTTTTTCCGCCCGGGTTTCGTTGTCGCTCTTGATGCCGTCTTCGACGCCGTCAACCGTAATGCTCCCGTTTTCAATGGTAACGCTGCCGTTGCCTTTGATTCCGTTGTTGGTTGCATGGACCTCAATCGTTCCGCCTTTGATGAGCAGGTCGTTCTTTGTGCCGATGCCGTTGTTGAATTTCCCGTTTACGATCAGGGTTCCTTCTCCGCGGATGATCAGGTCCTCGCCCGAATAGAGGCAGGCGTTCGGCTTGGTTTCCGAGTCTGCGTATACGTATTCTTCCGCGTCTGTCAGCGTGTTCGTCGAACCGGCTGCCAGCTCAACGGTCACTTTGTCGGCCGATCGGATATACAGCACGCCCGAGGTTGAATTGGAAGCGGTCAGTCCGTCCAGAATCAAGGTCACTTCCTTCGTTTTGTCCACGGCCACGGCAATCTGTCCGTCGGTCAGGGTGCCGCTGATGCGGTAGGTTCCGGCTTTTGTCAGCGTCAGGGTCTTTCCTGAAGTGCTGAATGCCTCCGAGTCGGAAATCGTGAAGTTCGCCCCGTCCAGAACAAGGGTAATCTCTTTTGAGGAGGGGGTGGAATTCCCGGGAACTCCGGATTGACGATCCTTGTCTGCGTCGTTGATAGAGCAGGATGAAAAGACAAAGGCCAGAAGAAGAACGGATATAAGGATCAGAATAATGCTTCTTTTTTTCATGATATACCTCCGAACGGGAAGTTTGAAATGAAGGCTGTCTGCCTTTTGGATACGGAACGGTTTGGTGTAAACCGGGCGTTTTGCGAAAACTCCGGGAAACGAATCGCTTCCCGGAGAAAAGAATCCTGATTTGACGATTAATTATTCGGAATGCTTACGATGAATCCGCCCGCGTTGTCGCCTGAATAGGTGGCGGTCTCGGTCATCCGAAGGACCGTTGTGTCCTTCGTGGCCGGGACATAGAACACGCGGTAGGTCTTTCCTTCGTCCGGCAGCCGGATTTCCAGCGGGGATTCCGCCGTATACCTCTCGTGCAGCAGGCTGATGTATTCCTCCAGGCACAAATCGTTTTCGTGGATGTAATACGCATGCTCCACGCCGACATAGCGGAAGAAGTAATCGTAATCGGATACGCCGGTGACCGAAGCCTTGTTGTCCGGATACCGGACGATAAAGCCGTATTTGTGCGCGTTGTCGTAAATCCAGCGATAGTTCGCGGCTACGGCTTCGTCCTTGAGCAGATAGGTTTTTTCACCTTTGTAGACTTTCAGGCAAACCGAAAGTCCGGCGTGGCTGTCGCTCTGTCCTGCCGGAATGGAGGAACCGGAGTTTTCCTGATCCTGATAGGAACGGTAGGCGGCTGTGACAATGGTGTTGCTTTCTTCTGTGGCTGCATAAAAGTCATTGATCATCCGGTTCAGCGCGGAGAGCGCCTCATCGGTCAGAAGCAGGTGCTGATTGGATACTTTGAGGGCATATTCCGACGTTCCTTTGATCTGATCCCGTCCGTCAAAGATGGAAACCAAATTCGCGGGAGTCAGATCCCTGGGATATGTGTGGTCCTGGTTGATCAGAATCAGGGAACCCTTGTTTGTATCCTCGGACGAGACGGTTACGTCGCGCAGATCGTCCGGACTGAGTGTGTCCGTTTTGCTTCCCTGCCCGTGGTCGGTTACGGTCTGTCCGAACAGATGGTCGAAGTTCGCAATCGTGGCAATCAGCAAGCAGATGAATACCAGTACGGCCAACACGCTGAAGACAAGCAGATAGTTATGCAATTTGGACTTTTGCTTTTTTCTCTTGCGCAGATAATCGATGCGCGCCGAGGACAATTGCATGGAAGCGTTTGTCATTCTTGTGTCTCCTTTCCGGTATGGTTTTCAGAATGGGATCATCCGATCAGTCTGCGTCCTTGATGGAGAAGTCCATACGGCCCTTCTTGTCCAGACCGATGTACTTGACGCGGACTTCATCGCCCACTTTCAGGACGTCTTCGACCTTTTCGATGCGCTGCTTGGCAATGCGGGAGATGTGAACCATTCCTTCCTTGCCGGGGGCGTATTCGACGAAGCAGCCGAATTCCTTGATGCTGGTGACTTTTCCGCTGTAAGTTGCGCCGACTTCGGGTTCAAAGACGATGGCGGCGATAGCGGCCCTTGCGGCTTCGGCCTGGTCGGTGTTGATGGCGGCGATGTGAATCGTTCCGTCGTCGTCGATGTCAATCTTCGCGCCGGTGTCGGCCACAATCTTCTGGATGGTAGCGCCGCCCTTGCCGATGACTTCGCGGATCTTGTCCGGGTCAATCGTCATGGTGGTCATCTTCGGAGCGTATTTGGACACTTCCGGCCGAGGCGCGGGAATGGCCTTGAGCAGGACGTTGTCGATGATGTAATCGCGGCCCTTGTGGGTTTCCTCGAGAGCGGCCTTGATGATTTCGGGGGTCAGACCGTCAATCTTCAGGTCCATCTGGATGGAGGTAATGCCCTTGTGGGTCCCGGCAACCTTGAAGTCCATGTCGCCGTAGAAGTCTTCCAGACCCTGGATGTCAATCATGGTGGTCCAGCTGCCGTCCTCGTCGGTAATCAGACCGCAGGAAATGCCTGCGACCGGTGCCTTGATCGGGACGCCTGCGTCCATCAGGGCCAGGGTGGAACCGCAAACCGAACCCTGAGAGGTGGAACCGTTGGAAGAAATAACGTCGGAAACCAGCCGGATGGCATAGGGGAATTCTTCCTCGGAGGGAAGAACCGGAACCAGGGAGCGTTCGGCAAGGGCGCCGTGTCCGATTTCGCGGCGGCCGGGGCTGCGGACAGCCTTGGCTTCACCGGTGGAGAAACCGGGCATATTGTAATGGTGCATATAGCGCTTTTCGGTTTCGTTGTCGATTCCGTCGAGCATCTGGGCCTCGGACAGCGTGCCGAGGGTGGCAGCCGTCAGGACCTGCGTCTGTCCGCGGGTGAACAGGCCGGAGCCGTGTGCGCGGGGCAGAACGCCGACCTCGGCGGTCAGCGGACGGATCTGGTCCATGGACCGGCCGTCTACGCGCTTCTTGTCGACCAGCAGCCAGCGGCGGACGATTTTCTTCTGCATCTTGTACAGGAGTTCTTCCATCTGGGTGGGCAGGTCGGGATATTTTTCGGAATAGGTCTCTATGATGTCGTCGTAGATCGGTTTGATTCTTTCGTCGCGGACGTTCTTGTCGTCGGTGTCGAGAGCGAACATCAGATCCTTTTCGCAATGAGCGAAAATCTCGTCGAACATATCGTGGTCGAGTTCGCAGGAAGGATAGTCGAATTTGGGCTTGCCGACTTCCGCGATGATGGAGTTGATGAAGGTGAGAAGGCTGCGGATCTCTTCGTGTGCGGTCATGATGGCCTGATACATGGTATCGTCGTCGACCTCGTTTGCGCCGGCTTCAATCATGACAACCTTTTCCATGGTTGCCGCGACGGTCAGCTGCAGGTCGCTCTTGGCCTGTTCCGCTTCGGTCGGGTTCACGACGAGCTTGCCGTCGACCAGACCCATGTAAACGCCGCCGATCGGGCCGTTCCACGGAATATCCGAGATGGCCAGGGCGGTGGAGGCGCCGATCATCGCCGCGATTTCGGGCGAGCAGTTCAGATCAACCGACATGACCGTCAGGGTCAGAGCGACGTCGTTGCGCAGATCCTTCGGGAAAAGCGGACGGATGGGGCGGTCGATGACACGGGAGGTCAGAATGGCCTTCTCCGAGGGTTTGCCTTCGCGCTTGAGATAGCCGCCGGGAATCTTTCCGGCCGCGTACATTCTTTCGTCGAAATCCACCGAAAGGGGAAGGAAGTCGATGCCGTCACGGGGACGGGGGGAAGCGGTGGCGCAGCAGAGAACCGCCGTGTCGCCGTAGCGGACGAAGACCGAACCGTTTGCCAGACCGGCCATCTTGCCCGTTTCCAGGATCAGGGGACGGCCCGCAAAATTGTACGTGAACGTTTTGTAGTTCTTGAACACCATTTCAGTGCTTGTTACTTGTGACATGTTTTCACCTCTGTTTTGTTTTTCATTCTTGCTTGAAATTTCCCGCAGAGGTTTTAGCCCTTACAGACGGAACAGAGACAGGTCTGTCCGGTCTGTAAGTTCTAAACCCTTTACGGGGAAGGGGAGCTTTCGCTCCCCCCGATGTTTGGTTGCTTATTTTCTCAGGCCGAGTCTTTCAACCAGAGAACGATACCGCTCGATGTCTGTCTTTTCCAGATAGTTGAGCAGGTTTCTTCTGTGACCAACCATTTTCTGCAAACCGCGGCGGGAATGGTTATCCTGCTTGTTTGCGCGCAGATGCTCGGTCAGATTCTTGATCCGATAGGTCAGAATGGCAATCTGAACTTCCGGAGAACCCGTGTCGCCCTCGTGGGTGGCATATTGAGCAACGATTGCGGATTTTTCTTCTTGTGTCATAGGACAGTTTCACCTTTCTGTGCGTTCGATTCGATGACACAGAGAAGGGTGGGTGAAATCGCCGCTGTGCGGCCTCTGTCCCGCCTCCGAGTCAACGTGGTGCAACGCGCAGGGCGTATTATAGCACAAATTGGGGAAAAAGTAAATATCTATTTAACTATATCTTCGCCTCTGCGCGAGGGGGTGGAGGAGACAAAAAGGCAGAAACAGGAGAAAAATTGGCGGAAACAGGGGAGGGCGAGAGAAAAGGATGCAAAAAATTTACAAAATGTTCATACTTAAGGAGCGCCCGATCCGCGGGTGAAACCGGATGGTTCAGGCGCTTTCTCCGCCCGGCCGGGAGGCCCCCGTCCCGTTCTGAGCGGCCTGAAAGGCGGAAAAATCGCGCGTTTGCGGGTTGCATGCATTAGAAATCTATGATATAATCAATTTACTTATGCACATAAAGAGCGCAGAATGTCTGCAGGAGAGTATAAAATGGCTGAAAAACGGGAAACCAAAAGGACCGTAAAGAAAAAGGAAGACGCTTTGCCGGCAAAGAACACAGGCCGGAAAAAGACCGAGGGGGAAAGGGAGCGACGGGAAGACCGGGGAGCGGTTGCCCGTATTCTGATTCCGATTGTCCTCTTTGTCGTCGCGGCCTTTCTGCTGGTCTGTCTGATTGCGCAGACGGCCAAGGGCGGCATGGGAAATCCGGATATGAATCTGAAGACTTACCCGGTGGGCGTCGTCAGCTATGTGCTGATGTACGGCCTGGGCGGTCTTTTCGGCTATTCTCTGTACGTTCTGCCCCTGGCGCTGGTCTGGCTGGCCGTCATGTGGAACCGTCTGGCCGCAAGACGCGCCCTGCTGAAGAAGGTGATCCTTCTCTTTTCCATGCTGTTCTTCGTCTCGGCGTTTGTGTATGTGATGGCCCACGGATTCAACGATACCGTCACGCAGGACGCCCCGATCGACCGCATGTGGAAGCAGAGCGCCAATCTGGCCGGAGGAGGCATCATCGGCGGATATCTGGGCATTCTGTTCTATTTCGCCGTTCGGGTTCCGGGCACCCTTCTTTTGGGCATTCCCGCCTTTCTCATTATGATTGTGTTCCTTTTCGATATCAACGTCAAGACGCTGTTTGAAAAATGGCTGAAGAAGCGGGAAATGAACCGCCAGGAGCGGGAGGAACGCGAGTTTGCCCGGAAAAAGGACGAGGAGGAAAACGAGTTCCGCTCCGAGAAAGCAGGGAAAAAAGGAAAAGAAAAAGCCGAAAAAGAGGAAATGGACGACGAGAATCTGGTTCCGATGGGACTGGACGAAGTGCCTCGCCGCAGGACCGCTTTGTCCTACGACGACGAACCGGACCCCGGTCCGGCCGAACCCGAACCGGAGCAGTCCGGGTCGCGCAAGGACCGTTCGGATCTGTTTATGGAGCCCGACGAGTTCTTCGACGCGGTATCCGAAATCTCGGGAGAGGAACCGGGTGCCCGCAGGGAAGAAGAGGAGCGGGAGGACGACAGGAAGAGCCGTCCGGAGCCCGAGGAAGACGCGGGAGCCGTTCCGTATACGGCGGTGGACATAGCCCGCACGCAGGACAGGCAGGCCCGTATGGCAGACTCGATTCTGCCTCAGGACCGGGAATTGGTTACTTCCAAGCGCTCGGCCGCTTCCAGGGACTTCTTCCGGATTTTTGACGAAGACGAGGGAAAAGAGGAGGCACAGCCCGAACCGGAGGAAACGTCCGTACCCGAGCAGCCTCCCGTACCCGAAGAGACGGCCGAGTCCGAAGAGGAGGATGCCCTGAGCGGGGACTGCGTCAGGGAAATCGACCAGAAAGAGTCCGGAAAGCCGGCTGAGGCAAAAGAGCCCAAGCCTGTGCCCGCTCCCGTTCCGGCCGAACCGAAAAAGGCCGAACCCGAAAAGAAACCGTACCGGTTCCCGCCCATTTCGTTCCTCAGTCCCCGCAAGCCCGTTTCGCAGAACGACAAGGCTGAAATCGAAGACAGAAAAAGAATCATCCGGGAAACGCTCCGCAGTTTTCACATTGAAATCGACGGGGAAATCAAGCACTGCAAAGGCCCGACCATTACCCGGTACGAATTTAAGCAGGCGGCCGGCATCCGCGTGAACACGGTCGTCAACCTGCAGGATGACCTGGCGATGGCTTTGTCTGCCAAAAGCATCCGGATGGAGGCGCCGATTCCCGGCAAGCCCGCCATCGGTCTGGAAGTGGCAAACCTCAATCCCGAAGTGGTTCCGCTGCGTTCGCTGATTGAGTCGGACGCGTTCCGGAACAACCCGAGCAAGATTGCGGCGTGCCTGGGCGAGGACATTGAAGGAAACCCGATCGTATTCGATATCAAGAAGATGCCCCACCTTCTGGTGGCCGGTGCAACCGGTATGGGTAAATCCGTATGCATCAACTCGATCATCATGAGTATTCTGTATCACGCCACGTCCGACGAGGTCAAACTGATCCTGGTTGACCCGAAGACCGTCGAATTCAAGATGTACAAGGACATTCCGCATCTGGCCGTCCCGATCATCACCGATCCGCAGATCGCGGCGGGCGCCCTCAAGGCGCTTTGCCAGGAAATGGATCACCGGTTCGAATTGATTGCGAGCGTAGGCCGCCGGGATATCGCCGGATACAACGAAATCATCAAGGGCGACCCCGAGATGAAATTCATGCCTCAGATTGTGCTGATCATAGACGAGTTGGCCGATCTGATGATGACCGCCGGCAAGGACATCGAGTCCTCGGTCATCCGGATTGCGCAGAAGGCCCGTGCCTGCGGCATCCATCTGATCATCGGTACGCAGCGTCCGTCCGTGGACGTCATCACGGGCGTCATGAAAGCCAATATTCCGTCCCGTATTGCGTTCACGGTTGCGTCGCAGGTCGACTCGAGGACCATCCTCGACCAAATCGGCGCGGAGAAACTGATCGGACGGGGCGATATGCTCTATTCGCCGGTCGGTTCTCCGTCCCCGGTCCGTGTGCAGGGTTCCCTGGTCAAGGACGAGGAAGTGGAGCAGGTGGTGAATTTCATCATCAAGTACAACGGAAAAGCGGTGTACGACGAGGATCTGAACCGGGCCATTTCGCAGGCAGCCGCCAGCATCGGCCAGAAGGGGAAGAATGCGGACGACGGAGCGGACAAAGAGGACGAGGACGACGGCGAGAACAAGGTTATTGCCGCGCTTCAGGTCGGCATCCAATACGGACGCATGTCCACCTCGCTGCTGCAGCGTAAGCTGAAAATCGGGTATGGCCGCGCGGCCAAGATCATCGACATCCTGGAGGAAAAGGGATACGTCAGCGCGTCGGAAGGCGCGAAGGGACGTACGACCCTGGTTACCGAGGATCAGCTCGAGCAGATCATTGCCTCAGGCGACCTGAAAGAAGAATAAGGAAAAATAGAATGGTTGGAGATTGCGACAGGGCGAACCGCCTGAAAGGGGGGAGCGTATGAAGAAACGGATCTGGATTGTTTGGTTGATTCTTTTGGCTCTGCTTGTTTCGCTTGCGATGCCTGTTTCCGCCGCGAAGGTGACGGACGCGGACATGCTTGCGCTTGAACCGCAGATGCTGACTGCCCTGCGGCACGGAACGGTTTTTCTCACCGGACAGAAACTGCCCGACGGTCTTGCAACTTCGGGGCTGAGCGCGATGACGGTCAGCGGCGGCGGGAAATATCTGTTCTTTGCCTATACCTCGGAAGGCACGCCGGCGGTGTACCGGATGAATCTGGACACGTTTGCCGTGACGGCCAGCTGGCAGGGGAAGGTTACGGATCTCTGCGCGGACGGACAGGGACGGCTGTATGCCGTCACTGAGGATGCCCTTGTTGTGCTGGATTTTTCGGATATGAGGGAAATCACCCGGGTGTCCTGCTCCGGGCTTTGCGCGGTCGCCGCCGGGGACGGAATGGTCTGGGTCGCGACGGACAAAACGATTTCGCGGTATTTCCTGGACAGCGGCTCCCTGGTTCCGGATACAAAGTTCGGACAGAACGGGGAGATGGAGGTATACGGGTCCGGGGCGAAAAGCCCGGACGGGGATTACATTCGGGTCAAGGAGATCGCGGACCTGGCCGTTTGCGGCGGTTTTGCGTACCTGGCCGCGGAAGCGGCGGGCGGATTGGGAAACGGCGCGGTATTTCTGGTTGACAAGGAAGGAACCGGGTTGCTCGGATGCGCTTCCTGTCCTTCCTCGAGCGCGCTGACCCTTTGTTCGGATTATGTGATTTCGGCGGGCAGAGAAGGCAGTCTGACTCTTACGGATAAGGATACGATGGAGACAGTCGGGGAGGTTCCGACCCCGGAGATGAGCCGGGAGGTCCTGGCGGCCGGGTCCGCGGAGGGGACTTTGTATTTCGCCATGGCGGACGACGGGCTGGACGCGGACCGGATTTTCTATGCGTCCGTGACCTATTCCGGCCACAGCCGGATGCAGCAGGCGCTGGATTCCCTGGATCGGCTGACGTTCGATTCCTGCGATGAGATTACGCAATGGAACCGGGTTCAGTGCGCCCAGAAGGCCGAGGCCGATGAGGTGCACCAGGTGGAAGGCGCGGGCTGCGTTACAACCAAGATTGTTTCGGGCAATTACGTCATGGCCTCGGTGCGGAGCGACCTGAGCGGGGTCGCGCCCCTGGACGCGACCGGTTATACGACCCTGAGCTATGCGGTCTGGCTGAGCGATCATCCGCAAAAGGATCTGTTCAAGTCCGGTTTCGTGCATGAGGTGACCAGCGCCGCCACCTGTGACAAGGAAGAGACCCAGGTCGTGACCAAGGAGTTTTCCCCGGGCTGGAACTATTTTTCCATGACCATCAATCCGAAGGCCACACGGCTCGACCATGTGGATTTCATCCGGATGTACAACGTCGGAATTGCGGAATACCTGGAGGTCGCCGAGCTGACCGTCCGCTTTGATGCCATTTACGTGACCAAGGGCGCGGAAGGGCTCAGTCTCGAGGACGACGGGAAGGACCGAGCCCCGGGCGCGGATCCGGAATGCGCCAGGACCAAGACCGGAATGGTGCTGACCGATGCGGTGGCTCCGGTTCAGCCCGGACCGCCACAGCCGACCACTGAGGAAACCCGGGCTCAGGCGCAGGATTCATCGGCGGTTGTTCCCGTTGAGAATGAGCCGAAGGAGTCCGGCAAGGGCTGCGGGGGACTTCTGGGAACCGGTGCGGCGATGAGCGTGCTGCTTGCCGCCGCGGGATACGCGGTGTGCAGCAAAAAGAGAAAATAAGGGCCGGTAAAACCGGTCCCGGCCATAAAACAGGTCCGCAGAGCGCGCAGAAGCCGTTCTCCGGACCTGTTTGTTTTTGGTTTTCAGCTCAGATATTCCAGCAGCCCTTCAAGGCCCTGTTCCCGGAACACCTGCTTGTAGTAATCCACCTCGCTCCGGATCAGGTCGTCGATGACGCGCATGCCGAGCAGCTCGACCGGCGCCTTGTCGTCGGTCAGCAGATACGGGCCTTTTTCGTACGGGACGATGCCCGGATTGACCCGGGAAAGCAGGAAGGACTGAATCTCCACGTCGGTTTCCATCAGCAGGTTGCGGCTGTAGGTGTTCAGCACGTCGGCCGCGTTGGAAGCGAACAGAAGACGGTTGGTGCTGTTTGCCACGTTGACCGTGTAGACCCGGTCGAACGCGTGGCAGATGGTGTCGCAAAGGTATTGGTTGATGCTGCCCTCCCGGTCGGATTTCATGTTCAGGTTGACCACCATCACGCCCCGGTCGGTCAGACGGGAGCTGACCAGGGAGAAGAATTCCAGGGAGGACATCTGGAAGGGAATGGTGATGTCCTGGTACGCGTCGACCATAATCAGGTCATAGGTGTCGGGCGTCGAAGCCAGGAAGGCGCGTCCGTCGTAGGTGGTGACCCGGATCCGGTCGTCCATATGGAAGTAGGTGTGGGCCAGGTCGGTGATTTTCTTGTCGATTTCCACCCCTTCGATGGAGAGGTCCTCCCCGATGTAGCGCTGGAGCTGGGTGGCGTACGTGCCCGAGCCCATACCCAGAATCAGCACCGAAAAGGAATCGCTTTCCCGGACTCCGGCCATATAGGGAGCGGCCAGGGCGTAATTGTAATAATCGCTTGTGAGTTCCCGCTCTTTCAGATAGACCGACTGGACGCCGAAGAGGACGTTGGTGGAAAGGGAAACCGTCCGGTCGTCCTCACTGACCTGAAGGTAGTTGTAGACCGATTCCCCTTCGTAGGTGAGCTGGCTGTTCCAGAAGGCGAAATTGGACGAATGGCCGAAGAGGACGCAGACAAGGAAAAAGGCCGCGGCAACCGGCATGCGGACCCGGAAGATCTTCGAGGAAATGAAGTAGACAAAGGAAAGAATCAGAAGGATGCCCGCGAAGATCAGGAAGGTGATGGAGGTCCCCACCGAGGGAATGGTGATGAAGGTCGGCACAAAAGTTCCGATGATGGAGCCGATGGTGTTGGACGCATTCAGGAGGCCTACGGTCTTGGCGCTGTCGTCCAGGCTGGACATGGTGTACTTGACCAGGCACGGGGTGGTGGTTCCGAGCAGAAAGAGCGGAAAGACGAAAATGACCATACAGCAGACGAAGGCCGCAATGACCAGAAAGCCTGTGTTGATGGCAAAGACCAGCAGCATGGAAATGCCGGCAATGACGTATTTGCCGAGCAGGGGAATCAGGGCAATCCAGATGCCGGCGATGATCAGACGCGCATAGAGTTTGTCCGGGTTCGGGTCTTTGTCTGCCTTCCTTCCGCCGTAGATGTTGCCCAGCGCCATGGCAATCATGATGGTGCCGATGATGATGGTCCAGACAATCTGGCTGGAGGAGAAGTAAGGTGCGAGCAGACGGGAGGCGCCGAGTTCCACCGCCATGACGCTCATGCCGGCGAAGAATTCGGTCAGAAAGAGAAAGACCTTGTTTGCAAGTATTTTTCGTTCCATACGGTTGCATCCATTCCTTTTTTCGGTTTTCCGTTTCAAAGACGGCCGCTGACAAAGAGTATGATTCAATTGACGGACTTCATTATATAGCACTCTTCTGTAATTGTCAAAAAACAGAGGGATAACGACTCGTTGCGCGGGCCGTGCGCCGCCGTCGCCTGACTTCTCAAAAAAAGGGGAAAAGCCGCTAAAAAACCCTGAGAACGGCTTGTTTTTCTCAGGAAAAGGGGCAAATCCCTTGATTTTGACGGGGCTTTGTGTTATAGTGGACGATGTAAAAAAACAGGTCGAAAGACCGGGAAGGCAGAATTATGACTTACAACAAGAAAACGATTGAAGACGTGCAGGTCAAGGGCAAAAAGGTCCTGGTTCGCTGCGATTTCAATGTGCCGGTAAAAGACGGCGTCATCACCTCCGAAAAGAGAATCGTGGAAGCGCTCCCAACCATCCGTTATCTGAAGGAAAACGGTGCGATGGTGGTGCTTTGCTCCCATCTGGGCAAACCCCATAACGTATTTGACGCGAAAATCAAATTGAATAAAAAGGAAGTTGCCGCCATCGAGGCGCTTCCGGAAGCAGACCGCGCCGCAGCCGAGGCCGTGGCGGTCGAGAAGGCGAAGAAGGATTGCAAGAAGTTCTCCCTGGCCGTTGTGGCAGACAAGCTCAACGAACTGCTGGGCGGCGGAGTCGTGTTCGCAAAGGATACGGTCGGCCCCGACGCGCAGGCCAAGATTGCCGCGATGAAGCCGGGCGATATCGTATTGCTGGAGAACACCCGGTTTACCGCCCGGGAAGAGAAGAACGATCCCGAGTTCTCCAAGGAACTGGCCAAGCCGTTTGATCTGTTCGTCAATGACGCGTTCGGAACGGCGCACCGCGCGCATGCTTCCACGGCGGGCGTTGTACAGCATGCAGGGCTTCCGGCTGTCTGCGGCTATCTGATTCAGAAGGAAATCAGCATCATGGGCAAGGCTCTTTCCAACCCGGAGCGTCCGTTTGTGGCCATCCTGGGCGGCGCGAAGGTGGCGGACAAGCTCAACGTCATCAACAACCTGCTGACCAAGGTGGATACGCTGATCATCGGCGGCGGTATGGCATATACCTTCCTTGCCGCAAAGGGATACGGCGTCGGCGGCTCGCTTCTGGACGAGACCAAGATCGAGTATTGCAAGGACATGATGAAGAAAGCCGAAGACAGAGGCGTCAAGCTCCTTTTGCCGGTTGACACCACCGTCGCCCGCGAGTTCCCCAACCCCATTGACGCGCCGGTTGACGTGGAAGTGGTGGATGCGGACAAGATTCCCGCAGATCGTCAGGGACTGGATATCGGTCCCAAGACCATGGAATTGTACGCAAATGCGGCCAAGAACGCCAAGACGGTCGTCTGGAACGGCCCGATGGGCGTATTCGAGAACCCGGTCCTGGCCAAGGGCACCATTGCCGTAGCACAGGCTCTGGCGGATTCCTCCGCTACGACCATCGTAGGCGGCGGTGATTCCGCGGCAGCCTGCGAGCAGCTGGGCTATGCTTCCCGGATTACCCATATCTCCACCGGCGGCGGAGCTTCCCTTGAGTTCCTCGAAGGACTGGAACTGCCCGGCATCGCATGCCTGGAAGACAAGAACTGACTGCAAGTCGAACAGAAAGAAGGACAACGGATTATGGCTAAAAGAAGAATCGTCATTGCCGGCAACTGGAAAATGAATTTCACTCCCAGCGAGGCCGAAGCGTTTATCAATGAAATCAAACCCATGGTCAAGGGAAAGAGAAAATGCGACATCGTGTTCTGCGCTCCCTATGTGACCATTGCAGCGGCGCAGAAAGCCGCAAAGGGCACCCGGATCAAAATCGGGGCAGAGAATGTGCACTATGAGGAAAAGGGCGCGTTCACCGGTGAAGTGTCCGCCAAGATGCTGACCGAAATCGGCGTGGAATACGTCATCATAGGCCACTCGGAAAGACGGCAGTATTTCGGCGAGACCGACCATACGGTCAATCTGCGGGTCAAGGCGGCTCTGGCAGCCGGCATGAAAGTCATTCTGTGCCTGGGCGAAGTCAAGGAGCAGCGCTTGTCCGGCATTACCAAAGAAGTGGTCAGCATGCAGACCAAACTCGACCTGGAAGGGGTCAGCGCGGAAGAGATGAGCCGTGTCATCATCGCCTATGAGCCCGTCTGGGCCATCGGCACCGGCCTTACCGCCACACCCGAGCAGGCCGATGAAACCTGCGGACAGATCAGAGAAGCACTGGCCGAGATTTACGGCAAGCAGATTGCGAACGCGACAACGATTCAGTACGGTGGTTCCATGAATGAAAAGAACGCCGCTGAACTGCTGGCAAAGCCCAATGTGGACGGCGGCCTGATCGGAGGCGCGTCCCTGGTTGCGGCCAAGTTCAACGCCATCGTGGACGCGGCGCAGATTTGATTTGACAGATGCGGGTGCGCCGACGCGCACCCGCCTTTTGAAAGGGGAAGGAATGGCAAAATATCGACAGGGCAGGATTCATGACGAGATGCAGAAATGCCTGGCGGAGATTGTCCGTCACGTCAAGGATCCCCGCGTGAAGGATGCCTTTTTGAGCATTACCGGGGTGGAAGTCACGCCGGACCTGAAATATGCGAAAGTGTTTTACAGTTCCCTGTACGGGGAGGAGAAAGAGGTGGCGGCCGGACTGAAAGCCGCAACCGGATACATCCGCCGGGAACTGGCCGGATCCATGAACCTGCGCATTACGCCCGAGCTGACGTTTGTGCGGGACCGTTCTCTGGCCTACGGCGCGCATATCTCCACGCTTCTGAACCAGATTACCTATGCGCCTGAAGACAAAGAAGACAGTGAAGGCAGTGCAGGCAGTGAAGACGGAGCGGACGGGAACAGCCCGGACGAAGAGACCGAGGAGTAAGTATGGAGTCCGGGGGAAAAGTTTACAGGGATTATTCGCTGGAGGCATTGTGCTCTCGGCTGGAGGTTCCTTCGAAGACATTGGTGGTGTATCACCGGAATCCGGATGCGGATTGCATCGGAAGTGCGCTGGGACTAGCCCTTCTGCTTTGGGAGATGGGTTCCCCGGTTTGCATTTCCGGGTCGGATCCGGTTCCGGACCATCTGAAATTTCTGGCCCAGGGGCAACCGTTCCGCCCGATGGAAGAAGCGTTTGAGGCGTTTGTCCCGGACAGGGTGGTTTCGGTGGACGTTGCGTCACCCGAACAACTGGGCCGGGAGGTTTCGGACCGGGTTGAGATTCAGCTGATGATTGACCATCACGGAAGAGGCACCCGCTTCGCGGACGGATATGTGGATCCGCACGCGGCAGCCGTATCCGAAATCGTGTTCGATATGGGCAAAATCTGGATGGAGCATCAGAAACTGGCCCGGTTTCCACGGGGAGCGGCTGACGCGCTGTACGCCGGAATTGCCGGCGACACGGGCGGATTCCGGTTTTCCAATACCACCGCGCAAACTTACATCCGGGCGGCTGAACTGGTCGGGATGGGGGTGGATTCGTCCGAGATCTGCCGAAGGCTGTTTGCCAGCAAATCCAAGGCCCAGCTTCGCGCCGAGCATTGCGGGTACGCGAATATGCGGTATCTGTGCGGAGAGAAAGCGACGCTGACCCTGATCAGCCTGCAGGATCGGGAAAGACTGGGCCTGCGGGAAGAGGACCTCGGGACCGTCATCGACGTCATCCGGGAAATCGAGGGGGTGGAACTGGCCGGGGTGATTCGGCAGGTCGGAAAAGAAACGTTCCGGGTTTCCCTGCGTTCGGCCCGCTGTGTGGACGTGGCGGCCATCTGTTCCCGCTTCGGCGGAGGCGGACACGCCAGGGCCGCGGGATGTACGCTGACCCTTCCGAACTGCGAAGAGGCATGGGCCGCGATGGAAGCGTGTTTTACGCAGGCGCTGGAAGCATGCGGGGAGTCTTCCGGCCAATAGGAAGAAAAGCGACGGTTGCCGGAAGGCGGCCGGATAAAACAAAAAGAAAGAGCGGATGGGTTCTGTCACAAACCGTCCGCTCTTTTTGTCGGATTGTTTTTTGCAGGGAAGGCCCCGCCGACCGGACACAGGCATTGCGGGACAGGTCGGTTCAGGAGAAAAGAAGGACCGCAACCCATGCGGCGACCGAAAGCCAGAGGCAGGGATTGGCCAGTGCCCGCAAAAGCAATTGGAGGTGGGCCTTCATCAATACGAGCACCGGGTGACCGGACTGCAGGGCCTCCTCGTTGTAATGCAGATTTTCGGGCATTTTCGCATAGGCCCGGTAGACCCGGATCACGGCGGTCGAGGCCAGGATAAACGAAAGCAGGAAGAGTGCCCAGAGCAGGAACAGGAACAGCGTGCCGCTTCCGGCCGATAGGTAGTAGTCGGTCAGGGCGCTTTGCCCGGTTTGCGCAAACATCCGGTACAGCAGGTGGGCCAGGACGGACGCCGTCAGGGATTTGGTCGTATACAGAATCAGATACAGCCACAATCCGAGAAGGAAATACAGCGGGAAGAAGGCCGGATGAAACTGGAACAGGGCGAACAGAAGGGAAGACAGGATGGCCGTGACGACCGGTCCGCTGCGGCGGAACGCATGGGGAAGTATGCCTCGGAAGAACAGTTCCTCAAGCAGGGCGGGAAGAACCGCGAATACAAGAAGGGAGGGGATGATCTTCCAGGGATCTGAGCCGTTCCGGGGTCCGTAGAGCCGATAAAGCAGGAACGGGGAGGACGAGCCGGACAGCGAGCCGGCAAAAAAGGCATACAGCTGCCCGAAGGCGATCAGCATGACAACAGAGGACAGAATCAGCAGCCAGTGGCTTTTGTGAGGCCGGGTGAGCCAAAGTGCCTCGGCGCTCTTGGTCTTATAGACGGCGAGCCAGTAGACGGCGGGCGGAAGAAAGACGGCAAACTGGGCCAGAAGGGCCATGTAATAGGTGTTTCCGAGCAGGACGCCGAAGCGGTCCAGCAGAACGAAAACGAAGACGGCCAGGACCATCCACAAAAACATGCCGCACCAGATGAGCTCGGACCGGGGCAATATGGACTTTTTTGGTTTGGCGGTGTCGCTCATGGCGGTAAAAACAGCCGTTTTGGCTTCCTTTCATCAGAATGAATGCGGATACGTGGTTCCGTCGGGCAGCAGAATCCGGTCGGCCGGAAGGTCGAATGCCTCGCGGGGCAAAGGATCCGGGCAAAGGCAGTCCGGAAAGACCGGGGCCAGCGTTATCAGGCTGTGCCGGGCCAGATAGCGGTCGTAGTACCCCTTTCCGTACCCGAGACGGAATCCTTCCCGGTCAAAGGCGAGGCCGGGCAAAAGACACAGGGTGTTTTCATCCGGGAGAACTAGAACGGAGTCTTCCGGAGGTTCTAAAATGCCCATGCGGCCTTTTTTCATTCGCGAGAGGTCGGGGCAGAGGAAAAACTGCATGTCCGTTTCGTTCAGGCAGCGGGGGAAGGCAACGGGAAGCCCCCTTTCACGGGCTGTACGCATAAGGGGCAAAAGGGACACTTCGGACCCTGTGGGGCAGAACAGAAACAGCGATTCGGCCCGTTTAAAGACCGGCAACCCCTCAATGCGGCGGCACAGCTCGGACGACCATTTTTCCCGCTGCTGCTGCGGAATGGCATTGCGCCGGGATAGATAAGCGGCGCGCAGCTCCGCTTTTGCAGGGGATGTCATTCGGGTTTGGCCACGACCGACCGGCGGAGCTGTTCGGCCGTCTCGGTTCCTTTCAGTTCGGCGACAATTGCCAGGCCGAAATCAAGAGCCACACCCATTCCGGCACCCGTGATGATGTTTCCGTCTTTCACGACTCTCTCTCCGGTCAGAATGGCGCCGGTCAGGTCCTTTTCCATTCCGGGATAGCAGGTTGCGCGTTTGCCTTTGAGAAGGCCGCGGCGTCCGAGAATGGTGGGCGCGGCGCAGATGGCGAAGAGGTGTCCGTCCGCTTCAAGGGCGGCGGAAATGGCGCTCTGTACAACCGGAGAAGCGTCCAGGTTCAGCGTGCCCGGCATGCCGCCCGGCAGGAGAACGGACTCGGGGCGCAGGTCGTTGAATTCTTTGTCCGTCAAGTCGGCCTGAACGGCAATTCCGTGCGATCCGCAAACCGTTCGGCCGCCAATACCGACGGTCTTTACGGGAATTTTTGCGCGGCGCATCAGATCCAGCGGGGTCAGCGCTTCGACTTCTTCAAATCCTTCGGCTAAAAAAAGGTAATGCATGGGGTGCTCCTTTGGAAATTCTGGCTTTATTATACCCGTTTTCGTGCCGGATGTCTACCGCTTTTTGCTTTGGCGGGGTACACGTCAGGGGAGTATTCTTTTTGCAAGGCCCTTGACATTAAAAAGGACAACCGTTAAAATGAAATCAGGACCCGGCAGGGATAGCTGAGCCGGGAACGACTATACCGCACGGCAGGTGTGAAAGTGGGGCACGTATGACGGAAAGAGAGAGCATCATCGCAATCAACAAGGATCGGTTCTTGGAAATATACAACAAGAAAATCGAGAGGGAAGGCAGCAAAAAACTGCTGGAGTTTCTGACGTCCAGCCGCTGCGATTTCTTCCGCGCGCCCGCCAGCACCCGGTTTCACGGGGCGTATGAGGGCGGATTGCTGGAACATTCGCTGAACGTATACGACTGCCTGGTGGACCTGCTCCCCCGGTTTGAAAAGCGGTACGGGTTTTCCTATTCCGAGGAGAGCGTCGCGATTGTGGCGCTTTTGCACGATTTGTGCAAGGTGAATTTCTACAAGACCGAAATGCGCAACGTCAAAAAGGACGGCGTATGGCAGGCCCAGCCGTATTACACCGTGGAGGACAGTCTTCCGTACGGACACGGAGAGAAGTCCGTTTACATGATCAGCGGCTATATGAAGCTCGAGAGGGAAGAGGCGTTCGCCATCCGCTATCACATGGGCTTTTCGGGCAGTGAAGACCCCGGAACGGTCGGACGGGCGCTAGAGATGTTTCCCCTTGCGTTTGCCCTGAACTGTGCGGACACCGAAGCTTCCTATTATATGGAAGGCGTTGTGGAGAAGAAAAAGGATTCCGCTCAGTAAGGCGGAAAACGCAGCAAAAAGGGAGGCGCGGCCGCTTGGCCGCGCCGTTTGTGCGTTCCCCCGGTTGTCATACGGGGGTCTTTTTGATCTGATTGAATCCGTAGGTCTGAAGGAAGGTCGGGAAATCGAACCAGCATACGTCCAGGTCCGTTCCGGTGGAAACGCCCGGACAGTCGGCGCCCGACGCATATTGCCACAGCGGAGTCAGGGAGCGGTAGTCCTGATCGGGCAGGCCGCTGGTTGTCCAGGAGGCGAACCAGATGCAGTAGCGGGACGTGATTTCTTCCACGTCAAACAGCTTTTCGTAAAGCCACTTTTTGTTGGTGTAAAGGCCGGTGTAATACCCCTGTTCAATCATGCCGTCCAGATACGTGCGGATGATTTCAGTCGTGGTCGTCTTGCCGAGTCCTTCCTGGTTTTCTTCCTCCATGTCGTAGAAGACGGGGTAGGACAGTTCCTTGTCGGCCAGCCATCCCAGGGACAATTCGACGTCCAGCCTTGCCTCCTCGGGCGTGCTTGCATAGGTGTAGAAATAGCAGCCGATCCGGAGTCCCGCCTCTTTGGCGGCCGAGTAATTCGCTTCGAATTTTGCGTCTTTTTTGTGGCTGGATCCCATTTTCAGAAGGACGAAGGAGATGCCGGCTTCCCGCAGGGCCGCAAAATCCACGTCGCCGTTGTGGGAGGACAGGTCGACCCCCTGCAGGGCAATCGGGCTGTACCCGGAGTCTATCCGGGTGAAGACCATATCCGGCGTGACCGTCGTGGTGTGCATATCGCCGCAGCGGGAGCAGGTGTGTACGATGCTTCCGTTCTTTTCCGTGGTGGGAGGGGTGGCGGAAAGGGTATAGCTGTGTCCCGTCGGCGGGACCGTCTCCCGGGACAATTCCCGCCCGCAACTCAGACAGACGACCCGAATCTCGCCTTCCTCCCGGCAGGAAGGAGGCGTGGTTTGCTCGGTCAGGCTGTGCCCGGTGGCGGGAACGAAATCTGCCTTGTGGGTCTCTCCGCATTCCCGGCAGGTATAAAGGGTATATCCTTCGTTTGTGCAGTCGGGCGGGATGACGGTAGTTTCGTAAAGGTGGCCCGCGGGCGGCGTTTCATCGCCCGTATAGGACGCATTGCAGCGTTCGCAGGTATATTTCGTATAGCCTGCCGCGGTGCAGGTCGGGGGAACGGTTTCCCCTTTGTAAAGGTGGCCGAGCGGTTCGGTGGAAGACAGAAGGAGGGTCAGGTGGCAGTCAGGGCAGACCTGTACGGTCTGTCCGGGTTCCGTGCAGGTGGCGGGATGGGTGTGGGTCTCAAACGCGTGTCCGGTCGGCTCGAGGATGCTTTCGCTGCGGATAAGACCGCAGGTCCGGCAGACAAGACGGGTGTAACCGCTCCGGGTGCAGGTCGCTTCTTCGGTCTGTGTTTCAAAGTCGTGCTCGGCGGGCGGGGTGATTTCGTCGGTCATTTGCCAATTGCAGCGGGTACAGGTGTGAAGGGTATATCCCGAGGAAAGGCAGGTCGGTTCTATGACGGTGACGACTTCGTCATGGCCCAGGGGAGGCTCGGTCTGTCTTTGATAACGCAGCCCGCAGCCGTTCTGGCATTCGTACAGAATGCTGCCTGGTTCCTCGCAGCCGGGCGAGGCAGACGAGACCGGAGCGAACGAGTGGCCGGTAGGCATCCGGTAGTCCTTGATTTCTTCGCTTCCGTCTTCCAGAACATACAGGGTATAGCCTGCATGTTCGCAATCGGGTTCAACGGTCGAACTTGAAACGATCCGGAGCCCTTCCGCCCCGGACTCCGCCGTTTCCTGGTTGGTTTGAGCGGCGGTTTCTTCTGCTTTTGTTTCGGGGTTTGCTTGGTCCGGGCCGGCTGCCGTGCATCCGGACAGGAGGAACAGCCAGAGAAGCCCGCAAAGAAGCAGGAAAGGAAAAAGCCGGATTCTTTTGTCTGAAACGGACATGACCGATTACGCAAAACGCCTGCGGCGGCACGGGCCGGACCGGGCTAAAATGCGTTTCCTCCTTTCTTTTCTTTGCTGCAAATTCCCAAACGGGTCAAAAGACAAGAAAGCGGGCACAGCTGTGCCCGCAGATCGCAACGAACATGCCGCGCGAAGGAAGATTCCTTCCGCGGAATTATCCGAAAATTTTGGTTAACAGTTTTTCGATTCCCATGAAGATGACTTCCACGATGAACAGGCAGGTCATAAAGGCACATACCATATAGGAAATCATGAAGGCCATATTGGATTTGAAATAGGTGCTGAAGACGACCGGCTTGGTGGCGGTGGAAAGGGAATCCGTATATCCGTGCGCAAACAGAACGGTCAGCAAAACGGCAATCGCAACCGGTACGGCGATTCTTCCGACCCAGAACCAGATCGGATTGTTTTTAAAGAAATTTCTCAGATTTAACTTCTTCATGACCGGAGGCCTCCTGAAGGAATGCATAGGAATGTACATAACATCATAGCATAAAAGGCCAAACTTGTCAAGAACCGAAGACAGACTTTCTTGAACCTGTTTCAAAGGAAAAAAGATAGGACAAAGGGCCGGATCGGATGGCGTTTTTCGGGCGTCGGGAAAAGCGGGGAACGGTTGACACGGATGCCGGATTCTGCTAAACTACCTTTGGGTCTGGAGCGGCCGTACAGGCCGGTTGCCCGTAAGGAGAGACGGATATGCTGGAGATGGCAAAATGGATTTCTTTTCCGGAAGACAGAGGGTTTGAAGGGCTGCTGTTCCGCAAACGGTTCCGGACGGACCGGGAAGTGCGCAGCGCGGTTCTGCAGATTACGGCGCACGGCTGCTACGAAGCAAGGCTCAACGGAGCAAGGGTCGGAGAGTTTGTCTTCGCTCCGGGATGCACGTCGCTCAGACGCGTGCAGGTGCAGACCTACGATGTGACAAAGGAACTGCAAAAGGACAACTGCCTTGACGTTCTCCTTTCCAAGGGCTGGTTCAAAGGCAGAATCAGCTGGCGGGGGAATCATGACTATCCGGATATGCTGCCCTGCATCCTGGCTCAGCTGCAGCTGACCTATGCGGACGGGGGCCGGGAAATTCTCGGAACCGACGGGACATGGGAGGCGCATCCGAGCAGGGTGCGGTTTACCGATTTTTACGACGGGGAAATCTACGACGCAACTTTTTCCGAGGAGGAATGGGTTCCGGCCGTTGAACGGGATTATTCCAGGACGGGGCTGGTTGCGCAGCAGGGGCCCGAGGTCCGGGAGCAGGAGCGCCTGCGCCCCATCCGGATGATCCGGACGCCCAAGGGTGAGACGGTCGTGGACTTCGGCCAGAACCTGACCGGCTATTTCACCGTGCGCGTCAACGCCCGGGCGGGGGACCGCGTTTCTTTCTCTTTTGCCGAGGAACTGGACAGCGATGGGAACTTTTATACCGAGAATTACCGGGCGGCCAAAGCCCGGTTCGAATACATCTGCCGCGAAGGCGAGCAGGAATACACCCCCAAACTGGCGTTCTGGGGATATCGCTATATCCGGGTCGATGCGTTCCCGGGATGTGTGGACAGGGACAGCATCACGGCCGTTGCCGTTCATTCCGAACTGCGGCGCACCGGGTGGCTCCGTTCCTCCAGTCCGCTTCTCAACCAACTGTTCCAGAATATCATCTGGGGGCAGAAGGGAAACTTCCTGGACATTCCGACCGACTGCCCGCAGCGCGATGAGCGGATGGGCTGGACCGGGGACGCCGAGGTGTTTTGCAAAACGGCGGCGTACAATTACGACGTCGAGGCATTCTTTGACAAGTGGCTGACCGATCTGCGTCTGGATCAGACTCCCGACGGAGGCATTCCGCACGTCATCCCTCAGCTCTGGGATCATTCGACCACCAGCGCGGCATGGGGCGACGCGGCCGTCATCGTTCCCTGGCAGATGTATCTGGCGTACGGAGACAGACGGCTGCTTGCAAGGCAGTACCCGTCCATGAAGGGCTATCTGGAATACATCCGGACGCACACCACGACGAAGGATCTGTGGACCGGATGTCCGCATTTCGGCGACTGGCTGGCCATGGACGGCCCGGTCGGGGATTGCAAGGGCGCGACGAGAATGGATTTCATTGCATCTGCGTTCTATGCCTATTCCACCTCTCTGGTCATCCGGATCGGGGATATTCTGGGCCGGAAGACCGAAAAATACAGACGTCTGTATGAGCGGATTGTCCGGGCGTTCCGGAAAACGTATCCGGAATATACGACCCAGACCGAGTGCGTGCTGGCTCTCCGCTTCGGCCTTGCGACCGATCCCGGGAAAACCGCGGCTCAGCTCGCGGACATGATCCGGAAAAACGGCAACCGGCTACAGACCGGTTTTGTCGGAACCCCCCACCTTTTGCACGTGCTCTCCGACAACGGGTATACCGAACTGGCGTATACGCTGCTGCTGCAGGAGAATTTCCCGTCCTGGCTGTATTCGGTCAAGCGCGGAGCGACCACCATCTGGGAGCATTGGGACGGGAGAAACGAAAAAGGAGAATTCTGGTCGGCGAGCATGAACTCCTTCAACCATTATGCGTTCGGCTCGGTGGCGGACTGGGTGTATGAAGTGGCCTGCGGCATCCGGCCGGTGGAAGAAAAGCCCGGATTTGCGCAGGTGGTGGTTGAGCCGCATCCCACGGCTCAGCTGGATGAACTCGAGGCAATTTACGATTCTCGGCACGGACGGATTCGTTCCCGCTGGTATCGCCGGGACGGAACGGTGCGGTATGAAATCACGGTTCCGGTTCGGGCAACCCTGGTGATAGAAGGAAAAGAATATCGGGTGGAACGCGGAACCTATCTGTTCTGAGCCCGGTGAAAAGAAGGAAAAGACATGGCGGAAAAGAAAGAAAAAGAAAAAAGCTACCATTTTTTTGCGTTTATGGCGCGGCTGAAACTCATTCACCGGTGGGGCCTGATGAAGTCCATCCAGGATGAGAATGTGGCCGAGCATACCACACAGGTTGCGCAGATTGCGCATGCACTGGCCGTAATCCGCAACAAGTGCTTCGGAGGACAGCTGGATCCCGGGAAAGTGGCGGTTCTCGCTCTGTATCATGAGAGCGGGGAGGTCCTGACCGGGGATTTGCCCACGCCCATCAAATATTACAACGAGGAGATCAAGGGCGCCTATAAGGCGATTGAGGCCCGGGCCGAAACCAAACTGCTGGGGACTCTGCCCGAGGAATTGCGGGAGGAGTACGAACCGCTGGTTCACGCTCCGGTCGACACCTATGAGCATATTCTGGTCAAGGCGGCGGACAAACTGGCCGCGTACGTCAAGTGCCTGGAGGAATTGCGGCTTGGCAACAAGGAGTTTTCCCGTGCCGCCCGTTCCCTGGAGCGGGAGGTTGCGCAATATCGCAAATACGAGGAAGTGAACTGGTTCTGCGAGCGGTTCCTGGACTCCTTCTCTCTGACACTGGACGAAATGGAATAAAAGGCACGCCGGAAGAGATTTCCGCGGGATTTCAGAGTTGCAGGCTTAAGAGCGGCAACTCTGTTTTCTTTTGGCAGGCACGGCGGGATGTTCGTACGGACGTTTGAAGGCCCGGCGTTCCGGCAAAAGAACAGCGGCCCGTTTCTGCAGGCCGCCGGCTTGTTGGATTGGCTTTGTGTGGTTGAGAAATCAGGCTTCTTTCTTTGAGGAGGGTGCGTTTTCCTCGCCCAAAGAGTATTGTCCCAGATATTCCTCGTATTGCCGGGTGAATTCGGGAGAGCCGGATTTGATGTGCTGGAGGTATTCGTGCAGATCCAGATGGTCGTGCGCGATTTCAATTACGCTGCCCGCGATGTTGGAGCAGTGGTCGGAAACCCGCTCAAAATGAGTCAGCAGGTCGGACAGGATGAAACCGTGGGCCATGGTGCACTGACTGTTCTGCAGCCGGTTGATGTGACGGCGCTTGATTTCTGCTTTCAGATAATCTACAACCTGTTCCAGCGGTTCCACCTTCGCGGCGGCGTCCATGTCGTTGTAAAGGAAGGCCTGGGCAGACAGGTTCAGGATGGCGTTCAGGGCTTCAATCATGACGCGCAACTCTTTCTGCGCCGCATCGGACAGACTCAGTTCCTGGTCGTGGAGTTCGGAAAGAGTAATGGTGATGTCAACCGCGTGGTCGGAAATCCGTTCGATGTCCCCGATGATGTGTAAAAGTTTTGTGACTTCCCGGTTGTCGGCTTCGGACATATTTGAAACGTTGCTCAACTTGACCAGATAGGATCCGAGGCCGTCCTCGTAATGGTCCACTTCGTCTTCCATCTGGCGAATCTGCTCGACGGTTTTCAGGTCGTAATGGTCCAGCAGCTTCATAGCCATTTTCAGGGATTCGAAGGAGACGCCGATCATGGTGGCGGACACGTCCGAGGCACGCTGTACGGCGATGGCCGGCGCGGAGAGAAGACGTTCGTCCAGCATTTCAATGTTTTCGTTTTCGTGTTCGGGCTTCTCGGGAATCAGGCGCTCAGCCAGTTTGACGAGCAGTTTGGACATCGGGGCAATGAGCAGCAGGGAAATCAGCTTGTAACCGATGTTGATCAAGGCAATGCCGATCATGCTGGAGGACTTGTCAAGGAACGGGGAGAGTGCTTCGCTGAAAATCGTCCGGACAATCAGGAAGAGGGTAATGCCGAAGACGGCACTGAACACGTTGAAGAGCAGGTGAATGATGGCCGCCCTGCGGGCATTCCGGCTTGCGCCGATCGAGGAGATGAGGGCGCTGACGCAGGTACCGATGTTCTGACCCATCAGAATCGGGATGACCATTCCGTTGGTGATGGCTCCGGTCGAGGACAGGGCCTGCAAAATACCGATTGAGGCTCCCGAGGACTGGATGACGGCTGTGAACACGATACCGATCAGAAGACCGACGATGGGGTTGGTGAAGATGGTCAAAAGGCGGGTGAAGGATTCATTGGCCGCCAGATCCGCCACCGAGGCCGACATCTGTTCCATGCCGAACATCAGAATCGCGAATCCCAGAAGAATCAGGCCGGTGTTCTGTTTCTTTCCTTTTTTGATGAAAGCGTACAGGATGATGCCGACAAGGGCAAGAATCGGCGTAAAGAAGGAAGGCTTGACGACGGTCAGCAACACGGACAGGAAGCCGGAAGCTCCGGTGCCTCCGGATACGCCCGCCAAAGACAGAATCAACGGTGTGGCGGCTGCACCCAGGTTGGCTCCGAGAATGATTCCGACCGACTGAGTCAGAGTCATCAGTCCGGAGTTGACGAAACCGACGACCATAACGGTGGTGGCCGAGGAGGACTGGATAATGGCTGTCACCAAAAATCCGAGCAGAAATCCTTTGAGCGGGTTGGCGGTCAACTTGCCCAGGATGCTTTTCAATTGCTTTCCGGCGCGTTGTTCCAACGCCTTGCTCATGACGTTCATTCCGAACAGAAAGAGCGAAAGGCCGCCGAACAACTGCAAAACCTGCATTAAAGTCATGACAGAAAAGGAGAATCCTTCCTAAAACATTAATTCTATTATAGAGATACGGACCCCTCTTGTCAAGAGAATACCGGCTGGCGTGCTGAGTTTCGGAGCAGAGGAAAAAACGCCCGCCAAAAAGAAATGAACATTACACTTCAGCCGTTTTCGGAATTGTGGCTGAATTTCAAAAATGACTTGACGGGACATTTGTTTTGCGGTATAATGCAGACAGATCCTGTAACCGGCGGAAACATGGAATACCATGGGGGAGCAGGGTTGTGTGAATGTCGACCGCCTGGGCAGCCCTGTTTTTCGGCTGCTTTTTTTATTTTTTTTGGAGGTGCAAGATGGCAGACGTGTATGCTTGCGGAGATGTAAAGACCGTTTTGTCCGGAAATGTGTATCCGGGTCGCGGAATCATGATCGGAAAGACGCCGGACGGCCGGAAGGCTTTGACGGTGTACTTTATCATGGGTCGAAGTGAAAACAGCCGGAACCGGGTGTTTCGGGAACAGCCCAACGGGGACCTGATTATCTATCCGTTTGACGAGAGCAAGGTAAAGGATCCGTCGTTGATTATCTATTCGCCGGTCCGGTCTTATGGAAACCGGCTGATTGTGACGAACGGAGACCAGACGGATACCGTTTATGAGTATCTTGCAAAGAACCAGAGTTTCGAGGATGCTCTGGCAACTCGCTGCTTCGAGCCGGACGGACCGAATTTTACCCCTCGCATCAGCGGCATGCTGAACTTCGGGGGCGGCGACTTCACGTATGAGATGAGTATTCTGAAGAGCGCGGACGCGCAGGGAAGCGCCTGCAACCGGTTCCATTTCTCTTATGCGGCGGTTCCGGGTGTCCTGCACTTCATTCACACCTATCTGGGAGATGGAAACCCAATTCCCACTTTCTGCGGAGAACCCGAGCGGCTGGCCTGCCCGGATGCATCGGATGCCGCACAGATTGCAAAGATGGTCTGGGACGCGCTCAACGCAGACAACAAGGTGGCCCTGGAGGTCCGCCTGATCGATCTGGAGAGCGGAAAGACCGACAAGGCAATCATCAACCGTCACGGAGGCTGATATGGCGCAGAATTCAAGAGAAAAATACGTCTCGCCCCTGTCTACCCGCTATGCGAGCGACGAGATGCAGTTTGTGTTTTCGGATACCTTCAAGTTCCGCACCTGGCGCAGACTCTGGATCTCTCTTGCCAAAGCGGAGCAGGCACTCGGTCTGCCGATTACGGATGAGCAGATCGCCCAGATGGAGGCGCACCGGGATGACGTGAACTTCGAGGTGGCCGAAGCCCGGGAGAAGGAAGTCCGGCATGACGTCATGTCGCACGTATATGCTTTCGGACAGCAGTGCCCGCTGGCCGAGCCGATCATTCATCTGGGCGCGACCTCCTGCTACGTAGGGGACAACACCGACGTCATCGTATTGAGAGAGGCGTCCCGGATTGTGATGAAAAAAGCAACCCAGGTTCTGGCCAATCTGAAGGATTTTGCTCTCCGGTATAAATCCATGCCGGCGTTGGCGTATACCCATCTGCAGCCTGCCCAGCTGACCACGGTGGGAAAGAGAGCCACGCTGTGGATGTACGAACTGTCCATGGACGTGGAGGAACTGGCGCACCGGATGGATTCGCTGCTTCTCCTGGGTTCCAAGGGAACGACCGGCACCCAGGCCTCCTTTATGGAACTGTTCGGCGGCGATGAATCCAAAATCCGGGAAATGGAAGCCCGGATTGCAAAGGACATGGGCTTTTCGGGTGTGGTTCCGGTATCGGGACAGACCTATTCCAGGAAAGTGGACGCGTATTTTCTGGCGGTGCTTTCCGGCATCGCGCAGAGCGCTTACAAGTTTGCCAACGATTTGCGGCTGCTGCAGTCCTTCGAGGAAATGGAGGAACCGTTTGAATCCAAGCAGATCGGTTCTTCGGCCATGCCTTACAAGCGGAATCCGATGCGGAGCGAGAGAATCTGCGCCCTGGCCCGCTACGTCACCGTGGACAGCCTGAATCCGGCGCTGACCGCCAGCACGCAGTGGTTTGAGAGAACGCTGGACGACAGCGCCAACAAGCGCATTTCGGTGGCCGAGGCGTTTCTGGCAACCGACGCGATTCTGAATCTCTATATCAACATCACCCAGGGGCTTGTCGTGTACGACCGGGTCGTGGAACGCCGCGTGATGGAGAAACTTCCGTTTATGGCGACCGAGAACGTGATGATGCAGGCGGTCAAGCGGGGCGGAGACCGGCAGCAGCTGCATGAAAAGCTGCGGGTGCATTCCCACGCGGCGGCTTACCGGGTCAAGGCGGGAGACGGCGTGAACGATCTCGTGGACCGCATGGCCGGGGATCCGGCGTTCGGCCTGACCAAAGAGGAAATCCTGAACGAACTGAAGCCTTCGCTGTACATCGGGCGCTGTCCTTCGCAGGTGGAGGAGTTTGTCGCGCAGGTCATCGATCCATTGCTGAAAAAATATCACACCGAAGACGTCACAGCGACGCTGCATGTATAAAGGAGGAAGGAAGCATGAAAGAGTTTGAGTTGAAGTACGGCTGCAATCCCAACCAGAAGCCGGCACGCATTTATATGAAGGACGGATCCGATCTGCCGCTGCAGATTCTGAACGGCCGTCCGGGTTACATCAATTTTTTGGACGCCTTCAATTCCTGGCAGCTGGTCAAGGAACTGAAAGAGGCGCTGGGCCTTCCTTGCGCAACCTCGTTCAAGCACGTTTCCCCGACGTCCGCTGCTGTGGGTATCCCGCTTCCCGAAAAGCTGAAGCGCGCCTGCTTTGTGGACGACATCTCCGGCCTTGACGATTCGCCTCTGGCTTGCGCTTATGCCCGTGCGAGAGGCACGGACCGTCAGTCTTCCTTCGGCGACTGGATTGCGCTTTCGGACGTTTGCGACGTGACTACCGCCACCCTGATCAAGCGGGAAGTATCGGACGGCATCATCGCGCCCGGATATGAACCCGAGGCTTTGGAAATCCTGAAATCCAAGCGCAAGGGCGGATACAACATCGTACAGATCGATCCCGATTACGTTCCCGAAGTAACCGAAACCAAACAGGTCTTTGGAATCACATTCGAGCAGGGCCGGAACAATTTTAGGATTGACCGGGCGCTGCTGGAGAATGTGGTGACCGAAAACAAGAAGCTGCCGGAGAGCGCCGTCCGCGACCTGATTGTGGCGCTCATTACGCTGAAATATACACAGTCCAACTCGGTCTGCTATGCGGTGGACGGGCAGGCCATCGGTGTAGGCGCCGGCCAGCAGTCCCGGATTTACTGCACCCGTCTTGCAGGCAGCAAGGCGGACATCTGGCATCTCCGTCAGCATGACAAAGTGCTCGGACTTCCGTTCCGTCCGGAACTGGGACGTCCGGAAAGAGACAATGTTATCGACGTATATCTTTCGGCAGACTGCGAGGACGTGCTGGGAGAGAAGGTCTGGCAGAATTACTTTACCGAAAGACCCGAACCCTTTACGGCTCAGGAGCAGAAAGCCTATCTGTCCACGATTCACGGCGTGGCGGTCGGCTCGGACGCTTTCTTCCCGTTTGACGACAACATCGAGCGGGCCCGCAGAAGCGGAGCGGATTACATTGCGGAGCCCGGCGGATCCATCCGGGACGATCTGGTCATTTCCTGCTGCAACAAATACAACATGGTGATGGCGTTTACCGGCATGCGGTTGTTCCATCATTGATCAAGGGAGGAGATTCATTATGCGTTCTGACATTGAAATCGCTCAGTCGGTTCAGCTGAAACCGATTACGGAAATCGCACACAGCCTGCACATCGAAGACGATGAAATCGAACAGTACGGCAAGTACAAGGCGAAAATCGCCCTTTCCCAGTTGGAGAAGAACAAGGATCATCAGGGCAAACTGATCCTGGTGACCGCGATAACGCCGACTCCGGCCGGAGAAGGCAAGACGACCACCACCATCGGTCTGGCGGATGCTTTGCACCGTATGGGCAAGAAGGTGGTTGCCGCTCTGCGCGAACCTTCGCTGGGCCCCGTGTTCGGTGTGAAGGGCGGAGCCGCAGGCGGCGGTTATTCGCAGGTGGCCCCGATGGAGGACATCAACCTGCATTTCACCGGTGACTTTCATGCCATCGGCGCGGCCAACAACCTTCTGGCCGCAATGCTCGACAATCACATTTATCAGGGGAACGCGCTGAACATCGATCCCAGGCGTATCACCTGGCGCCGGTGCGTGGATATGAACGACAGGCAGCTGCGCTTTATCACCGACGGCCTGGGCGGACGGGTCAACGGCGTGCCGCGCGAGGACGGATACGACATCACGGTCGCTTCCGAAATCATGGCGGTTCTTTGTCTGTCCAGTTCCGTGACCGACCTCAAGGAACGTCTTTCCCGGATCGTTGTGGGCTATACGTACAACGAGGAGCCGGTAACGGCCGGACAACTGAAGGCGGTCGGCGCGATGACGGCGCTTCTCAAAGACGCGCTCAAGCCCAACCTGGTTCAGACGCTGGAAGGAACGCCCGCGTTTGTGCACGGCGGACCTTTTGCCAACATCGCGCATGGCTGCAATTCGGTTCTCGCGACCCGGATGGCATTGTCCCTGAGCGATTATACGGTCACCGAGGCCGGATTCGGTGCGGACCTGGGGGCAGAGAAGTTCCTGGATATCAAGTGCCGTATGGCGGGACTCCGTCCTTCGGCCGTCGTAGTGGTCGCGACCATCCGTGCGCTGAAGATGCACGGCGGTCTGCCCAAGACCGAACTGAACCAGGAGAACCTGGAGGCTCTTCGCGCAGGACTGCCGAATCTGGACCGTCATATTTCCAATATGCAGAATGTGTACGGATTGCCTGTGGTGGTGGCCATCAACCGCTTCCCGAGCGATACGGACGCCGAGGTCGAACTGGTTCGCTCCGTGTGCCGGGAGAGAGGCGTGCACGTGGCTCTTTCGGATGTCTGGGCCAAAGGCGGCGAGGGCGGAATCGAACTGGCGGAGGAAGTCATCCGTCTGTGCGACCAGCCCAGCACCTTCAGGTATAGCTATGAACTGTCCGAATCGCTGGAAGAAAAATTGACCCATCTGGCGACCCGTGTTTACGGGGGCAAGGGAATTACCATTACTCCTGCCGCTGCCAAGCAGCTGGCCCAATTGAAGAAACTCGGGTTTGACGGTATGCCGGTCTGCGTTGCGAAGACGCAGTACAGTTTTTCGGATGATCCGACCCTTTTGGGCGCGCCGACCGATTTCTCGGTGACCATTCGCCAGTTGAAAGTTTCCGCCGGCGCGGGTTTTGTGGTCGCGCTGACCGGGGAAGTGATGACGATGCCCGGACTGCCGAAGGTTCCGGCGGCCGAGAAGATCGACGTAGATGAAAAAGGAGTTATTTCCGGCTTGTTCTGACCGGAATGCGAATTGCCCCGGGCAGACCGGGGCAATTTTGGAAAGGAGGAAGGAATGTTTTCAGGTATTGCGAATTCCATGTCCACCATGCACAGACTGTCCGAGGCGAAAAGCCGCTCGATTTCGGCCGAAAACCCAACGGGAGAACCCGGGCAGGGCGGTCGGGCAGAGACCGGTGTTTCGGCGTCCTGCGCTCGCGAACTGGGCGTAGGCTGGAAAATTAACCCTTATGTTCTCATCGAGCCGGGGCAGGAGTCCGTTCTGGCAGACATTCACGGGGCAGGAGCCATCGAGCATATCTGGATGACCATCGGACCTGCTGCCTGGCGGGAAATGATTTTGCGGATGTATTGGGACGACGCGCCCGTTCCGGCCGTAGAAGTGCCGGCCGGGGATTTCTTTGCCAACGGCTGGAACGAATACGCTCCCGTAAACTCTTTGCCGATATGCGTCAATCCCGCGCGTGCGTTCAACTGCTATTGGACGATGCCGTTTTTCAAGCGGGCCAGAATCACGATGGAAAACCGTTCGGACCAGACCATACCGCTGTACTATCAGGTGGATTACGTCCTGGGCCAGCCCGAGGAGGACAGCGCGTATTTCTGTGCGACCTTCCGCCGGTCCAACCCGACGAAAAATTCGATTCACACGCTTCTGGCCGTGCCCGGAAAGGGCCATTATGTCGGCACATATCTGGCATGGCAGGTTAACAACAATGGCTGGTGGGGCGAAGGAGAAATGAAATTTTACATGGACGGAGACCGTGAGTTTCCTACCATATGCACCACGGGAACCGAGGATTATTTCGGAGGAGCGTACAATTTTGATGTGCCGGGGCAGGGGTATGCGACTTTTTCCGGGCCTTATACCGGCATGCCGCAAAGGCTGGCGCCGGACGGTTTGTACCGGGCCAATACCCGGTTCGGCCTTTACCGGTTCCATCTGACAGATCCCGTTCGGTTTGAGAATGGCATCAGGGTGGAGATCCAGGATCTGGGCTGGAGAAGACCGGGGCTGTATCTGGCGCAGCAGAGTGATATTGCGTCGGTCGCGTTCTTCTATCAGGCCGGGAACACCTTTGTTCAGCCGCCCTTGTACAGCCGGGATTATATGGAGATTATCTGACCGGCTTCTGAAACCGGCCTGAATCCCGTAAGGCCCAAAACCGGTCGGGCATCAAGAAAGTCTCTTGCTGCACCCGAAAAGGGGATTTGGTTTTCAGGTCTTCAAAGGCACTTAGGAATTGTCCCTAAATTATTTCCCGATTTTAATTGACAAGATTAACTAAATATGTTATAATCAAACTAACAAAATTGTTAGGGGATTATAGCAATGGAAACACATGATAAATTAAATAACGTTTTACAATCCGTAT
>JAFTBN010000044.1 GCA_017455185.1 Clostridia bacterium
CCTCCTGTCGTGATGAGGCAGAAGGACCGGGTCCAGAACATTTCCTTCCACAGCTTTTCCCGGAGTTCGGGATGCTCTTTCTTGATCAGACGGCTGCTGGCGGATTTGTACGCGTTGATAAAATGCGTCAGTTCGCTTTTTGGTTCGGCCCGGAACAAAACATGTACGTGATCGACATCCTGATTCCATTCTTCGATTTGGATCTTGTATTCAGTTCCAATCTATTCGAATATTTCGCGAAGACGAGCGGAAATTGCATCATCGATGACACGCCGTCTGTACTTGACCACAAGGATCAAGTGAAAATGAAGAGCGAATACCGAATGATGATTGCTGTATCGTTTCATTTTCCCGTACGCCTTTCGATATATGCATACTGAATATATATTTTTTTAGACAATTTGTCAATAGCTATGATGCATCAAATGAAATGCAAAAAGCAAAAAGCAAAAAAAGCAATGAACCGTGCGCAAACTTTCCGCAATTCATCTCACCGCCTATAGAGGCGGGAGAATTCTTGCTGTATGCTTGTTAAAATGTGTCCTCCGTCCCGCTTTCTACTAACGCAAAGGGACTGCTTTTCTATAGTTGTCCCCAAAAACGCTTGAATGCCGGTGAAATCATTGACTTCATCAGGAAATTCAATGTCCATTACGGAGTCAAGGAATGCGTCAATCTCCTGACCAATTCTGCTGCCGTGCAGACGATAGCGAAAACTAACAGGGTGCCTATAGATAACGACTGTCTCTCGCATACGCAAATCAAGCGTATGATGCATCCATAAAAGAACGGCTCTGGCCCTTTTTTTGAGGGTCAGAGCACTACTTTTTCTGTTTAACGTCGGAAGTCAGGTACTATTTGTCTGTTTCGTAGAAAGTTTCGCCAAACAGATACTCCTTGGCGTTGCGATAGCAAATGCGCCGGACCAGCTCGGCCAAAGCCTCCTCGTCGTTCGGATAATCGCCGTTCTCCACCAGCCGGCCTATTTCGTCGCACAGGATGCGACGGTAGTACTCATGGCGCGGGTAGGACAGAAAACTGCGGGAATCGGTCAGCATGCCCAGCGAGCACCCCAGCGCGCTCAGGCTGGCCGCGCCCCGGATCTGGGCGCGCATCCCCTCGTCGTGGTCGTTGAACCACCAGGCGCTTCCCTGCAGGACCGTCGGCATTCCGCTTCCGTCGCCCCGGCAGAAGGAACCGCAAAGCGCTTCCACCGCCGCATTGTCCGACGGATTGATGGAATAGAGAATCGTCTTGGGCAATGCACCCTTCTCTTCCAGTTCGCCCAGAAGCTGCGCCAGAGCGTGAATCGTATTCTGCCCGTGAATGGTATCGAACCCGGAGTCGGGGCCCAGGCGCTCGAACATCTTCCGGTTCGGATTGCGCAATACGCCGAAATGAATCTGCATGGCCCATTTGCGCGCCACGTATTCCTCGCCGAAGAAACACATCAGGTAGGTCTTGTACACCGCGGCTTCCACCTCGTTGGGCTTGTGTCCGCTCAGCGCGGCTTCAAAGACCAGGGAGGCATGATAGGCATCGTAGCGTTCAAAGACGACTCCGTCGTCCATTCCGTGGTCCGCCAGGACGCATCCGTTCCCGGCAAAGCGGTCCATTGCGACCCGGTACGCCCGGAGCAGATCCTCCAGCGTTTTGATTTCCACGCCGTTGGCCTTGCCCAGTTTCTGGATGTAGGGAACGAAATCCGCCTTTTGCAGATTCAGTCCCTTGTCCGGACGGAAGGCGGGCAGAACGCGGGTTTTGAAGCCGGACGCAGCAATCTGCCGATGGTATTCCAGGCTGTCCGCCGGATCGTCGGTCGTGCACAGCAGCTCGACTCCCGACCTCTCGATCAGGGACCTTGCGCTGATGTCGCCCTGCAGCACCTTTGCGGTGTGCTCCCAGATGGCAGGCGCATTCTTCTCGTTGAGAATCAGGTCACAGCCAAAAAAGCGGCGCAGTTCCAGATGACTCCAGTGATACAGCGGATTTCCGATCAGCAAGGGCATAATCCGGCAGTAAGCCAGAAACTTGTCATAGTCCGAAGCGTCGCCCGTGATGTACTTCTCGTCCACGCCGCAGGACCGCATGGCGCGCCATTTGTAATGGTCGCCATAGAGCCACAGCTCAGTTAGATTGGAAAAACGAACGTCCTGCGCAATCTGCGAAGGGTCCAGGTGGCAGTGATAATCGATGATGGGCAGATCCTTTGCATAGTCTTCAAACAGATGCCGCGCCACGGGAGTGTGCAGCATGAAATTTTTGTCCATAAAAGCCATAGTGGGTTCCCCGTTTCCTAATATTTCGTGGTTTTCATTATACTACAGCTTGTCCGAAAAAACAAGCAACAAAGATGATCCCCTCAAAGAGAGCCGAACGGAAAAGGCCGGGCTTGCAGACGAAGCCCGGCCGGTCGGTCCCCGGCGAAGCATTACCGACTCAGATACGAATCAATGGTCTTCTCCAGTTCCCTCTCAAAAGTGTCCCCGATTTTTTCATATTCCGAAGTCAGATTGCTGTTGTACTGTCTGGACATGTTCTGCGTCAGAACGCCGATGCCGCCCCAGTTGTAGATGACGCCCAGGTCAAACGCGACGTTGTGGAAAATAATATCCAACGACTCCTGGGATTCCTCGTCCCGGGCAGCCTTGCCCTGCAGAAAACGCTCGTAGTACGCGGGAGTCAGCACGTTCTTGGATTCAGCCGCCAGCACGTCCAGCACGATGGAAGTCTTCTCTTCGTCCATGCTGGTCGTCGGAATCACCAGCATGGCCGCGACGTGCGCGTTGATGGTGCTCCAATAACGGTCCTGGAATTCGTCCGCCTTCGGATTCGGGAGAATGCCGAAGTTCGTGGTCATCTGACGGAGTTTGACCAGGTTATGCAGCTCGATGGAGGCGAAAAGCCCCTGGTTGTTCATGAACTGGGTCACGACGTCAATGCCCTCCACATTCGCGTGAACGGCCGCCGTCTTATCGTACATCAGATCACAGATCTGGTCGAAAATATCCACCGTTTCGGCCGAATAATAGGAAGGAACCGGCAAATCGTCCTCATCCTTGACAACCGAACGCACGTTCGCGCCGACCATCATGGTGGTGAAGGTATCCACCGTCCCCAGTATGCCGAAGCGGTCCAGGGCGGGTTTGTATTCCCCGTCACCGTCCAGGTCCTTGCTGGCCGCCCGGGCTATGTCGGATAGTTTGGCAATGGTCCAGTTTCCGTTGTCCACCAGGACATAGGGAGACGTGACGTCGGTCATCTCTTCCATGACTTCCTTATTGAAGTACAGAACCCGAAGACTCTTGCGGTACATGATGCTGATGTCTCCGGCAATCATATAGGACTTGTGGTTGACCGAAAGGTCGTTCCGCGCGTCCTGATCCCACCAGGGCTGGTCGAGTTCGAGCGATCCGTATTCGTTCAGGTCGACCAGATAATCCTCTTCCGCCAGCGTGCACGCGCCCCGGGCAAAAACCATACCGCAATCGTAATGGTTGCTTCCGCCCGACACGACTTCCTTCTTCATGGACTCCTGGCCGTACCCCTCGCCTTTGACCGCGACGATGTCAACCTTCGTCTTTTCCTCGGCATAGTTCAGCCGGTTGAATGCCGCATCGTTGATTTCATCGCCCGTATAGGTGGCAATGTCAAAATCCACGTCGTACCAGACCTCGTTTGCATTCGCGTAGGTCATGATGGTCAGCGTCTTGCCGCTGAGATCAACCGAGTCCGGGATTTTCGCCTCCCAGTGCGTAATCACGGGGGCGGTTTCCGCTTCCCGGGTTCCCTGCTCATCCGGACGGGTTTCATCCGTCACCTTGACAGGGTCGGTCTGCTTCTCTTCGTCCTGCTTGCCGCAGGAAGGAAGCAGGAGAATCAGTGATGCGGTCATGCATACGCACAAAAGCAGCGCAAGTATTGCCCTTTTCATCGTTTCGCTCCTCTCAAAAACGGTTTTATACTCCCCAATTATAATAAAAGAACGTTAATCTGTCAATGAAAAAGTGCTCTTTTTGGGCCGGGCGGGCGCCCGTTCGG
The DNA here is from genome assembly GCA_017455185.1 of Clostridia bacterium. Classification (GTDB taxonomy): domain Bacteria; phylum Bacillota; class Clostridia; order Oscillospirales; family CAG-272; genus RUG14240. Next base: position 4,042 of record JAFTBN010000044.1, read on the forward strand.
AGAGAAACCTGCCTTTTTTCCCTTCTCCGACCGAAAACAGATGCTTTCTTGCTTGAAAAAACGGGCAAAAAGAGTATAATTATCATGCGATAACGTTTCTTTTCCGCCGTTTGGCGGACCGGAGCAGAAAGGAGCAGCCATGATTTTTGCAGACAGTCATACCCATACCTGTTTTTCCTTTGACGGAGATCCGGACACGACCCCGGTCCTTTCCTGCGAGAGGGCGGCCCAGATCGGGCTGACCGATCTGGCCATCACCGATCATCTAGACATCAACGGTTCGGTGGAAGGCTACGAGCCCTACGCGGACGGACCCGCCGCGGCCGCCGTGCTGGAAGCCAAGGAACAATACCGGGGCAGGCTTCACGTCGCCCTGGGGCTCGAACTCGGGCAGGCCACCCAATATCCGGAAAAGAGCCGGGCCGCGCTGGCCAAACACCCGTACGAGTTCGTCCTCGGTTCTCTGCACAATCTGCGCATGGCGCCGGATTTCTGCTATTTCCGGTTCGAGCACCCGGATTTCGGTCCGGCCCTGATTCAGCATTATTTTTCCCGGGTTCTGGATGAAACGCTTGAACTGATTGATTTTCCCGGCATCCATTCGCTGGCTCATCTGACCTATATGCACCGCTACGTCCGCCGGGCCGGAAAAGACATCGATTTTTCTCCTTTCCGGGACAGGCTGGAACTGTTGTTCACCCGTATGGCCGAACGGGGCATCGCGCTGGAACTGAACATGAGCAACTACCGTCGGGGCATTCCCCTTCCCATGCCGACGCAGGAACTGTTCCGGCTCTACCGGGCCTGCAAGGGCGAACTTGTCACCGTGGGATCCGACGCGCACACGGCCGGAGACATCGCCGCGAACGTGCTGGACGGCTACCGTTTCCTTTCGGAAATCGGCTATTCCTGCGTCACGGTGTTCCGGGACGGCAAGCCCTTCACCGACAAAATGAAATTCATCTGAGGTATCATCCATGGCAAAGAATATAGACCTGACCGATTTCAGCCTGATTTATCCCGACGCGCAGTCCATGCACGCCCATATGGAAGGCAAGAACGTTCCGGACATCGACCTGTTCGACCTGCAGGAACTGGGGCTTCTGGAAGTGCTGGACCTGAAAAGCGGTTCCCTGTCCGATTATTTCACGACCGACCCCGAAGTCATGATCTACCGCATGGAAACCTTTGACGATCTGCTGCGCTGCGATTGCCTGATCTCCATGCTCAACCACCTCATTCCCGTGCTGACCGACATCATGGAACTGCGCCGGCTGGAAGCAGACAGCGGCGACCCGAACGACTATCTGTCCAGCATGACCGAAATCGAACTGTACATTTCGAGCATCGAGGTGCTCCACAAAGGGCTGACCGAGGCCCGTCCGGACCTGAAAAGCCGGGCGTTTCTCCGTCTGGCGGACCGCATCGAGGAACTGGCCGAAAGCGACTATTACGCCGAACTCAACCGCAAGCTCAACGAGCTGACCCAGAGGGTCCGGGAAATCAAATCGGTCACCATCGGCGTCAACCTGGACGCCCAGCTCCGGCCCAAGGACGCAGGCGTTCTCTCCATCAATCCGGAATCCTTCAAATCCGGAGACGTACTGGACAAGATCCTGCGGCTCAATTTCAAAGACGACGCCTATACCTGCATCGCCAATCTGGTTCCGTTCGGGAAAAAGCAGTCCGAAAACCAGAAAATGGCGCTCTCCCTGGCCTTCAACTCGGCCATCAACGACGTATACAAATCCTCCCTGCGCTCCTGGAAGAAAATCGTGCAGTCCTATGTGCTGGAAAACACCGACTTTCTTCTCAACCTCATGCCCGAATTCGAGTTTCTGGTCCGGAGCACCCATATGCTCAAGGAACTGAAGGCGCGCGGCTGCACGCTGTGCATCCCGCAGATCCGTCCGATGAAGGAAAAAGCCTTCACCACGACGGACCTGTACAATCCCTGCGTGGCTCTGAAGATTACCGATGAAATCGTGCCTAACGACATCGTGTTTGACGAAAAAGCGACCATTTACGTTCTGACCGGCCCGAACCGCGGAGGCAAGAGCGTCATCACCTGCGCCGTGGGACTGGCCCAGGCCATGATGCAGCTGGGCATGTTCGTCCCGGCCGCATCGGCCGTCATCAGCCCGACCGACGCCATCTACACCCACTTCCCGACCGGAGCGGACGATACCATCGACAAGGGCCGTCTGGGCGAGGAATGCGCGCGGCTTGGCGAAATCTTCGACGTGGTGACCCCCTATTCGCTGGTTCTTCTGGACGAATCCTTCTCCTCGACCGGCTCGTACGAGGCCTCCTACATCGCCGCCGAAGTCCTGTCCGGCTTTTCCATGGTCGGATGCAGGTGCCTGTTCTCCACGCATCTGCACGAACTCGCCGGAGAAATCGACCGGATCAACGCCGAAGCGATACGGAACGGAGGCGCGCCGATCGACACGCTGGTCGCCGGAATCGAGTCGGGCAAGCGTTCCTTCAAGATCTATCGGGCCAAGCCCGACGGAAAGAGTTACGCCCGGGACATCGCCAGCCGCTACGGCCTGACCTATGAAAAAATCCTGGAGAAAATACAGCCGAACAAAAAGGAGATTGACTGAGATGAACGAACTGCTGAAAATACTGGAAGAAAACGCAACCCTGACCCCCGAACAGCTTTCGGTCATGCTGAACAAGGAAACGGGCGACATCCGGAAACAGATTGAAGAATACGAAAAAGAGGGCGTTATCCTCGGATACCAGACCCTGATCGACTGGGACAAGACCGACCGGGAATACGTCACGGCCGTCATCGAGGTCAAGATCATGCCTCAGCGCGACCGCGGATTTGACAAGATCGCCGAGCGGATTTACAACTATCCGGAAGTAAAGAGTCTGTATCTGATGTCGGGCGCGTTCGATCTGTGCGTCATCCTTGAGGGCCGGACCATGCGCGAAGTCGCCTACTTTGTCGCCCAGAAACTTGCCACCATCGAATTTGTGACTTCCACCGCAACCCATTTCGTTCTTCGGAAATACAAGGACAAGGGCGTCATCTACGGAGCCGTGGAGGAAGACCAACGGGGGAACCTGAACTGATGCTGGATTACGAAAAAATCATCAATCCCGTCGTGGCGAAAATGCCGCCGTCCGGCATCCGGAAATTCTTCGATCTGCTGGACACCATGGACGACGTGGTCGGCCTGACCGTAGGCCAGCCGGATTTCGTCACCCCGTGGCACATCCGCGAGGAAGGCATCGAATCCATCTCGACCGGGAAAACCTACTATACGTCCAACGCGGGCCTTCTGGCCCTGCGCCGGGAAATCACCTCCTATCTCCAGCGCCGTTTCTCCCTGAACTACAGCCCGGAAAAGGAAACCGTTGTCACCGTCGGCGGCAGCGAAGCCATCGACATGGCCATGCGGGCCGTCCTGGCCCCGGGCGACGAAGTGATCATTCCGGAGCCCTGTTTTGTGTGCTATGCTCCCCTGGCTTCCCTTTGCGGCGCCGTTCCCAAGCCGGTCGTGACCCGGAACGAGGATCAGTTCAAACTCAAAGCGGAAGACCTGGAAAAGGCCCTGACGCCCAGAACCAAACTGGTCGTTCTCCCCTATCCCAACAATCCGACCGGAGCCGTCATGACGAGGGAGGACCTGATCCCCATCGCGGATCTGCTCCGCGACAAACAGATTGTCGTCCTGTCCGACGAAATCTATTGCGAGATGACCTACGGATTCCTTCACACCTCCATCGCCTCCCTGCCCGGCATGCGCGAGCGGACGATCATCGCTTCGGGCTTCTCCAAAGCCTTTGCCATGACCGGCTGGCGTCTGGGCTATCTGTGCGCCCCGGAACCTTTGGCCAAGGCCATCCTCAAACTGCATCAGTATGCCATCATGTGCGCCAGCACCGCCTCCCAGTTCGCGGGCATCGAAGCGCTGAAAAACGGCGAAGAGGACGTCCGGAACATGGTGTCCGAATACGACCGCCGTCGCCGGTACATCTACAACGGACTGCATTCCATCGGTCTTGAGGCATTCGAGCCCGAAGGCGCGTTCTATATCTATCCCGACATCCGTCCTTTCGGACTGAGCAGCGCAGAGTTCTGCGAAAGACTGCTCTACGAATACAAGTGTGCCATTGTACCCGGTCCCGCGTTCGGGGCGTGCGGCGAAGGATTTGCCCGCATTTCCTACGCCTATTCGGTCAAGCACATCACCGAAGCGCTCTCAAGGATTGAGGCATTCGTCAAACATTTGCGCGCCTGATACGCCTCAGACTTTAACAGCAAGAGCCGCAGACTCGAATGAGTCTGCGGCTCTTGCTTGATTCGGATGTCGGATTGAGTCCCGGACTCTCACTGTCCCAGATAAACGCGCAAAAGCTTATAATCCGGGTCGAGAACCAGGAAGTCCGCGCTAAAGCCGGGCGCCAGTTTTCCGATTGCATCCCCGAGCCCTACGGCGCGGGCCGGCACGGCCGTCGCGGCGTAAAACGCGTCTTCGGGGGTGCAAATCCCCCACCGGATCAGATTGCGCACTTCCTGCAAAGAATGGGTGATGCTTCCCGCAATCTTGCCGCTGTCCAGATAGGCGCATCCGTCCCGGATGGTGATTCTCTGTCCGCCGGACTGGGCCGTTCCGGCCGGAAGCCCGGTCGGAGCCAGGCTGTCCGAGATGACCATGAACCGTTCCCGCCCGATTGCCCGGTACAGCATGCGGATCAGGGAAGGATGCACGTGAATGCCGTCGCAGATGCATTCGCAAAAGACCCGGTCGTCTTCCAGAAAAGCCGAAATCAGGCCCGGGTTGTGATGGTCCAGACCGCGCATGGCATTAAACGTGTGGGTAAGTCCGCGGACCCCCGCCTCAAGAGCGGTCTTTCCCTGTTCGTAATCCGCGTCCGTGTGAGCGGCCGTGAAATACAGTCCGGGATGCGCCGCGACCAGTTCGGGCGCGCCTTCCAGTTCGGGCGCCAGAGCCACCGCCAGGGGAAGATCCCCGGCGGGACCGGTCAGATAGGCAAACGCCTCTTCGTCCGGCTTTTGCAAATAGTCCGGGTGCTGCGCACCCCGGTAGCGATAGGAGAAAAACGGGCCTTCGAGATAGATGCCCCGGATGTGCGCGCAGTCCTGCGCGCCTTCTTTGGCCATGCGGGCCGCCTGTTCCACCGCCTGCCTCATCCGGGCGGGTTCCTGGGTCATGACGGTCGCGAAAACCGAAGTGGTCCCCACCGAACGCATATAGGAACAGATGGTGCGCAGCGCTTCGGGCGTTCCGTCCAGATAATCGTACCCGGCGGCCCCGTGCGTATGAAGATCCAGCAGGCCCGGCACGACATACCGTCCGCTCAGATCTTCTCCCGGTCCGGGGATGTCTCCCATGCGGACCACCTTTCCGTTCTCGGTTTCAAAATCGGTCCTGCGGAATTGAAAGTCCGGACCGAGCACTGTGGCATTCTTGAAAATCATACTTCCTCCCGGTGCAGCATGGCGGCACCGATAATGCCGGCATCATTGCGCAGCTTTGCCAGACGGATCGGAACGGAGGGACACATCCGGGCAATCGGCTCCAGGAATGCCTCCCCTTCTTCGGTCACGCCTCCGGCCAGCACCACTTCGTCCGGCGCGAAAATCATCCGCACCGAAGCCACGCCGATCGCGATCTCCTCCATCCAGGTCCGGATGACCGAGACCGCGCTCCTGCAGCCCTGCCGGGCCGCTTCAAAAACGGTTTCCCCGTTCAGACGGTCCTCCCCGATCTGTGCCAGACGGCTTTTGGGATATTGTTTTGCCTTCTCTTTGGCCATGCGGCAGAGCGCGCTGACCGAAGCGTATTGCTCCAGACACCCCTTCTGCCCGCAGGGACAGCAAAGCCCGCGGGCATGGGTGATCATATGCCCGAGCTCGCCGCCGTCCCCGTTGGTTCCGTCGTAAATCCGGCCGTTCAGAATGACCCCGCCTCCGACGCCGGTTCCGATGGTCAGCATCACCATATTGGATACCTTACGGTCCCGGGAGGTAAAGAATTCTCCCAGAGCGGCGCAGTTCGCGTCATTTCCGATGCGGACGGGTACACCCAGCCGGCTTTCCAGATACTCCCGGATGGGCGTATCCCGGAAAGGAAGATTGGAGCTGTAGCGAACGACCCCGCGCTTTGCGTTGACAAAACCAGGAACGCTGATCCCGACCCCGCAGACCGGGTAGGCCTTCATCAGGTCCTGACAGGTCCGCGCGACGCGGTCCATCAGCGCCTCCGCCCCCGATTTCTCGGTTGGCTCCTTTTCCTTGTGAAGCAAGGTCAGGTTCCGGTCCACGACTCCGTACTTGACGGCTGTTCCTCCGATATCCACCCCGATGTACAGAGCCGAATCCGGATGGCTGTTTTCGATTTGTTTCATATTCAGTCTTTCGTCCTTTTGGCACGCATCATTTCAGTCTCATTTTCAGTTTATCCTGCAGTCTGTGCACGTACAGGAGCGCAAGCCGGCCGAGCAGCAGATCGTAAATCCCGAAAATCAGGACATAGGCGGCCAGCAGCAACAGCTGAATCCAGATGGGATCCTCCATGCCGCCCAGAAACCACTTCAGGATTGCATACATGGCAAACCCGGACACAAGACAGATGCCGAGCTTGACCAGAATCCGCACCGCCCGCCGTCCGATGTGCACGTTGATTTTGGCCCGCAGGATCGGATAGTATCCGAACACGAACAGATAGGACCAGCCGGCAAAATTGTAAGGCATCAGAATCAGGCTCAGCGCAGCGGACGCCGCGAACAGAGCCCATTGCCATCCGGCCGGAGCCTCGATGACCGAAATCAGGACCAGCACGCCCGCGACGGCGGCCATCGTCATGTCCAGCATTTCCAGAAAGCCCCCGATAAACAGCAGGACCACGCTCAGGGCGGCCATCACCGATGAGAAGGTCAGGGCGCGGATCGTCTTTTTCCAGGCTTTGTTTCCTCTTTCCATCTCAGAACATCCTGCAGCCGGTGCACATGCAGTTCATGCAGGACAGCAAGGCGCATGCTTCCAGGCATCCGCTTCCCGCGCCGAAGCCGGTCTGGGCTCCGCGCTGCATTCTCGCGTTGAACGAATCCCGGAACCGTCCGTACTCCGGGTTGCCCGGATCCAGCTCACAGGCTCTGTCCAGTTCGGCCTGCGCGTCCAGATAATGGCGGAACCCGATGAGCGTGCAGCCCATGAGAAAATGCCATTCGGCCACGCGGTCATCAAACGGAATGCTGAACAGCAGCTGCTGGGCCTGGCCGAACTCCTGCATGTTGATCAGGGAACGGACCTGGTTGTACAGCGCCGCATTCGCGCCCTGGTAGGTGGAGTTTCCGTATTGGTAGGAGGATTCCTGTCCCCGGCCCGCCTTTCCGGAACGGATGTCCTTGATTTCCTGGTAGGCGATATTGACTTCCTTCATTTTTTCTTCGGCCATCTTCTGCATATCCGTGCCGGCATAGCGGTCCGGATGATACTTCTTGGCCAGTTCGTGATAGGCTTTCTTGATTTCCTCTTCTGTCGCATCCGAAGAAACGCCCAGCACTTCATAAGGGTCTCTCATGCAATCGCCTCTCTCTCTTTTTTCTTTCGGTCAAACGTCCCCCCAAGGACCTGCCTTGTCACCCTGGGAAGCCCGCGGTGGAGGATGTTGTCCAGGACGGCAAAGGATTGGGGAGACCTTGCGCGGTCCATCAGTCCCAGGGCAAGGTCTGCCCCGAGAATCTCATTGAGCACCGCATTCTCCATGCGTTCGAGCCGCTCGGGGCTGAATCCGTCGGGCCCGTATTGCTCCAGGAGCGGATTGTACCGGCCCCGTTTCCGGTCTTCCTCCCGGTCCGAAAACGCATCCATCACATAGATCCAGTGCCCGACCGTTTCCCCGATCTGCCGGGCCAGCGTTGCGTCGTCGCCCGACAGTCCGAACGAGGTGACGAAACCGAGCAGTTTCCCGAACCGCTGCGCCAACTCGTCGCAATATGCGCTTTTTTGGTTCTCCAGGGCACTCAGGTCCCCCAGCCGTTCCCGGATTCCCTGCCGCAGGCCGGGATACATCCGGTCTGCCTTTGCCGAACGCCCTTTGGTATACAGGCGCCGGATCCGGGCGCGGAAACGCTCCCGCCCGCGCTCGTCCGCCAGGTCGTCGAGCACCTTCTCGTCCGCCAGAATCGCCGCGGCCGCAGCCGCAAAGCGCAGCGGTTCGTTCTCCCGGACCATGTCATGCCGGACAAACGGATGCGGCAGGCACCGTCTCCGGACCAGTTCGGACCGCTCGGGAGAAAAATACAGCCGGAGAAGCGCAAGGAAGGTGAAGTCGTAACTGAGCGTAAAGCGGGAAATCCGCCCGCTCACCTTTCCCATGGTTCGGCACAAGCCGCAATAGACGCAGCGATAAAAGGCATATTCGCCCACTCTCAGATTCTCGATATCCGCCCGTACGTAACCGAACACTTCCCTCTCCTTCTAAAAAGGCACCGCCCACCAAAAGGTGACGGTGTCCTTCGCCCATTAGGCCTTCTTTTCTTTTACCTTGATGTCCAGGATCTTCTTCCCATCATAGAACCCGCACTTGCGGCATACATGATGCGGACGAATCATCTCATCGCACTCGGGATTCGAGCAGCGGACCAGAGCCGGAGAACTCAGCTTGGAATTGTTGGAACGTCTCTTATCTCTGCGGGACTTGGATGTTTTTCTCTTTGGTACTGCCATGGTAAATCTCCTTCCGATTTAAGAACAAAATAAGTGGGTGTGTTTTTCAGGTAGCGGGAGTTTCTTCGTCCGGGTCGTCCTCAAGCAGCTGCGCCAGAACAGCCAGTCGGGGATCTATTTCTGCCTCGGTCGGGCAATGGCACAGACCGCTGTCCAGCCTTTTGCCGCACCTGGGGCATAATCCGCGGCAGTCCGGAGAACACAGAACGCGATACGGAACCGATAGAAGCACTTCTTCGGAAAGTGCCCTGTCCACATCGAGTTTGCCGTTTTCCGTCACCACATACTCGTCGAAGTTTTCTTCCAGCTGCTCCTGCGTCATCGAGGATTCGGGTGCGATGGCCCGTCTGAAGTCAATCTTCAGCATTCCCCGGACCGGCGCAAGACAGCGCGCGCATGCCGCCACATAGGGGACATCCGCCTGAAGCGAAAGCGTCCGGTATCCGCCCTGGTCGTCCACGGCCCCCGTCACATGCAGATCTTCAACGAATTCCACTCCTTCCATAGGAGGAAGCGTCAGTTGATAATCAACCGGCAAATGTTTGCATTCGCCGCGCAATACCGGGCCCAGATCCAGAATCATTTCAGCTCCTTTTTTCATCAAAAAAGACTGTTACCGTGCTTTCGTACAAAACAACAACGCTATTATAATAAAGTAACTTTCATTTGTCAAGGGATTTTGCGCTCAAAGTTTTGCCCTGCCGTCCCGGGCTCAAAAAAGGCCGGAACCTCTTACTTCTGCGCCTTCCCTGCTTCCCGCTGCCTGAGCCACTGACGGCGCAGACGGTAGTAGGTGTAGATGTCCACAATCTCCACCTTCCTTCCGGGATGCCGCTGTCCGTACAGGCGCCGGAAGGCCTCCACGATGCGGCAGACCCTCTCGGGCCGGATCCAGATGACCCGCATCAGGGCCAGGTTGTCGTTCTTTTCCAGGGCCGCGGGAGAATCCGTGATGTCCAGGATGCACCCGGCCGCCCGTTCCGGGTCCGACGTGTCCACCGAATTCCACAGCCGGTCCACGACCATGTTCCCTTTCCACAGGAAGGGGTCGGGCTGAACTCCCACTCCGACGCCGCGGTGGAAATCCTCGATGATGGTCGAGATTCCGTCCGGAGCAAAGCGGGAAAACTCATCCAGCGAGCGTTCGCTCAACGGTTCCCATTCCAGGATCATGGGGGCGCAATGCAAATCCAGTTTTTCAAAATACTCCTTCTGGAACGCGGCCATGGCCGGCCAGAAGGATTCCCTGACCCGGTTCGGATTGAAATAGCCGGCCGCGGACGCGTCCGACGTGAAATAATCGTTGGGGGTGGCAGTCGCATAAAAGTAGGAAATCAGGTCGGGATAGATCCGGGAAAGATTTGGATTGATGCCCCATGCCAGAGGAATGCTGCCCCGTTCGGGGTCGTCCCAGATCTGTTCCAGTACCTCATACAACGGCCAGGTGGAGTCATAATCCGCCATGAAAAAGGAAAGATACAGCGTATCCGGATCCCACTTTTCCTCCTTGGGAGGTCTTGTGTTCTTCAGATTCGCCATAGGCATCTGCGCGTGAAAACTCTGATTCATGGAATCGTTGGTCACGGTGTTCTGGAATCCGCCGTGCGGACTCAGCCGCCAGACCGTTTCCCATTCGGTCTGCACCGGGCCGTGCCTTGAGGTCTGGTTTCGCCCGTACATCGAATACTTCTCGAAGTTGAAAAAGCCGCACAGTTCAAACGGCTTTTTTCCCTGCGTCTGTTTCTCCATCTCCCCGAACAGCATCTCCATCGTCGAAGCGTCCAGTCCTTTTTCCTGCTCGGGTTCGAGAAAAGGAGACTCGTCCGCCCAGGGAGAAAGATCCATGACAAAAGCCCGCTCCCAAACGGCAAAATCCCTCTGACAGGTATACGTCAGTTTTCCCTCGTCGCGCTCGGTCAGGCTGTCGGTGTAATAGCACATATACTCCCGGGAACACAGTCCGGCCGACAGATACCGCCGCATGGCCCAGCGGTAGGCGTCGTTCTTGGCGCTTCCGGTCTCTTTCCCGTCAAACATGCCGCAAAGGGAAAGAACGGGCAGGCCGGCCAGTCTTTCCTTCAGTTCCCCGTACCGGGCGGACGTCAGGACCAGTCCCTGCTCGATGCCTGCCATCGTCGTCGCCACATTGACCGTGGCCGGAACGGAGGGGTCCCAGAGAATCACACACTTCACGTACGGCATTCCCAGTTCCAGAACTTCCCCGGCGTCCATGAGCGTCTTCCAGCCGATTGACGCAAGAGAGAAAGGCGGCTTTTCCAGTTTGGCCCTCCAGTTCCGGCTGGCCGGTGTCATCTCGATGTACAGCCTCTTGTCGGGTGAACGGTTCACCAGTCCCTGCAGGCAGAACAGCGTCACCGAAGCGTCGTAAGCCTCGCTTCCCTTCAGGTCCTCGGGCCAGCTCCATCTGTAATACTCCATATAAAACCTCCCAATTTTCGGTTCGGGTCCATTATAAACGGCCCCGCGGGGACCTGTCAAGAATTCAACCGGAAAACCGGAAAACCGAACGGCCGGGTAAAAGTTGAAGCCCGGGATTGAAAGCGGTAAGCGAAAATGGTATAATGCAGCCAGAATCCAAGTTACGGAGCCATTCATGATTTTGATTATCGCAGAAAAACCAAGCCTCGGGCGGAACATCGCGGCGGGAATCGCTTCCCGTCCCGGCGCCGCCCCTCTTGCCTCCCGGACGGGATATATGGAAGGAAACGGGTTCCTGGTCACCTGGGCGTTCGGGCATCTTTTCTCCCTGTGCGACATAGAAAGTTACGGGCAGCCCGGCGCCGTGAAAAACGAGGAAACCGGCAAATACCAGTGGACCATGAACAATTTGCCCTGCTTTCCCGAGGAATTCCGGTTTGAACTGAAGAAAAAGGATCGTTCGGACGAGGTCGACGCCGGAGTCAAACGGCAGTTTGAACTGATCGGCAAGCTCTGCAACCGGGAGGACGTCGACACCATCGTCAACGCGGGAGACGCGGACCGGGAGGGGGAAATCATCGTCCGGCTGTGCGTCCGTTATGCGCTCCGGTCTCCCAAAGCCGTCAAACGGCTCTGGCTGCCCGACCAGACCCCGCAAACCGTAGCGGCCGCGCTGGACGACATGCAGGACGACGCCGCTTACGACTCCCTGGCCAACGAAGGCTTTGCCCGGACCTACATCGACTGGCTCTACGGCGTCAACCTGACAAGATATGCCACTCTCCGGACCGGCAAACTTCTCCGGGTGGGCCGAGTCATCATTCCGATCGTCAAGGCCATTTACGACCGGGACATGGAAATCGCCCATTTTGTTCCCGGAAAATACCTGGCTCTTCAATCCAAGGAAAAAACCAAGGGGCAGACCATTGAACTGCTCTCCAAAACCCGGTTCGAGGACCCCGCGAAGGAGCGCCGGAAGGCCGAAGAACTGTGCCGGACCTACAACGAAGCGGGCGCCTACGTCCTGGAAGTCAAGAACAAGAAAGACAAACTGTTCCCGGGCAAACTGTATTCCCTCTCCAAACTGCAGAACGCGCTTGGAAAGAAATACAAGATGTCCATGACCCAAAGCCTTGCCATTGTCCAGAAACTGTACGAATCCGGATATCTGACCTATCCCCGTACCGACACCGAATACATGGCAACGGCCGAAAAAGGCAAGGTCCGTTCCATCCTGTCCCAGTGCCAGAAACTGGGCTATCCGGTCGTATTCAAGGACAGCAAGATGATCTTCGACGATTCCAAGATCGAATCCCACAGCGCCATCACGCCCACCTATAAAATTCCGGACAAGAATCAGCTGTCCAAAGAAGAATTTGAAGTCTACAGCACGGTATTCCGCCGCTTCATTGCGGTCTTCTGCTCGCAGGACTGCATCATTTCCCGCAGCGAACTGACCGTCCGGGTGGGGAGCGAGGAAAAGCCGCTGGAGGATTTCACCCTGAAAGGAAGCGTCATCCTGGAACCCGGCTGGACCAAATTCGACGATTCGTCCCAAAAGGACAAAGTGCTGCCCAAACTGGAAAAGGGCGAGCCGGTCACCATCGATTTCAAGCCGGTGGAAAAGGAGACCGCTCCACCCCGGCACTACACGATTGAAACGCTGAACAATTACCTGAAAAACCCCTTTCGCGAAGAGAAAGCAAAAGCCAAGGAAAAGGCCGAAAGCGCGACCGACACCGAACCGGACGACGATACGATGGGAAGCGACGACGCCGAGGATTACCGGGCCATTTTCGAAGGACTCGAACTCGGAACCGAAGCAACCCGGACGGGCATCATCGAAAACGCGAAACGAAGCCGGTACATCCAGCTGTCCAAAGACACCTACACCATTCTGCCCGACGGCATTTTCCTGATTGAAAGCCTGAAACAGATGCAGATCAACATGGACAAATACAAGACGTCCCAGCTGGGTCAGGCACTCAAAAAAGTCTACCACGGCACCATGACCATCGATGAAAGCGTCCAGATGGCCGAAGGAGAAATCCGGGAAGTCTTCAGCCATGCCAAGGAAGGCGACGAGAGCAACACGGGATTCTTCAAAGAACCGGTCGGAACCTGCCCCCTGTGCGGCAAGGAAGTCCTCCGCTATTCCAACTTCTACGGCTGTTCGGGTTACGGGCAGGGCTGCAAGTTCTTCATCCGGACCTACATCTGTTCCAAACCCATTTCGGTTCAGCTGGTCCGTCAGATCCTGGAAACCGGACAGACCGACCTTATCGACGGATTCGTTTCGCCGAAGTCCCACAAGACCTTCCGCGCACGGCTTCAGCTCAACCGGGAAACCGGCAAATGCGATTTCGTCTTCGACGACGCAAGAAAACCAACCGCCAAGCCCAAGCCGGCGTCCCTGGGAGTCTGTCCCCTGTGCGGCAAGCCCGTCGTGGCGGGAAAAGCCGCCTACGGATGTCTGGGATGGAAGGAAGGATGTACATTCCGCTTTCCTTTCCCGACTCAGGACCCGGCCGCCAACCGGGAAGCGCTGGAAAAGTATCTGGCCGATCCGGCAAACAGCAACAGCCATACAGAATCCTGACAGAAAAAAAGAGATCCATTATGCTTTATACACTTATACATTTTGATACGCCACTTATCACTTTTTCTTCCGACAGTGGCGCTGAAATGAATATAGAAATAACCTCCGTCAATCAAGAAAAGCGATCACTCTTTCCACTCGACCTGACGGAAGTCAGCCCGCAAGGGATTCAAAGCTGGCTGAAGCATCGGATTGTTCCGAAGAACCGCGCTTACGTTGACAGCATCCTCAGTTCCATGGGGCTGAGCATCAATCGGCCGCTCGACGTCATAAGGGTTTCAAAAGGGCTCTCGCTGAACGATTGCTATTGGGTTTGTGCCGAGGGCGACGAATCCACCTTCGAAGCGGTCAATCTTTACGACAACCGTTTCAGCCGCGTGCTCGGGCAGATCGCCTTTACCGGATACGGCAGCTCGAACCGGTCGCTCATTACCTCGAGCCCTGAGTTTACCACAAACGGCATGCTGCCGAAATGTTGGCGCAGAGAAAGCGGTGTGATCCGGCTTTATAAAGGCGGGACCGAAGGCGCGTCGAATGCCGGGAACGAGCCGTATTCAGAGTTCTACGCTTATCAGATTGCCAAGGTGCTTGGCGTGAATGCGGTACCGTACAACCTTTCAAAATGGAAAGAGCATCTCTGCTCCACCTGCGAATTGTTTACCTCAAAAGAGGTATCTTTTGTCCCGGTGGGTAGGATCGTTACAAGCGGCGGTCTGAAAGCAGTGAAGGCGTATTACGAATCCCTCGGCAAGACGTTTGTCACAGCATTCAACAATATGATCGTTTTTGACGCTGTTATTTTCAATTCCGACAGACACTACGGGAATTTCGGATTTCTTGTCAATAGCGAGACAAACAAGATCATCGCTCCGGCTCCGCTGTTCGACCACAGCAACTCTCTGTTCCATTTCGCCGGTCGCGATAACATGACAGACGAAAAAGCGCTTTTGAAATATGCGTCGACTGTTTTGCCTTGCGTTTACGATAGTTTCGTCACCGAAGCAAAAGCGGTCTTGACGCATGAAATGAGAAACAAACTCAGAAAACTGCTTGATTTCAAATTCACCAAGCACAGCAGATACAACTTGCCGGATGACAGACTTGCGCTGATCGAGGCGGTTGTTCACAGCAGAGTCCGCGAACTGCTTGACTAAGGAGATACGCCATGTTTCAACAGGAATACCCCGAGTTTCCGCTCCGGCCGGTCAAACCTGCGGGGCTTGCACCTTATACCCTCTACTCGTTCGAACAATTTGATTTTTCGGACGGAGACGGCCTCGATTACGACTGGTCCCGCCTTGTCGTCTGCGTCCAGGGACTGATCAACCGCAACACCGCAGACCACCACACCGCCGTCCACATCCGTCTGAGTGAGACCGACGATTTCTGGCTGGATTACATGCGTCAGCCGGACGCCACCTATGCGCCGTACCAAAAAGTCGTTCTTTCCTCCAAAGAGGAATTCCTGTCCCTGTTTCTGCCCTTCCTGCGGCAGTGCGGACTGGTCCTGTGGGACCCCGAAGTCCCGGCAAGCGCCAATGTGGCTTCCACCCTGTGCGGCCTGGAAGCCTGCCTTCCCGTCCGGTTTTCCGAAAAGAAGGGGTCGCTCTGCGACCTCTTGACCCGACAGCTGCAGCTGCCGGTCCGCCGGAACCTGTGCGGCATGTTCCGGAACGCCGAACTCGGCAAACGGATCGCCGGCACCTCGCTCTGGTCCACCGGATCCTCAAAATGCGATGCCTACCGATGGGCCCTGGAGACCCTGTTTGACGAGTGCAATCCGGAATGGATTGCCTATACGCTCGACGGAGCCACCTCCCTGCCCGGCAACCCGATCGGTCTGCACCGTCCCGAACAGGGACGGAACGCCTGCGTAACCGGCATCTTCAACCACGACTATTTCATCGAGAAGCAGATGTTTTTCGTGGACCTGACTCCCTACGGAGGAGAAGCGCCAAACGACGACAGGACCCAACCTCTGGGAGCCGACGCGCGGATGCTGACAGACATTCTGCAGCGCCGCTGGGACCGGACCGGAGGCAAATACGGCCTTTTCGTCGGATTCCCGCCCTGGCACGTCAAGTACACCTCCTCTGCCGACCCGGCCTGCGAACTGAATCCGCCCCGGCTGGAATGGATGTTCGTCGAACTATGCACCTGCTACAACTGCGGCATCGAAGCCGACGCACCCCATCCGTGCTGGATGTCCAACGCCTCGCTGTACGCCAACTATGAAATGCGCCATACGCCCCGCGGGAACGACAAATCCAAAGCGGACGCGGAAGTGTACGATCCGGATACCAAATACTATTCCTTCATCGGAACGGGCGACTTTGACTGCTCCCCGTGGTTCAAGGAACGGGTGCCCGAGGTCTGGAATGATCCCAATCTCGGAAAATATCCCATCGCGCATGCGTACAATCTCAATCTGGTCGACCGTGTCCCCATGATTTTCGACTATATTTTCGAACGCCAGACCCCAAACGATTACATCCTGGGAGGAGAAGGCGTGGGATACGTCATGCCCGAGGCGCTTCACGAGGGATTCATCGGAAAGGAGGCCAACCCGAACTACGGACTGCCCAGTCAATTCAGAAAAGACACCGACGCTTATGCCGTGCGGCGCACGCTTCCGGACGGAAATGAGGCCTATATCCGATACAGCCTTCCCTACTACAGCAATCTGAAGGTGGACATGCTGAACCGGATGATCTGCGGATGGTCCTACCTGTCCCCCAAATCCATGGAAACCTACAACCGTCTGGCCCCGGAAGGCACCTTCATGGAAAACTGGAGTGCCGGCGCGTATGATTTCCAACTGTACGACGGAGTCTGCTACGCCCGGACTATGCTCGGCTTCCCGGTTGAGGAAAAGAGCTACGAAGGGTTTGCCAAAGGCCTGCTTGAGGGCTTCCGGGGCAAGCGATTCGGCGAAACGGCCAAAAACACGCAGTTTCTGGCCGTCGTGGCTCCGAACTTCGAGGGCGGGCAAAGCAAAAACTACGCGACCCCCTCTTCGGTTGCCCTGGCTGTGGAAGCATTTGAAAAAGTCTGCCGGGAACAGGATCCGGACGGCAAATACCGCTATGTGGATCCTTATACGTTCCTGTCTCTGGTCCGCCGGTCCGGACTGTGCCATACCCGGACTTCGGGCGACGGAGAAAACCGCAACCGGGTCACCGGTTTCTGATTCCGAAAAAAGGCTGTCCGCAGCCTTTTTTCTTTGCTGGCCGCCGGGCTTGCTGCCGCCGGGCCTATCCTTTTTTTGTAAAATTGCCTTGCCTTGCCTTTAGGCTTATGGTATAATTTTAAAATACTCTTTACAGAAAGGAGACCGCAGGATGCTTCCTTCCCTCTACGAGGCCTTGCATATCACTTCGCCCGTTGCCGTCATCATCATTTCCGTGGCCCTGATGCTGCTTTCCGGCTTCGCCATGACCCGGCTGACCAAACTTCTGCGGCTTCCCAACGTCACGGGATACATTCTGGCCGGGATCCTGATCGGGCCCTATGTGCTCAATCTGGTTCCGGAGACGGTCGTGCACGGCATGGACTTTTTGGCGGATATCGCGCTGGCCTTCATCGCTTTCTCCACCGGCGAGTTCTTCCGGTTCCGCACGCTGAAGAAGAACGGTCCCCGCGTCATCGTCATCACGCTGGCCGAATCATTGCTGGCCTCCCTTTTGGTTTTCTGCGTCACATTCTTTTTGCTGCATCTGTCCCTGGAGTTCTCCATCGTCCTGGCCGCTCTCGCGGCCGCTACGGCTCCGGCATCCACGATGATGACCATCCGTCAGACAGGGGCCAAAGGAGACTTTGTGGAAACGCTTCTGCAGGTCGTCGCACTGGACGACGTGGTCGGACTTCTGGCCTACAGCATCGCCATTTCGGTTGCGACCGCCAAACTGTCCGGCTCGTTCTCCTTCGGGAACGTCATCCGGCCGATTCTTCTGAATCTGGCGGCTCTGGTCGTGGGCGGACTGTTCGGCTTTCTTCTCAAACTCCTGCTCGGAAAGCATTCCACCGACAACCGGCTGATCATTGCCATCGCCATGCTCTTCACCTTCTGCGGCCTGTGCACGCTGGTGGACGTATCCCCCCTGCTCGGCTGCATGTCCATGGGTATGATTTACGTCAACACGTCCGATGACGAGAAGCTGTTCAAGCAATTGAACTACTTCAGTCCGCCCATTCTGCTTCTCTTCTTCGTCCGTTCGGGCGTGAACTTCAATCTGGGCGCCCTCTTCCAGGGCAGCGCGGCCATCGGAGCGGTTCCGCTTCTCGTGGTCGGCATCATCTACTTCTTCGTCCGGATTATCGGCAAATACGGCGGGGCCTTCCTCGGATCCCTGGCCGTGAAGAAAGACAAAAAAGTCCGCAATTACCTTGGACTGGCCCTCATTCCGCAGGCCGGTGTCGCCATCGGACTGGCGGCGCTGGGAGCCCGGACCCTGGGAGGTCCGACCGGGAATGCCCTGGAGACCATCATCCTGGCGTCCAGCGTGCTGTACGAACTGGTCGGCCCGGCATGTGCCAAACTCTCCCTTTACCTGTCCGGTTCCTATTCCAACGAACTGGATTCACTCGTCCCGCCCGAACAGATCGAAAAGGCCGAGGAAAAGATCGACCAAGTGCAGATCCTGATCGGACAAATTCAGGAAATACAAAAAACCCTTCCCGAACATACCCAGACGTCCAGCGAAGAGGAACAGGCCTTCCTGGATGCGGCGGAAGAACAACTGGAACAGATGTATGATTTAAACCGTCGGCGAAACGGCCGATTCCGGAGGTAAACCCATGTTTTTGATATCCATTTACGATCCCATCACTTCGCTGATTCCCGCCGTCCCGCTGCCGGTCGCCATTCTGGTCCGGCTGGCCATTTCTCTGGTCATCGCGGCCATCGTCGGCTGCGAGCGGTCGAGCAAACGGCATTCTGCCGGTCTTAGGACCTTCATCCTGATTTGCGTCGCTTCCACGATTGCCATGATGATCGATCTGACCCTGATTGGAAACACCGACTGCCGCATTCCTCTCCTTTCGGCCATCACCATCCTTTCCACCGCCATGCTGTCCGGCAATTCCATCCTGTTCAGTTCCAAGAACCAGATCAAAGGACTGACCACTTCGGCAGGACTCTGGAGCTGCTCGATCATAGGGCTGACCATCGGCGCAGGCTTGTATACGCTGACCCTGATCAGTTCGGTTGCCCTTCTCTTCATCCTGGCCGTGCTTCCGAGACTGGAGCGCTACCTGAAGAACCGGTCCAACCACTTTGAATTCCACCTCGAGTTGAAAAACAAAAGCAACCTGCAGGATTTCGTCACCACCATCCGCAAACTGGGCCTGCGCATCGACGATATCGAATCCAATCCGGCCTATGTAGGCTCCGGACTGTCGGTCTACTCCGTGACCATCACCATTTCAAGCAGCGAACTCAAGAAATACAAGAGCCACGTGGAAATCATCGAGGCCCTGGCCTCCCTGGACTATGTCAATCACATTGAAGAAATGCAATAGCAGTCTCCTTTTCCATTGACTCCATTGACAGCATACAGAACATAAAAGGAGAGCGGCGCAACCATGCGCGCCGCCATACAAGATATGAAACAGGAAATCATCGATAAAATAAAGAATCGGCGTACGTTTGCCATCATCTCGCATCCGGACGCCGGAAAAACCACTCTTACGGAAAAACTGCTCCTTTACGGAGGCGCCATTCAGTCCGCCGGCTCGGTCAAGGGAAAATCCAGTGACAAGCACGCGGTTTCCGACTGGATGGAACTTGAAAAACAGCGCGGGATCTCCGTCACCTCCTCGGTTCTCCAGTTCCATTACAAAGGGTATGACATCAACATTCTGGACACCCCCGGACACCAGGATTTTTCGGAAGACACCTACCGCACCCTGATGGCGGCAGACAGCGCCGTCATGGTCATTGACGCGGCAAAAGGAATCGAGCCGCAAACGCGCAAATTGTTCAAAGTATGCGCCATGCGCCACATTCCGATTTTCACGTTCATCAACAAGCTGGACCACGATGCAAGGGATCCGTTCGACCTTTTGGACGAACTGGAAACCGAATTCGGGATCCGCACCTATCCCATGAACTGGCCCATCAGTTCGGGCATCACCTTCCGGGGCGTATACGACCGCAATCTGCACTGCATCCACACCTTTTCGGACGCGCATGCCGGACGGAGCAGAATCTCTTCTGTTCAATGCGATCTTTCCCAGACCGAACGGATTGATGAAATCATAGGTCCGGAGATGCGCGCCGAACTGGTCGAACAGATTGAGCTGCTGGACGCAGCCGGATTTGAATTTTCAAAAGAAGAAATCCTCAAAGGAAAACTAAGCCCGGTCTTCTTCGGCTCAGCCCTGAACAATTTCGGGGTGGAAATCTTCCTGGAGAATTTCCTGTCCCTTACGCCCGAACCCTTGCCCCGCAAAAGCGGGAATGAAATCATCTCCCCCTATGAAGATTTCTTTTCCGCCTTTGTTTTCAAGATTCAGGCCAACATGAACAAGGCGCACCGGGACAGGATTGCCTTTTTGCGCATCTGTTCCGGAAAATTCGAGCGCGACCGGGACTACTATCATGTGCAGGGGCAGCGCTCCATGCGGCTCTCCCAACCTCAGCAGATGATGGCGCAGGAACGCGAGGGCATCACCGAAGCCTACGCCGGAGACATCATCGGCATCTTTGACCCGGGGATCTTCTCCATCGGGGACACCATCTGCGAGGAAAAGCACAAAGTCTGTTTTGAAGGGATTCCCACCTTTGCCCCCGAACATTTCGCCGTCATCGAGCAGATTGATTCAATGAAGCGAAAACAGTTCGCCAAAGGAATGATGCAAATTGCGGAAGAAGGAGCCATTCAGATTTTCTTTGAACCGGGCGCCGGTCTGGAACGCGTCATTGTAGGTGTGGTCGGCGTCCTTCAATTCGACGTACTTGCCTTCCGGATGGAAAGCGAATACGGAGTCTCCTACATCAAGCGGGATCTTCCGCATCAGTTCATCCGCCGGCTGCCTGAAAACCTGACAGAACCCGGGCGTCTCAAACTGGCGGAGGAAACCAAGTGGGTGGAAGACGTCAAACACAACCAGTTCCTGATTTTTTCCGGAAACTGGAGCATCGATTATGCGCTGGAGCACAATCCGGGGCTGAAACTGGGTGAATTCACCCGCCAGATGGAACAGGACGAAGAGTCCTGACCGCGCAAAGACAGGGCGCGCCTTTCCGGCGCGCCCTGTCTGTCTTCTTAATCGCCCTGCCAGTTTTTGCAGACGTCGACCCAATCGGCAAACCCTGAATATTTCTCCAGTTCGGGCAGACTGAGCCCGATGGCACTGTTGCTGCTTCCGCAGGCCGGATAGACCAGGTCAAACCGCTTCAGCGAAACATCCAGATAAACCGAGACACCTTCGTTTACGGCAAAAGGACAGACTCCGCCCACTTCATGCCCGACCTTCAGCGACACTTCTTCGGGCGAGAGCATTTTGGCCTTTGTTCCGAACCGCGCCTTGTATTTCGCATTGTCAACCTTCGCGTCTCCCGCCGCAACCACCAGAATGACCTGCGATTCCGAAGCAAAGGACAGCGTCTTGGCGATGCGGCACGGTTCGCATCCCAGTGCCTGCGCAGCCAGTTCCACTGTCGCGCTGGAAACATGGAACTCGCAGATACGGTTTTCCATACCAAAACGTGAAAAATATTCTTTTACCTTCTCAATTGACATGACTTGCCTCCTTTATTCCCTTGGCTCCGGCCCGCTTTTCCGGGGAGGATCCGGCCACAATTCGGGACGCAGATAGCACCGGATGCTGTTCTCCAGCCAATATACGAATTCAGTTCCCGGGAACTTCTTTTCCACTTCTTTCATACGCAGGTACAAATCCTTCCCGTCTCCCACGTCATGCCAGATATCGGCAAAGACGAAATCAAACTGCCCTTTTTTCATCCTTTTTTCAGCGTAATCAAACGCATCGCTTTGAATGACTTCTATCTTGTCACGCAAAGGAAATTGTGGTAGAATAAACTCGTTGAACAAGGAAATCACATCCGGATCCAGTTCTACCACCGTCAGGTGCGCAACCTCAGGTTTGATGGATGCCATATAGGCAAAATAACCCAGCCCAAGTCCGAACGTAAGAACATTTCCCCGGGACCGTTCCACGGCTTCTCTGCTTGTTACGGTCTCGTTTGGCATCAGGGTCATCCATTCCCTTCCGTTCTGAAGAACTGCCGGATAAGAAAACGGTTCATCAAAAAAACCGACCTGGGGGACAAGCCGCCCGTCCGGAAAAACTTTAAAGTCATCGCATATAAATCCTTCCCCCGGCTTCAGGGTTTGGGTCCGCAGCTGCCAGTTGCCCCGACTCGCTTCAGGAATCCTGATGCATCGGTAATAAGGGTCTGCCCGGAAGGATTCAGGGGACAGTTGATGCACCATAGGGACAAAATAATTCCGAAAATAATCCTGCCCTTCCCCCACCGATTCCAATCCGAAAAGCGACGCAAGGCACACCGCGTATGCATAATCGGTCGAGACGCCGGTCCGTTCCGCCAGATCACGGACGACCGACAGGTCCACCGCATCCGGGGCCAGATTTAAAAAGCGGGCAATCGCATCCACCGTGGTATTGTTCAACCTGCGAATCTGTTCCGGATCCAAACGCCTCCGGGGCCATGTTTCTTCCAACATTCCGCAATCCTTTCCATTACCTTTACAAAGGAGTATTCTATGACTAACTACACAGACCGCAAACAAATTCCGCAGTCCGAAAAGTGGGATTTAACCGCCATTTACAAAGATCAGCAGGCCTTTGATCAGGATTACGCAAAGACCGCCGAACTGATCGAACAATTCAAGTCCAGGGAAGCAGACTTCATTACGGGTTCTGCGCCCTTTTATGCCACGCTGAAAGACGCCCAGCAAATCGAGTCGCTGCTCAACCGTCTGGAAGTTTACGCCAGCCTCTTTTCCGACCTGGACACGGGCAACAACGAAGGTCAGATTCTCATGGGCCGTATGTTCAAGCTGTACAACGACTTCGGTGAAGCCTCCTCGTTTATGCAGACCGCAATGCTGAAGGTCGACGACCTTACTCTTCAGGCCTGGAACAAGGAAGAACCCGGGCTGTTGGATTATGCCCGTACCATTGAAAAAGCGCGCCGTTTCCGTGAGCACACACTCACAGACGAGAGCGAAAAGTTGATTGCTTCCATGCAAAACGCCATGCATTCCCATTCCCGTATCCGTTCTGTTTTCGCCAACGCGGATCTGTCCTTCGGGAAAATCCGGGACGAAAGCGGGAAACTCGTTACGCTGACCGACACAAACTATGTTCCCTTCCTGATGGGAAGCAACCGCAACGTCCGCCGGAACGCATTCCGGACCCTGTACCGTACCTACGATCAGTTCGGGAACACCTTTGCATCCCTTCTGAATTCCTACATTTCCGAAAAGGTAACCATGGCGCAGGTGCGCAAATACGGAAGCAGTCTGGAGGAATCCACCTTCTATGATGAAGTAACACCCGAGATTTATCACAACCTGATTAAAACCGTCAACGCGCATCTCGGATCCATCTACGATTATTATACCATGAAACAGAAGCTTTTGGGCATACCGAAATTGCATCTTTATGATGTTTATACGCCCCTTGTTTCCTCCTCCCATTCACATTACACATACGACGAAGCCGTTCGCGAGGTCCTGGATGCACTGAAGATTCTGGGAAAGGAATACCATTCCACTTTGAAGCAAGGTTTGACTGAGAAGCATTGGGTAGATGTCTGGCCCACTCCGGGCAAGCGCGGAGGCGCTTACAGTTCAGGCTGCTACGGCACAGAACCTTATATCCTTCTGAACTTCACCGAAACACTGGATGACGTTTCCACTCTGGCCCATGAATCCGGCCACTCCATGCATTCGTATTTTTCTCACACCAACAACAAAGAACAGGAAGCCTATTACACTATTTTCGTGGCAGAAGTTGCATCAACCGTAAACGAGATTCTGTTTGCCCATTACAAACTTCGCACTTCCTCCAGCAAAGAGGAGAAACTTGAAGTGCTCAATCAACTCCTTGAACTCTACCGCGGGACCCTGTTCCGTCAGACCATGTTCGCAGAATTTGAAGAAATCGCGCACGAAAAAGTGTCCAATGGTATGACGCTGACCAAAGACATTCTGAACGCCGATTATTACGCACTGGTCAAAAAGTATTTTGGACCCGATGTGTATGTTGACAAGCAAATTGCTCTGGAATGGATGCGCATTCCGCACTTCTACCGCTTCTTCTATGTTTATAAATATGCCACTTGCATTTCGGCGGCTTCCAGCATCGTAAAGAAAATTGAAACCCAGGGTGATTCTTACATCAATCAATATCTCAACTTCTTGAAATGCGGCGATTCCAGATCTCCTTTGGATAGCCTTTTGGTAGCAGGAATTGATTTAAGAAAACCGGAAGTCATTGAAGACGCCTTGAATGATTTCGAGTCCATTCTGAAAGAATTCAAAAAAAGCATCTGACAGCTCAGGCAAGTTATACATGACTGACCAGTGAGCCGGGGGTTCTGAACGAAGTACCCGGCTCACTGTGTTTTACCCTTCCTTATAATCCGCATCCGCCAAAGACAAATCCCCGCTCTTTCATTTCCGAAAACTGCTCATCGTCAATTCCTTTTTTTTAACAACTTTTTCTATTCATCTTGACTTTTGACTTTTCTCGTTGTATAATGCAATTCGTCACAATCTGGGTGTGGCGCAGTTGGTAGCGCGCTACCTTGGGGTGGTAGAGGCCGCTGGTTCAAGTCCAGTCACTCAGACCAAACTTTCATGTGGGGATCGTATGATCCCCATTTTCTTTTATTTTCAAGGGTTTTCGGACTTTTTTGCAAATCAAAATCATCGGTTTTTGAGACCTCTCAAACCTGTGTTTTTTGCAACGTTTTGCCCCAAAATCGAGGGCGTTGCAAAATTCGTTGCAAACGAAACCAAAAATGGTACGCAGGGAGAGTAGAGGCCATGGGTTCAGAGCACTGAAAAATGCGCTTTCGGGATCTTGCTGAATGACCAAACATCAACCAATGAAAAGGAGAAGCAAAAAATGGCAAGCATCACGAAAAGACCCAATGGCAGCTACGTTATTCGGATTCAGGCGGGCAAAAAAATCAGCGGAGGATACGCTTCCGTATCGAAAGTTTTCTGGCCGTCAAAACCCAATTTAAGCTACGCAGCTTTGCAACGCGAATTGGACATGTTCATCAATTCACTCGAATTGCAAATGCTGAATGGTGATATTTCTGCACCAAATTCTGTACCAGGCGACCAGAAAAGGACTCTGTTTGAAGATTTCTGCAAGCTGTTTCTGGAGATTAAAAAGTCCGAGATTTCTCCCGGAACAATCGCGTTTTACAAAAAGATCATCGAACAGCATCTCATACCGACTTACGGGAAGATGAGAATGAACGAGTTCGGTATCCGGCACGTTCAGGACTACATCCAATTCATCATCAACAAAGGACGGCAAGACTTTCACGGAGTAGGCAAACCTATGTCTGCAGCTACGGTGAAACGATACGCGACCGTCTTCCGTTCGATTCTTTCCCTTGCTTACAAGATGGAATATATGGATATCGACATCAGCAACTCCCGCCGTCTTGTGTTCCCTCCACAGTACCGCCCCGAAGTCGAAGTCTATAACGAAGCAGAAGTCAAACAGATACTCTCCGCCCTGCTGGATGAGCCGATCTATATCCGTGCAATAATCGAAGTCGCTTTCTTCACCGGTTGCCGCAGAGGTGAAATCGTCGGACTCAAATGGAGCGATATCGATTTTGAGAATCACCGCCTGTTTGTCCGTCGAAGTATTTACAAACCGCATGGAGAAAAAGCTTTTGAAAAACCTCCGAAAACAAAAAACAGTCTACGGAATATGGTTATCCCTCAGCGGCTCATCGATACACTGACAGAATACCGGGAGTATCAGCAGAAATATATCAAAATGATGGGAGATGGATGGAACAACCTCAACTACGTTTTCACTGAAGTCGACGGGCACGTAATGAATCCACAGACACCGACGAAACAATTTGATCACTTTTTGAAACGGCACGGAATACGCCATCTGAAATTTCATGGCCTGAGGCACACGAGTGCTACTATGCTGCTTGCCAACGGCTGCGACATCAAGACAGTTTCCATGCGTCTCGGCCACAGCGACCTTGACACAACCAACATTTATGTTCATTCGATTGCCGAATCTGATAAAGGAGCGGCAGATACGTTCGACAAACTCTATACCGACTTCACCGAAAAAAACGAGACGGAGGTGGGCTGAAATGAAAAACGTTTACGTTGGAAAATATGGAATGCTCCACCTGGATTACATCAAGGCTCACAGGAAAGAAACTTATACGGCTCTGACGATGGAAGGACGGCTGAACGAATATCTTCACCAAGTCGATACAAATGCGCGGGAAACCGTCTCCCTGCTCGTCAGAGAGTATGCGGAGAAACGCGGGATCGACGAACAGTTGAAAGCGTCCGATCCTCTCCGTTGGGTTCGGGAAATGAACAACTGCAAAGCCAGTGCTGAAGAAACCGTTCTGAAGGAGATGATCTACATATGACAAAGGTCACCCGATACCGGTTCAAACTGACCGAGAGTCAACTCTGCGTAGCCATCAACATCCTGAACAATTACCGGAAGAAACATCAGCCGTCGAAGGAATTGA